>JBEPYU010000001.1:0-146264 GCA_041641215.1 Thermaceae bacterium
GAGGGGGGCCTTGTTTGGCGGGAGGCTGGGGTGCTTGTGGTGCGGGTTTTGTTGCCGAAGGTTTTGGTTCAGGTGTTGGTCAGGAAGTGGCGAGCCCTGGGCTTGGGGCCGTTGGGGGGGACAAGAGGTGAAGGTTTATGCGGGGTATGCGGGAGGTGCAAGTTTTGAGTTGACCGAGATACAATCATCATAGGGCGGGTTGGAGCATGTGGTGCGATTAACCACGCTAAGGCGCCAGCTTGGATTTCAGACAACGCGATGTATGTAGACCGTTGGTTAGTATCTTGTGAACCGCTTTACATAGTTTTAGCACTTAAGAAAGCAAACCTTGGCTCTTTAGCAAAGCAAGGAGCTCAACCTTCTTTATCACAGGAAGATATATACGGTGTGCTCATCCCCCTCCCACCCCTCGAGGAACAACGCCGCATAGTGGCCCACCTGGAGGCAGTGCAGGAGAGAGTCAAGGCCCTGCGGAAAGCTCAGGAGACGACCATAGCGGAACTCCAGCGCCTGGAGCAGGCCATATTGGAAAAGGCCTTCCAAGGCGAGCTATGAGGCGGAGGCCAAGGAAGGGCTAATACCCCTCCTGGACCACGTTGAGAAGAGGCTCTCCCCGGAGGTAGCGCCCCACCTGCTCGGCCAAAAACCGCCCCGCCCGGCGGGGAAACCCCTCGGAAAGGCCCGCCACATGGGGGGTGAGGAGGAGGCCAGGCGCCCGCCAAAGGGGGTGGTCCTCGGGCAGGGGCTCGGGGTCGGTCACGTCCAGGGCCGCCCGGATATGGCCCGCCCTTAGGGCCTCGAGGAGGGCCTCGGTGTCCACCAGCCCCCCCCGGCCCGCGTTGAGGAGGAGGGCCTTAGGCTTCATCCGGGCCAGGAAATCCCGGTCCACCAGGCCCCGGGTCTTGGGGGTGAGGGGCAGGAGGAGGACCACCGCATCCGCCTGGGGGAGGAGGTGGGGCAGGTCCTCCGGGGTGTAGACCCCGGGCCGGTCCCGCCTCGCCACGGGGAGGATCTCCACCCCAAAGGGCCGAAGCCTGGCCTCCACCGCCCGCCCGATAGATCCGTAGCCCAGGAGGAGGACCCTTTTCCCCTCCAGGTCCGGCAAAACCCTAGGGGCCCAAAGGGGCTTCCCTTGAGCCTCGAGGAAGCCCGGGAGGTCCTTGAGG
The DNA here is from genome assembly GCA_041641215.1 of Thermaceae bacterium. Classification (GTDB taxonomy): domain Bacteria; phylum Deinococcota; class Deinococci; order Deinococcales; family Thermaceae; genus Thermus. The sequence goes on from JBEPYU010000001.1 coordinate 1,167, forward strand.
AGGGCAAGGAGGGCCATGACCACCCACTCGGCCACGGGGCCATCGTGGATCCCCGAGCCGTCGCAGAGAATGACCCCTTGGGGCACCAGGGGGAGGATCCAGTCCACCCCCGCAGAGAGGGTCTGGACCACCCGGACCCCTACCCTTTCCAGGACCTCCCGGACGGCCTCCTCCTTCCCGTAAGGGGGGAGGAAGAAGTCCACGGCCTCGGGCCAAGGCTCGTCCAGGAAACGCACCTCCACCCCCTCTAGGAGGGCGAAGACCTCCTCCCTAAGCCTCGGGGCTAAAATCCTCACGGCTCACCTCCATGTACACGTCCTCCCGGGCCCCCGGGCCAGGCCCCCGGCCCACCTCCCGGAAACCCGCCTTCCTAAAGGCCTTCTGGGCCCTTAGGTTGTGGGCAAAGGTGGAAAGGCGCACCTTCCTCAGGCCCAAAGGCCCAAAGGCATAGGCCAAAGCCGCCCGCACCGCCTCCGGGCCATAGCCCTTTCCCCAACGGTCCCGGCGGAGGAGGATCCCCAAGGTGGCCTCCCCTTCCCGGATCTCGTAAAGCTCTACCGTGCCCACGTACTGGCCCTCCTCGTCCAGGATGACGAAGGGCCTCCGGTCGGGCCGGCGGGCATCCCCCTGGACAAAACGCTTGAAAAGCCAAAGGGGAAGCCTCAAGGGGCTTGAGCCATTCCAAGCCGCCACCTCGGGGTCACGGAAGGTATCGTAAAGGCCCCGCCACTCCTCCTCCGTAAGCCCCTCCCGGATGGGCTTTAGGGTTACGCGGCCAAAGCGGGGCCAGTCGGGTTGCACCTTAAGGGTAAAGCCCCCGGAGGGCCCGGGCCTCGAGGACCCGGGTCAGGGCCACCACGTAGGCCGCGGTGCGCAAGGGGATCCGGCGCGCCTCGGCCACCTGCCAAACCGCCTCAAAGGCCTCGGTGAGGACCTTCTCCAGGCGGGCGTAGATCTCCTCCTCCGTCCAGAAGTAGGCGTTGAAGTCCTGGACCCACTCGAAGTAGCTCACCGTAACCCCGCCCGCGTTGGCGATGACGTCGGGGACCACATACACCCCTTTTTCCTGGAGGATATCGTCCGCAGCCGGGGTGGTGGGGCCGTTTGCCCCCTCCACCACCGCCTTGGCCCGGATGCGCCAGGCGTTATGCTCCGTGATCTGGGCCTCGAGGGCCGCGGGGATGAGGAAGTCCACGGGCAAGGCCCAAAACTCCGGGGCCGGTAAGGGCTCGGCCTTGGGGTACCCCCTCACCCCTCCCACCTCCGCCACATAGCGGAGAAGGTCATAGGGGTCTAGGCCCTCCTCCTTGTACACCGTCCCCGTGGCGTCCTGCACGGCCACCACCCGGGCCCCGTGGTCGTAGAAGGCCCGGGCCGCGGCGCTTCCCACGTTGCCAAAGCCCTGGATGGCCACCTGGGCCCCCTGGATGGGGAGGCCCACCTTCTTGGCCAAGGCGGCCGCGACGATGAACACCCCCCGACCCGTGGCCTCCTTCCGCCCCAAGGACCCCCCCAGGCTCACGGGTTTCCCCGTGACCACCCCTAGGGCAGTCCGGCCCACGTTCATGGAGTAGGTGTCCATCATCCAGGCCATCTCCCTCTCCCCGGTGTTCACGTCGGGGGCGGGGATATCCCGGTCAGGCCCGAGGAGGATCCCAACCTCCGAGGTGTAGCGGCGCACCAGGCGCTCGAGCTCCCCCGGGGAAAGCCGGCTAGGGTCCACCCGCACCCCACCCTTACCCCCCCCATAGGGCAGGCCCACCGCGGCGTTTTTGACCGTCATCCAGGCGGCCAGGGCCATGACCTCGGAAAGGGTGACCTGGGGGTGGAAGCGCACCCCTCCCTTGGCCGGGCCCCGGGCGGTGTTGTGATGCACCCGGTACCCCTCGAAATGGGCCACGGTCCCGTCATCCAACCGGATGGGCACGTCCACCACCAGGATGCGCTTAGGCCTTTTGAGGCCCTCCGCCAGGGGGGCGAGCCGGCCCAGGTAGGGCACCACCCGGTCCACCTGCTCGGTGAAGATGCGCCAAGGCCCGTCGTCCTTACCGAGAAAGGAAAGGGGCTCGCTCTTCATAAGGCCTCCTCCTAAGGGTAGACGCCACGCAGGCGCGTGGCCTCATCCAAACGCTCCAAGGCCAAGGCCATGGCCCCAAGGCGGAGATCCCCCCCAAACGCCTCAGCCCGGGCCCACACCTCTCCCACGGTATGGGCTAGCCTGCGGGCAAAGAGGGCCCGCACCTCCCCTTCTGACCAGAAGAACATGCTCAGGTCCTGCACCCACTCGAGGTAGCTCCCAAGAAGCCCCCCACCCCCCATAAGGAGGTCCGGGACCACCCACACCCCCCGGCCCCGCAGGTGGGCCTCCGCCTCCGGGGTCAGGCCGAAGTTCGCGAGCTCCAAGACCACCCGGGCCCGCACCCCTTGGGCCAGCGCCCCGTCCATGGCCCCCTCCCTAGCGGCCAGGACCAGGTAGTCCACCTCGAGGCCCAAGAGGGCCTCAGGGGGGAGGTCATGGCGGGGAAGCTCCCCTGGCTCGGCGAGAACCTCCTCTAGGGGAAGGCCCCCAGGATCGTACATGGCCCCTTGGAGGGTGGAAACGGCCACCACCTTAAGGCCCAGGGCCTGGGCGTGCCGGGCAAAGCCCCGGCCCACCTGGCCTAGGCCCTGGAGGGCTACCTTGGCCCCCTCGAGGGGAAACCCCCCTTTGGCCGCCACCTCCTTGAGGATAAGGGCCGCGCCCAAACCCACGGCCTTGCCCCCTTCCGGAAGGCCCCCCAGGGCATGGGGCTTCCCCGTAACCACCCCGGGTACCGTGGAGCCCACGTTCATGGAATAGGTGTCCACCATCCAGGCCATGACCTGGGGGTTCGTGCCCAGGTCGGGCCCTAGGATGTCGACGTCGGGTCCTATCAGCCCCATGAGCTCGGCCACATAGCGCCGCACCAGGCGCTCGAGCTCCCGCGAGGAAAGGGCCTTGGGATCCACCCGTACCCCCCCCGCGGCCCCTCCGAAGGGGAGGTCGTACACCGCGGCCTTCAGGGTCGTCCAAGCGGCCAGGGCCGCAGCCTGGCCCAGGCTCACCCCAGGGTGGAGGCGCACCCCCCCAAGGCTTGGCCCCCGGGCGATGTCGTGCACCACCCGATAGCCCTGGAAGATCCGCACCTTCCCGTCGTCCATGACGATGGGCAAGGAGACGGTAACCAAGCGCTTGGGGTGGGCTAGGTACTCGAGGGTGGTGGGGTGGACCCGGGCCACCTTCAGGGCCCTTTCCAGCCACCCGAGGTAGGTCTCCCAAAGCCCGGGGTCCTCCGGGGGGCGGTAGGCGGCTAGGGGCATGGCATCACCCGCCCGGATTCTACTAGAAGCGCTCGGCCACCGTCTTCATCTCCAGGAAGTGGAGGAGGTAGTCGGGCCCCCCGGCCTTGGTGTTGGTGCCGGAAAGCCCGAACCCGCCAAAGGGCTGGACCCCCACCAGGGCCCCGGTGATCTTGCGGTTAAAGTAGAGGTTCCCCACGTGGAACTCGCGCCTCGCCCACTCCAGGTGCTCCCGCTTCCGGGAGTAGACCCCCCCGGTAAGGCCGTAGACCGTACCGTTGGCCACCTCCAAGGCCTCGGCGAAGTCCTTCACCCGGATGACGGAAAGCACGGGGCCGAAGATCTCCTCTTGGGCGATGCGGGCCTTGGGGGGCACCTCGGTGAAGACCGTAGGGGCGATAAAATACCCCGCGCCCTCCAGGCGCTTCCCCCCAAGGACCAGCTGGGCCTCCCCCTTGCCGATCTCGATGTAGGAGAGGATCCTCTCCTCCTGGGCCTGGCTCACCACGGGGCCGAGGTCGGGGTTCTCCTCCGCAGGGCCCACCACGAGCCTCTCCGCCCCCCGAAGGACCCGCTCCAAAACGGGCCCATAGGCCCCTTCCGTAAGGATGAGGCGGCTCGCCGCGGAGCACTTCTGCCCCTGAAAGCCGTAGGCGGAGACGAGGATCCCCTGGGCCGCGAGGTCAAAGTCCGCGGTCTCGTCCACGATGATGGCGTCCTTCCCCCCAAGCTCCAGGAAGGCCCGCTTGAGGAAACGCTGCCCCGGGGCCAGCCTAGAGGCCGCCTGGTGGATCCAAAGCCCCACCTCGAGGCTCCCCGTGAAGTTGATGAACCGGGTCCGGGGATGCTCCACCAGGTAGGCCCCTACCTTCTCCCCCTCCCCAAAGAGGAGGTTCACCACCCCCTTGGGGAAGCCGGCCTCGTGGAAGACCTCGAAAACCTTGGCCGCGACCACCCCCGCGTCCTCTGCGGGCTTGGCCACCACGGTGTTGCCCACGGCCACCGGCCCTGCGATCATCCCCGTAAAGATGGCCGCGGGAAAGTTCCAAGGGGCGATGACCACCCCAGCCCCCAAGGGCAGGTAGAAGCTCTCGTTGTCCTCCCCGGGGTAAGGCATCACCTCCACGGCGGGGTACTTGTACTTGAGGGCCTGGCGGGCGTAGTACTCCAGGAAGTCGATGGCCTCGGCCACGTCCGCGCTGGCCTCCACCCAGTTCTTGCCGACCTCGTAGACGATGGTGGCCTCGAGCTCCCGCTTCCTCCTCCGCATGAGGGCCGCGGCCTTGAGGAGGAGGCGGCTACGGTCCTCCTGGGGCCAGTCCTTCCAGGTCTTAAAGGCCCGCCAGGCGGCCTCAAGGGCCGCATCCGCCTCGGCCTGGGTGGCCTTGGCCAGGGTGCCCACCACCTCCTTGGGGTTCGAAGGGTTGAGGGAGACCAAACGTTCCCCGGTATCCACCCATTCCCCGTCGATATAGAGGGGGTAGTGGCGCCCAAACCCTTCCCGCACAGCCCTCAAGGCCTCCCGCATGGCCCGCCGGGCCTCCTCTGTGGAAAAGGTCTCCACCGGCTCGTTCCTAAAAGGCTCTACCGTCATCTCACCCTCCCAAAAGGCTCCTCAAGACCAAGAGGAGGTTTTCCGGCCGCTCGGCGATCCGCCGGGTGAGGTAGGGGTACCAGTGGGTCCCGTAGGGCACGTAGGCCCTAACCCGGTACCCTTCCCCCGCCAAGCGGCGGGCCTCCGCTGGACGAACCCCGTAGAGGAACTGGAACTCAAAGCGCCCCTTGGGGATGCCGAAGGCCTCCGCGTGGCGCCTGATCTCCCCGATGAGGCGGGGATCATGGGTGGCAAAGGCCACGGGTAGGCCTTCCCTTAGGGCCCACTTGGCCAGGTAGAGGTATTGGGCGTCGATGAGGCGCTTATCCTGGAAGGCTACCCCCCTAGGCTCCCGGTAGGCCCCCTTGACCAGGCGCAAGGGGGGCTTTGCGGGGTCGGCCCCTTCCTTAAGGAGGGGAAGGAGCTCGGAGAAATCCCGCTCCGTGCGGTAGAGGTAGCTTTGGAGGACGATCCCCACCCCGGAAAACCCCTGGGCCCTTAGGCGCCTATAGAGGCGCAAGGTGGCCTCCACCCGGGGGGAGTCCTCCATGTCCAACCGGAGGAAAACCCCCCGGGGCTCCGCCTCCTCCACAAGCCCCAGGAGAAGCCTATAGGCCAGGCCTTCGGAAAGGTCCAGGCCCAGCTGGGTGGGCTTGAGGGAGACGTACTTGGGCCAAGGCTTCTCCCCAAGGGCCCGGATGAGGCCAAGAAGGGCCTCCTGGAAGGCAAGGGCCTCCTCCTCCCGGCCTACCCCCTCCCCCAAGAGGTCCAAGATGGCGTGGACCCCTGTCCCCTCCAAGGCCTCTGCGGCCCTTAAGGCCTCCTCTAGGGTTTCCCCGGCCACGTAGCGCCGCACCAGGCCCCGGGCCCGGTGGCGGATAAGCCCTTCCACCCAGGGATGGCCCGCCACCCCCAGGACCAGGCTCCGGTATGCGGTCTCTAGGGTCATATCCCCTCCTTCAGCTTGGCCAGCACCAGGGCCTTGAACCGGTGGACGTGGGCCTCCACCGCCTTCCTCGCCCCTTCCGGATCCCTAGCCCTTAGGGCCTCGAGGATGGCCCAGTGCTCCCTCCGGGTCCTTTCCTCCTGGGAAAGGGTGGGAAGGGTGCTCCGGGCAAGGGCCAAAGCGGAAAGGAGGTCCTCATAAAGGCGCAAAAGGGTGCGGTTTCCTGATAGGCGCACCAGGGCCCGGTGGAACTCCAGATCGCGCCGCATCTGCTCGGGGTAATCCTCTGGGGGGGCTTCGTCGATGGCCTGGAGGAGGGCTTCAAGCTCCCCAAGTTCTCCCCTAGAGGCCCTAAGGGCCGCCTCCTTGGCCGCCTCCCCCTCCAGGAGGGCCCGCACCTGGTAGACCTCCTCCACCTCCTCCGGGCTCAGGCGGCGCACCCTCGCCCCCCGGCCCGGGAGGAGCTCCACTAGCCCCTCCTCGCTAAGCCGCACCAGGGCCTCCCGGATGGGGGTGCGGGAAACCCCAAGGTCTTGGGCCAGGGCGGGCTCGGAAAGCTTGGCCCCGGGGAGGAGCCGGCCCGAAAGGATAAGCCCCTTGAGGTGGCGGTACACGGCCTCCCGCACCTGGTGGGGACGGTGGAAGGCCCGGGTTTGCATCCTGTATACAGTATGGGCCTAAGGACCCCTCTCCGTCAACCCCCCAAGGGGCCCGGCGTCACCTGGAGCTGAAGCCCCGCCCGGAGAGGGGGCTCGCCCGCCTGAAGGCCGAAGGCCTCCCACCTCGAGGGTCCTCGAAGTCCCTCAGGAGTCCATAAGGGCTGCGGGGCGGGAGGTGAACCTAGCCCCCAAGAAGGGGGGAACTGGCTATCATGTGGGTGGTGCATGTCCTTGCGAACCCGCGAGGGCTTTAAAAAGCAAAACGCTCATGAGGGGAACCTCGGGCGAGTAGAAACCCCGCCCGAACTCGTAGAATTCATGGTGGCCTTAGGTGAAGCCCCCAAGGGGGGAAGGATCCTCGAACCAGCCGCTGCAAATGGACCATTCCTTCGCGCCTTCCGTGAACTTCATGGGACAAACTACCGTTTCTTCGGAGTGGAGATAGATGAAAAGGCGTTAGATCTCCCTTCCTTTGTCCAGGCTGTAAAGGGGGATTTTCTCCTTTGGGAGCCTAAGGACACCTTCCACCTTATCATCGGGAACCCACCCTATGGGATCGTTGGGGAAGCCCCCAAATACCCCATTCACGCCCTTAGGGAGGCGAAGACCCTTTACAAGAAGCGGTTTCTGACCTGGCGGGGCAAATACAACGTCTACGGCGCCTTCATTGAAAAGGCCGTCCAGCTTTTGGAAAAGGACGGGACCCTCATTTTTGTGGTGCCTGCAAGTTGGCTCATACTGGATGACTTCGCCCTTCTCCGTAGGTTCCTTGCAGACAAGGGGGAAACATCGGTCTACTATATGGGAGAGGTTTTTCCAAAAAGGAAGGTCAGCGTGGTTGTGCTACATTTCAAAAAGGGGGGAAAGGGCCTCAGGCTTTTTCTAGTAGGGAAGGGGCCAGAAGGGTTCCATCCCGAGCTTTGGGATACCTACCCTGACTGGAAGGGGGAAATCGTCCGCTTTGAAAATCCCTTTACCAGGGCCTTGGAAAAAGAGGGCCGCCCTTTGGGGGAGCTCTTTGGGATCCGCTTCGCCGCAAGGAGCCCGGAGTTTAGGAAACACCCAGCGGTACGTAGGGATCCCGCGGAGGGTCTGGTACCGGTCCTTACGGGGAGGAATCTGGGCCCTGGGTTCATTGATTACGAAACTCCCCACTCTGGGCTGTGGATGCCTAAGGAAAAAGCCAAAGAGCTCAGAAGCTTTTACAACATCCCCCACCTTGTAGTAGCCCATACCAAGGGCACCCGGGTGGTAGCTGCATTCGATGAGCGGGCCTATCCCTGGCGAGAGGAGTTCCATCTCCTCCCCAAAGGGCAATTCCTCTTTACGGGCAGGGACAAAGGCGGTAGCTTAGAGAAGCTCCTCTCTTGGTTGAACGGTCCGGAGATCCAAACGTATGTCAAAACGCTCTATCGTGAGTTCGTTCCTCACCTTACCTTGAGAATGCTGGAAAGAGTGCCTGTTATCTAGGGACGAGCAAAAGGGAAAACTAGAGAATTGGGGTCTAGCCTTGCCGTGGCCTTGGAGAAAAGCAGGCCTTTGAGGGAAGCGTGGAGGTGGGGGCTTGGCAGGAGGGCCAGGATGAGGAAGAGTAACCCTTGGGCTGCTAGGAACATGGCACCCCTCATACCACCCCATGCAGGCTTGCGCCTGCATGGGGGCCCCGGTAGAAAGTCCCCGTGGAGTTTGTGGGAGCCTGGAAGCGCAGGAACCAGAAGTAAAGGGCATCATTTGATGGGAAACCAGCAGAACCTTTCAACTGGTACCTCCGCACAAATCTGAGGCCGGGCGCAGGGGTGCAAGCCCTGGGCCACCCCCCTACCCCCCGGTGGCGTAAACCCTAAGGGTCAGCCCCAAGGCGAAGAGGAGGCCCAAGGCCACGTAAACCTCAGGGCGGCGAGGAGGGGTCCTTAGGCCCCGGTAAAACCACCCTCCCGGTTCCAACCCCCCCAGGTAGTGAAGCCCCGCAGCGAGGAGAAGGCCATAAAGGAGGTGCAGACCCTCCCTAGGCCTCAGGCCCAGGGCCATGAGGCCAAAACCCAAGGCCACCTGGAGGATGGCCATCCAGGCAAAAAGCCGCAAGGAGCGGTAGACCCAAGGGGAAAGGGGCCGGAAGAGGCCGGGCAGGGCCGCCAGGGACAGGAAGCCTACCCCCAGGGCCAAGAAAAGGCCTATGGTGGCGTGGAGGCCTGCGAGGAAAACCATGGCCCCATCAGGATACCCACCCCCTGGGCCCAAAGATCTAAACAAAATCTTTTCCAAAAGATTGCGGCCTGCCCATCCCCTTTTTCCCCTTGAGGACGGGCCAACATGGTAGAATGGAACCGTGAGCTACGATGCTTCCGCCATTAAGGTCCTCAAAGGGCTAGAAGGGGTAAGAAAGCGCCCCGCCATGTACATCGGGGGGACGGGCCTCGAGGGCTACCACCATCTCTTCAAGGAAATCCTGGATAACGCGGTGGACGAGGCCCTAGCGGGCTATGCTACCGAGATCGAGGTGATCCTCAACCCCGACTATAGCCTCACCGTAGAGGATAACGGCCGGGGGATCCCCGTAGACCTCATGCCCGAGGAGGGCAAGCCCGCGGTAGAGGTGATCTACACCACCCTGCACGCAGGCGGCAAGTTCGACCAAAGCGCCTACAAGGTCTCGGGAGGGCTCCACGGAGTAGGGGCCAGCGTGGTCAACGCCCTTTCGGAGTGGACGGTGGTGGAGATCTTCCGGGAGGGCAAACACTACCGCATGGCCTTTAGCCGCGGCCAGGCCACGGAACCCCTCCAGGTGCTTGGGCCCTCCAAGAAGAGGGGGACCCGGGTCACCTTCAAACCGGACCCCGAGATCTTCGGCCACCTGCGCTTCGACCCTGACAAGATCCGGACCCGCCTCAAGGAGGTGGCCTACCTGGTGGCGGGGCTTAAGCTTTCCTTCAAGGATCTGGTCCACGGCAAGGAGGAGGTCTTCCTGGATAAGGGGGGGGTGGCCTCTTTTGCCCAGGCCCTTGCCCGGGAGGAAGACCTCCTCTACCCCAAGCCCTTCCTCCTCCGGGGAAGGGTGGGAGAGGTGGAGGTGGAGGCGGGCCTCATCCACACCCAGGGCTACACGGGGGAGATCCTCACCTACGCCAACATGATCCCCACCCGGGACGGGGGTACCCATCTCACGGCCTTTAAGGCCGCCTACAGCCGGGCCCTCAACCAGTACGCCAAGCGGGCGGGCCTCCTGAAGGAAAAAGGCCCCCAGCCCACAGGGGACGACCTCCTGGAAGGCCTCTATGCGGTCCTATCCGTCAAGCTTCCCAACCCCCAGTTCGAGGGCCAGACCAAGGGGAAGCTCCTCAACCCCGAGGCGGGAAGCGCAGTGGGCCAGGTGGTCTACGAAAGGCTCCTTGGCCTCCTCGAGGAAAACCCCCGGATCGCCAAGACCATCTACGAAAAGGCCCTCAGGGCCGCCCAGGCCCGGGAGGCCGCCCGGAAGGCCCGGGAGCTCGTGCGCCGGCAAAACCCCTTGGAGTCGGACGAACTCCCGGGGAAGCTTGCGGACTGCCAAACGGAAAACCCCGAGGAGGCCGAGCTTTTCATCGTGGAAGGGGACTCCGCAGGGGGAAGCGCCAAGCAGGGCCGGGACCGGCGCTTCCAGGCCATTTTGCCCCTTAGGGGCAAGATCCTGAACGTGGAAAAGGCAGGCCTTGGCAAGGCCTTGAAAAACGCGGAAGTGAGGGCCATGGTGGCGGCCATCGGGGTGGGGATCGCCGGGGAGGACAGGGAGGCCCGGCTGGACCTGGAGGGCCTCCGCTACCACAAGATCATCCTCATGACGGACGCGGACGTGGACGGAAGCCACATCCGTACCCTCCTCCTCACCTTCTTCTACCGCTACATGCGCCCCCTCATCGAGCGGGGCCACATCTACATCGCCAAGCCTCCCCTTTACCGGCTCCAGGTGGGGAAAAAGGTAGAGTACCTCTACTCCGAAGAGGAGCTCGCCGAGCGGCTAAAGGCCCTAGAGGGACGGTCCTTTGAGGTGCAACGCTTCAAGGGTCTGGGGGAGATGAACCCCGAACAGCTTTGGGAAACCACCATGAACCCCGAGCGCCGGGTCCTCAAAAGGGTCACCCTCGAGGACGCCCTCGAGGCCAGCGAACTCTTCGAGAAGCTCATGGGCCAGGAGGTGGCCCCCAGGCGGGAGTTCATCGAGGAGCACGCCCGCTACGCGGAGCTGGATATATAGGCGCCTTGCCCAAAGGGCCCCTGGATGGACCAGGGGCCCCCGCCTTCCAAAGGATCGGCCTATACCCTTTACTTTTGGTTCCTGCGCTTCCAGGTTCCTAAAAAACCCTACGAGGACTTTTCTACCGGGGCCCCCATGCAGGCTTACGCCTGCATGGGGTGGTACCTACTCGCCCGCGGGGCGAACCCCTTCCCCTTCCGTCCAGGCGATGGCCGGCTTGAGGGCGAAGGGGGCAAACAGGGTGGTCGCCACCACCATGAAAAGGACAATAGCGTACTCCACCTCGTCCACTGCCCCTGCAGCCAACCCCAAGGCGGCCACGATGAGGCCCACCTCCCCCCGGGGGGCCATCCCGATCCCCACGGTGAGGGCCGAGCGGACCCCCTGGGTCAGGGCCCCTAGGAAGCCCCCCAGGACCTTGCCCAAAATGGCTACCAGGGAGACCAAGGCCCCCGCGAGGAGAACGCTTGGGGCCAAAAGGGCGCTGAGCTCCAACCGCACCCCCACCATGGCGAAAAAGAGGGGGGCAAGGAAGCTTTCCACGGCAAAAATAGGCTCTTCCAAACGGTACTTCTCCCGCACCTCGGAAAGGAGCATCCCGCCTAGAAAGGCTCCCACAATAGGGGCTAGGCCAATGGAAGCGGCCAAGGCCGCCATCCCCACGCCCAAGGCCAAGGCAAACCCCAAGGGGCTACTGAAGGGCAAGGCCTCTAGGGGGAGCCGGGGCACGAGGGTGGAGAGAAAGACCGCAACCCCCACGAAAACGGAAGAAAGGAAAACGAGCCTAAGAATAGCCCCCATCTCTACACTTCCCGTCTGGGCCACCCCGTTGACCACCGCCAGGACAATGAGGCCCAAAACGTCATCGATGACCGCCGCCCCCAGGATAACCCGGGCGTAGGGGCGGCTTAGGACCCCAAGCTCCTGCAAAACCCGGGCGGTGATGCCCACGCTGGTAGCCACCAAGGCCGTGCCCAGAAAGAGGGAAGGTAGGGTGGCAAAGCCAATCTGGAGCCCAACCAGGTACCCCCCCACGAAGGGCAGGGCCACACCCAGGAAGGCCACCAAGAAGGCCTCCTTGCCCACGGCCAGGATGTCCCTAAGCCGGGTCTCGAGGCCCACCATGAAGAGGAGGAAAATGGCCCCAAGTTCGGCCAGAAACTCTAGGATCTCCCCCTCGTGGACCAAGCCCAAAAGGGCCGGGCCCACCAGCACCCCGGCCAAGACCTCCCCAATGACCGTAGGCTGGTTCAGGCGGCGGAAAAGGTAGGCCAAAACTTGGGCCGCAAGGAAGAGGTAAAAGACCTCGAGGAGATGCCCCGCCCCGTGCATTAGCTTTCCCCCCTAAGGAAAAGCTTCAGGAAGTCACTGCGGGTGAGGATGCCCACCACCCGCTCCCCCTCCACCACGGGCAGGCGGCGGATTTCGGTTTGCACCAAGATCTCCAAGGCCTTACCCAAGGGGTCTTCCGGGCTCACCCAGGGGACATCCCTTCGCATCACGGCCTGGACAGCGTGCTGCTGGTAACGCTGGTAGATCTTTTCCAAAAGATGGGCATCCACCCACTCCCCGAAGAGCTGGTAGGCCTCCACATCGGAAAAGGGGATATTCTCCGGGCGGGGCAGAAGATCCTCCACCTGGACCAAGCCGAGAAGCCGTCCCTCGCCGTCCACTACGGGAAAACCCCCATAGCGGGTCTGCAAAAGCCTTTGGGCCACCTCAGCCAAGGGGAGGTCCGGGCCCACAGTAACGGGGCTAGGCGTCATGAGATCCCTGACCCTCATGGCCCAAAGTCTACCAGGGCCTCCACCGGGGGGCAAAAACCCTGGCGGCCACCGCTCCGAAAAGAAAACCCCCGAGATGGGCCCAAAAGGCTATACCCGGCACCCCGGCCAACCCCTGAAGAAGCTGGAGAAAGGCCCAGTAACCGAGGTAAAACCCCGCAGGCAAGGCCAGGGTGAAGGGGAGGATGAACCAGACCAGGGCGATCACGTAGGCCCTCGGGAAAAGGACGTAGTAGGCCCCAAGGACTGCGGACACCGCCCCACTCGCCCCGATCATGGGTACGGTAGAGGCAGGCATGACCAGGCCTTGGGCCAAGGCTGCGGCCACTCCTCCAAGGAGGTAGAAGATCAGGAAGCGGAGGTGGCCAAGGCGGTCCTCCACGTTATCCCCAAAAACCCAAAGGAACCACATATTGGAAAGGATATGAAAAAAGCCCCCGTGGAGGAACATGCTGGTCAAGATCCGATACCCCTCCCCCAAGGGATCCCGGAAAAAAAGGGCCGGCACAAACCCCCAGGCCGGAATCACCCCTTGGGGACCCAAGGCCAACTCCACCAAAAAGGCCAAGGCGTTCAACCCCACCAAGGCCCGCACCACCACGGGCGGCCGGTGGGACCGGTTCACGTCGTAAAGGGGAAACACTACCTCTCCCCCCGGTAGGGCACGGGCACGTACTGGACGCTCGGCCGCCCCCCTTGGGCCTGGGGATAGAGCTCCATGAGCTCATAGACCTCACGGGGCATCTCGGTGGAAATGTTCAGCCCCAAGGCCCTGGCCTGGGCCACATCGATGGGGTAATCGTGGGTCCAGGTGCCCTGGGAAAGGAGGTGGGCGACCTCCTCGGCCCTTTCCTCCGGCATGTGCTTGAGAAGCAGGTTCTTCACCGTGGTCTTAACCTGCTTCAAGGCCTTCTCGGCCACATCCGCAAGGATCAGGGTTTGGTCGTCCACCTCGCTTAGGGGCTTCCTCTCCAAAACCTTCAGGATGCTCGCCGCGGGGTACTGCCCAAGCTGGGGGTCTACGGGACCGAGGACGGCGTTTTCATCCATCACGATCTCGTCCGCAGCCAGGGCAATAAGGGTACCCCCAGACATGGCGTAGTGGGGAACGAAGACCGTGACCTTGGCCGGATGGCGAAGGAGGGCCTCCGCAATCTGCTCCGCCGCAAGGACCAATCCCCCAGGGGTATGCAGGATCAGGTCAATGGGGAGGTTTTTATCGGTAAGCCGGATGGCCCTAAGGACCTGCTCGGAGTCGTCGATGTTGATGTAACGGCTTATGGGAACGCCAAGGAAGCTCACCGCCTCCTGGCGGTGGATCAGGGTGATCACCCGGCTTTTGCGTTTGCGCTCGAGCTCAGCTATTTTCCGTGCTCGAGCCGAAAGGAGCCATTGCTGCTGGGCGTAGGGGGAAAGGGCAGACAGGATGAAGAACAACCAAAAAAGCTGGAAAAAGATCTCCACTCCTCCTCCCGTAACTAGGAAGCCCCAGCCCCTATGGCCCTCCCCAACGGGGCTGGGGCCCTTCCCGCTTCCCCAATCGGGACCCAAGGGCGTAAAGGCCCAGGAAAGGGCACACCCTTACCGCACCATCTACTCCACCTGCACCTGGATGCGCTTGGGCTTGGTGGCCTCAGCCCGGGGCACGAAGAGGTAGAGCACCCCGTGGCGGAAGCGGGCTTGCACCTGGGCAAGGTCAAAGGTGCTAGGGACGTTGAAGCTCCGGGCGAAGGCGCCGTAAGCGCCTTCCAAACGGTGGTAGGTCACGCCCTCCTTCTTCTCCAAAGGCCTTTCCGCCCGCACGGCAAGCACCCCTTCCTCGGCCACCACCTCCACCTTCTCCGGCTCCACCCCAGGGAGGTACACCTGGAGGTGAAGGCCGGTCTCGTCCTCCATCACGTCCACCGGAGGCGCGTAGGTCCGCCTACCCTCCGAACCCCCAAAAGCCCGGGCAAGCCGCTCCTGAAGCTCCTCAAGCTCCCGAAAAGGATCGAACCGCATCATCCCTCCTCACCTCCTACCACCTCAAGCGCGCGGCCATGCCCCCGCGCGCAAGAAGCCCCTTTTCCGCTTCCCCACGCACGAATTCCAAACGCGTAGCGTAGCCCAAGGCCAACCCAGGCACCGCGAGGGCCAAGGGCTCAAGCCTTGGGTTTCCGCAATAGGCCCTCGCCTCCTCCTCCGAGGCGAAGTACATCCCGTCGCAGGAAAAGACCGTGGCCTCCATACGCCAAGGCAAAACCCATAGCTCCACCCGCCCTTCCTGGACGCGCCGCAGCACCTCTGGACCGAAGAGCGCCTTAGGGTAAGCCTCCTCTAGGCTGCGGAGGAGAGCCTCTTCCCCTTGGCGCTCAATCTCCTCCAGAAGGGATTCCAGGCGCTTTAAGACCTGGCCTGGGGAAGCCCCAGGGTGGGGCAAGGCGGGAAGCTCGGCCACCACCCGTTCCCCCAAGGCCTTGGGCAGGTAGTGGCGGAAAAGCTTCACGTGCTCCTCCGGCCCCATGAGGACCAGACGGGTAAAGCCCCGGGCCTCGGCAAGGGTGGCCACCCCCTTGGCTACTTCCTTATAGAAGCGCTCCTCCCAAGCCTCGAGGCGCCGGGCGAAGAGGTCCATGCCCGCCCCCCCGCTTGAGCGCCCCTGCTGGAAGCGGCGCCCCGGGGCGTCCAGGGAAAGCCGCCGCCAGGTCTCCGTATCCAGGGCCAAGAAGGCGCTTTGGATCTCCTCGATCTCCCCGAGGAAAACCTCAAAGAAACGGAGCCTTTCCTGGTCCACGTAGAGGACGCCGTAACACTCGTACTCGTCCAAGGCGTAAAGCAGGGGCAAGAAGAAGGGCTCCCCGTAATGGGCCAAAACCCCATCCACCCAAAACCGCAAGGCCTTTTCGTCCAAGAAGGTGGTCTTGATCCCCTGGATCAGGGGAAGCTCCACCTGGAGGAGGAACTTCTCCAAGAACACCTTGCCGTGAGGCCTCTCTGCGGCGAAAAGGGCCAGGGTCTTGGCCTCCAGGACCTCGTTTTCCAAAAGGTCCAACACCCTCTTCCTTAGGGTCTCGGGCACGGCTAGGGCCTTCAGGGCGTCTTTGGCCCTAAGGGCATAGGCCCGGCCCGCGTTCTCGGGCTTGGCGGGGTTGATGTCCAGGTAGAGGGAAAGGAGGGGTCCCCCCTCCATGGGCAGGGTCTCCCTGATGCGAAGGGCTTCCTCCTTGGATAGCACGTTAACCCCCTAAAAGGGTCCAGGCCTTACGAACGGCCTCCTGGTTTAGACGTTCCTCCTCACCGATACGGGTAAAGAGGGCCTCAAGCTCAGGGTCCGGCAGGGTGCTTTCCAGGTAGTAGGCCCGGTCAAACCCCTCCTCCGAAAGGAGGCGGACCAGGCCCTCATAGCCCAGGTCCTCCGCCTGGGGAAGGGGAGGGAGGGGAAGGGAGCGGGCCCTTAGGGCCTGGGCGATGGCCTCCGCGTGGGCCCGCTCCCGCCTGGCCACCTCGAGGAGGAGGTCCCGGACCTGGGGATAGGGGACGCGCTCCGCCGCCCTTTCTGCCCGCAGGGCGTCCAGGACCTCATCCTGATAGGCCTTTTGCAGGAACTCCGCCAGGGTCATCCTAGGCCTCCACCCGCTTGGGGACCTGGAAGACCAGGCCCATGGGGCCCCGGTCCACCACCACCCGGTCCCCTTCCCGTATCTCCCCTGCCAGGACCTTTTCGGCCAAGGGGGTCTCGAGGGCCTTTTGGATCGCCCGCTTGAGGGGCCTAGCCCCAAACACGGGGTCGTAACCCCTTTCCGCCAGGTAGCCCTTGGCCCCTTCCGTAAGCTCCAGGGAGATCCGCTTCTCCTCTAGACGCTTCCTGAGGTAGGCGAGCTGGATCTCCACCACCTGGCGGATCTCCTCCTTGGAAAGGGGCCGGAAGACCACGATCTCGTCCAGGCGGTTTAAGAACTCGGGGCGGAAGTGCCGCTGGAGCTCCCGGAAAACCCGCTCCCGCACCCCCTCGTAGGAGAGGCCCTGCTGCAGGCCCTCGAGGATGAGGGGGCTTCCCAGGTTGGAGGTGAGGATGATCACGGTGTTGCGGAAGTCCACGGTGCGGCCATGGGAGTCCGTGAGGCGGCCATCGTCCAGGATCTGGAGGAGGAGGTTGAAGACGTCGGGATGGGCCTTCTCCACCTCGTCGAAGAGGATGACGGTGTAGGGCCTCCGCCGTACGGCCTCCGTGAGCTGGCCCCCCTCCTCATACCCCACGTAGCCCGGCGGGGCCCCGATGAGGCGGCTTACCGCGTGCTTTTCCATGTACTCCGTCATGTCGATCCGCACCATGGCCTCCTCCGTGTCGAAGAGGGTGGCCGCGATGGCCTTGGCGAGCTCCGTCTTCCCTACCCCCGTGGGCCCGAGGAAGAGGAAGCTGCCGATAGGGCGGTTCGGGTCCTTAAGCCCGGCCCGGGCCCTGCGGATGGCGTCGGCCACCGCCCTTATGGCCTCGTCCTGGCCCACCACCCGCTTGTGGAGCTCCTCCTCTAGCCGCAGGAGCTTTTCCCTTTCCCCTTCAAGGAGCCTAGCCACAGGGATCCCCGTCCAGCGGGCCACGATCTCGGCCACGTCCTCTTCCGTGACCTCCAGGCGGACAAAACGCGCCCCCTTAAGGGCTTGGGAGAGGCGCTCCACCTCGGCCTCGAGACGGGGAAGCTCCCCATAGCGGAGCTCGGCCGCCCGGTTCAGGTCGTACTGGCGCTCGGCGAGCTCGATCTGCCGCCGTACCTCGTCCAGGCGTTGCTGGGCCTCCCTTAGGGCGCGCAAGGCCTCCCGCTCCTTCTCCCATTCCCCCCTAAGCCTAGCGATCTCCTCGGAGAGGCGGGCGATCTCGGCCTCAATGGCCTTGAGCCTCTCTTGGCTATCGGGATCCTTCTCCTTCTTGAGGGCCTCCCTTTCGATCTCCAGCTGGAGCTTCCTGCGCTCGAGGCTGTCGATGGCCTCGGGGGCGCTCTCTAGGGCCATGCGCAGGCGGGCCGCGGCCTCGTCGATGAGGTCAATGGCCTTGTCGGGCAGGCGCCTTTCGGGGATGTAGCGGTGGGATAGGGTGGCTGCGGCGATCAAGGCCCCATCTGCAATCCGCACCCCGTGGTGGACCTCATACTTCTCCTTAAGGCCCCGGAGGATGGAGATGGTCTCCTCCACCGTGGGCTCGTCCACGTACACGGGCTGGAAGCGCCTCTCCAGGGCCGCGTCCTTTTCGATCTCCCGGTACTCGTCCAAGGTGGTGGCCCCGATGAGCCTTAGCTCCCCCCTGGCTAGGGCGGGCTTCAGCATGTTCCCCGCATCCACCGCGCCTTCCGCCTTCCCCGCCCCCACCACAGTGTGGAGCTCGTCGATGAAGAGGATGACCTCCCCTTGGCTTTGGACCACCTCCTGGATCACCGCCTTGAGGCGCTCCTCAAACTCGCCCCGGTACTTGGCCCCCGCAAGGAGGGAGCCCATCTGCAAGGAGATGATCCGCTTGCCCTTAAGGCCCTCGGGGACGTCTCCCTTCACGATGCGCTGGGCCAAACCCTCCACGATGGCCGTCTTCCCTACCCCCGGCTCCCCGATGAGGACGGGGTTATTCTTGGTCCGCCGCAGGAGGATCTGGATGGTGCGCCGGATCTCCTCGTCCCGGCCGATCACCGGGTCCAGTTTGCCCTGGGCCGCTAGGGCGGTGAGGTCCACCCCGTACTGCTCCAGGGCATTGTAGGTGCTTTCCGCATGTTCCGTCTGCACGCGCTTACCTCCCCTGATCTCCTTTAGCTTAACCCTTAAAGCCTCGGCAGGGGGTAGGCCCGGGGTGGCCTCGGCCAAGGCCAGGACCAGGGTGTCCAAGGCCACGAAACGGTCCTGGAGCTCATCCCGAAGGGCCTCGGCCCGCTCCAGGACCCGGGCCAGACCCGAGGCCAGGTATGTTCCGCCTTCCACCCCCTCTACCCGGGGCAGGCGGGCTAGGGCCCTTTGGGCCTCCTCCCTTACCCCCTTGGGGTCCACCCCTGCGGCCTTGAGGAGGCGGGAGGCTAGGCCTTCGGGATCCCTAAGGAGGACGGTCCAGAGGTGGGGTAGGTCTACGGCCTGGTGCCCCATCCCCCGGGCCAGGACCTGGGCCTGGGCCAGGGCTTCCCGCGCCGCTTGGGTCCAACGCTCGAGGTTCATCGACTACCCCCTAAACGGTATCATATCAGTTGATAGCATCTTTGTCAATCATCCTGATAAAAAAACTAGGGCCTCAGCCCCTCGGGAGGCGGCCATAGCGGCCCTCCAAAAGCTCCACCACCAAGGCCGCCCCCATGAGGTTAACCCCCAGGTCCCGGCGCAACCTTTCCGCCCGAACCATGCGGAAAAGGTCCTGCCGGCGGATGTAATGGCCCTCCGGCATCTCCAACACCTCCACGAACCCGATGGCCGCATAGGCCTGGGCCACCGCCGGGGAAAGGCCCAAGGCCAAGACCTCCTCCAAAGGGAGCCACTCGCTAGGCACGAGCATGGGACACCTCCGCAAGCCGCCGCCAAAGGGCCTCCTCCTCGGGGGTGAGGTGTTCGGGAACGACCACCCGGACCTCGAGGTAGAGGTCCCCCCGGCCCCCGGGGCCAGGAAAACCCTTCCCCCGCAAACGGAGCTTCCTCCCCGCCTGGGTCCTCGGGGGAACCGTCACCTCCAGGGGCCCCTCCAGGGTCTCCACCCGCACCCTCCCCCCCACCACGGCGATGGGGGCGGGCACATCCAAGGTGGCGTAGAGGTCCTGGCCCTCGAGGCGGAAGCGGGGGTGGGGAAGGAGGCGCACCGTAAGGAGGAGATCCCCTGGGGGATTCCCCGAGCCTAGCCCAGCCAGGCGCAGGAGGGTCCCCTCCTGGACCCCAGGGGGAATGCGGACGGGAAAACGCTTTCCCCCTACCTCTATCCATTTTTCCCCGCCCCGGAAGGCTTCCTCGAGGGTGAGGGGAAGCTCGGCCCTCAGGTCCCGGCCCCGCCGGGAGCGGCCAAACCCGAAAAGGCCCGGCCCAAAAAGCTCCTGGAAGAAATCGGAGAAATCCCCGACGTCAAACCCCGAGAAGTCGTACCCCCCAGGGGGCGGGGGGGGCGGGGCCCCGGTGGTCCCATAGGTGTCGTAGACGCGGCGCTTTTCCGGATCGGAGAGGACCGCATAGGCCTCGTTGATCTCCTTGAATCGCTCCTCGGCCTCGGGGCTTTTGTTCACATCGGGGTGGTACTTGCGGGCCAGGCGCTTGTAGGCCCGCTTGATCTCCTCCTGGGTGGCGTTTTTGGGAACGCCTAGGATGGCGTAGTAGTCCTTCATGGCCCTTCCTCAAGCCCTTCGCCCTTCTCCTCGCCTACGGCCACCCGGGCGGGCCGGACGAGCCGGTCCTTGAGGCGGAAGCCCCGTTGGTAGACCTCCACCACCTTTCCCGCCTCGCCGGGCAGCAAGCCCACGGCCTCGTGGTAGCGGGGGTCAAAGGGAGCCCCCGCCCCCGGCACCTCCTCCACCCCCAAGGAGGCCAGGATGCGGTAAAACCCATCCCGGATGGCCTGAACCCCCTGGCGGATGCTCTCCGGCCGGGCCTCGGCAAAGGCCAAGGCCCGCTCGAGGTCGTCCAGGATAGGGAGGAAGGCCCTCAAGGCCTCAAGAAGCCCTTGCTCCCTTTGGAGGAGGAGCTCCCCCTCCATGCGCCGCCGGTAGTTCTCGAAATCGGCCAGGAGGCGCAGGTACCGGTCCTTCAGGGCTGCAAGCTCCCCCTCTAGGGCTCCAATCCGCTCGAGGGCCGCCTCCCCCTGGGCATCCCCTTGGGTTTCCTGGATGGGCTCTTCTATCCTCTTCTCCTCCATGCCACCCCCCTATCCTGGGCCCGGTCTTGAGGCCTAGCCCAGGGGCCTCCCTGGGCCGCGATCCGGCCTAGTCCGCGGGCTTGTAATCGGTGTCAACCACGTCGCTCGGCCTACCGCCGGGGCTTGCGCCGCTCGCCTCGTAGCCCTGGAGGGCTTGGAGGAGTTCCTCCGTAGCCTTGCGGAGCTCGGCATCGGGAGCGTCCCGCTCCACGAGCTCCTTGGCCCGGGCGATGGCCGCCTCGAGGCGGGATCTGGCCTCAGGGGAACCCTGGCGCTCGGAGAGGACCCTTTCCGCCTGGAGCCGGGCCGAATCCAGGTTGTTCTTGAGCTCCGCGTGCTCCTTGCGCCTCCGGTCCTCCTCCGCGTGGCGCTCGGCCTCGGCGATGATCCGCTGGATCTCCTCCTCCGAGAGGGTGGTGGTGTTCTGGATGGTGATGGAGGCCTGCTTGCCCGTGGAGCGCTCCTTGGCCGTTACGTGGAGGATGCCGTTGGCGTCGATGTCGAAGGTCACCTCGATCTGGGGTACCCCGGCGGGCATGGGGGGGATGCCCTCCAGGCGGAAGCGGCCCAGGCTCTTGTTGTCCGCGGCCATGGGCCTTTCCCCTTGGAGGACGTGGATCTCCACCGCGGTCTGGTTGTGCTCTGCGGTGGTGAAGATCTCCGTCTTGCGGGTGGGGATGGTGGTGTTCCGGGGGATGAGGACGGTCATCACCCCACCCTTGGTCTCCACCCCCAAGGAGAGGGGGGTGACGTCCAGGAGGACCACGTCCCGCACCTCCCCCACCAGGACCCCCGCCTGGATGGCCGCCCCCATGGCCACCACCTCGTCGGGGTTCACGGAACGGTTAGGCTCCTTGCCGAGAAGCTCCCGCACCACCTGCTGGACCGCGGGGACCCGGGTGGCCCCGCCCACCAGGATGACCTCGTCGATCTCCTTGGGGGTTAGGCCCGCGTCCTTCAAGGCCTGCTCCACAGGCCCCCTAAGCCGCTTAAGCAGGGGAGCGATGAGTTCTTCGAACTTGGCCCGGGTGAGCTTCTTCTCCAGGTGCAGGGGGGTTTTGGTCACGGGGTCCAGGGCGATGAAGGGGAGGCTGATGGTGGTCTCCACCGTGCTCGAAAGCTCGATCTTGGCCTTCTCCGCGGCCTCGATGAGGCGCTGGAGGGCCTGGCGGTCCGCCTTCAGGTCCACCCCGTGCTCCCGCTTGAAGTCCTCCGCGATCCAGTCCACGATGGCGTGGTCCATGTCGCTCCCGCCCAAGTGGGTGTCCCCGGAGGTGGCCTTGACCTCGAAAACGCCCTCCCCGATCTCCAGGACCGTCACGTCAAAGGTGCCGCCCCCCAGGTCGAAGACCAGGACCGTCTCGTTGCCCTTCTTGTCCAGGCCATAGGCCAAGGCCGCGGCCGTGGGCTCGTTGATGATCCTGAGGACCTCGAGGCCCGCAATGCGGCCCGCGTTGGCCGTGGCCTCCCTTTGGGCGTTGTTGAAGTAGGCGGGGACGGTGATGACCACCTGGGTGATCCGCTCCCCAAGCTTCTTGGAGGCGTCCTCCACCAGCTTGCGGAGGACCATGGCACTGATCTCCTCGGGGGTGTAAAGCTTCCCCCCCACCTCCACCCGCACCCCGCCGTCAGGGCCCGGGACCACCTTGTAGGGGACCCGCTTGGCCTCCTCCTGGACCTCCTCAAAGCGCCGGCCGATGAAACGCTTAACCTCGAAGATGGTCCCCTCGGGATTCAAGACCGCCTGGCGCCGGGCCATCCGGCCCACCAGGGTCTCCCCTTGCCGGAAGGCCACCACGCTCGGGGTGACCCTCTCCCCTTCCGCGTTCTCCAAGACTACGGGCTTGCCGCCCTCGAGGACCGCAATCACGCTGTTTGTGGTTCCCAGGTCGATGCCTACTGCCTTGGGCATAGGGCACCTCTCCCTTCCCAGCCTAGCGCCCCCCCTGGTTTTTGTCAATAGAATTGAGTGAATTACTATCACTAGGTGGCGGAGGGCACGAAGGGGGGGCAGGCTTGGTGTAATGTGGGACTTAGATGCCGAGGCTTTCCTGGAACCTCATACTCCTCATCCTTGGGATTTTCTTCCTGGCCTGGGCCGTTAGCCTTGCGGGCACCATGGGCGCCTCCGGGGGAGGGGTGAACTACACCACCTTCCTCGAGGACCTCAAGGCTGGCCGGGTGAAGACGGTGGTGGTCCGGGCAGGGGACACCCGGATCCAGGGCACCCTCCAAGACGGCTCCCCCTTCACCACCTACGCCGCCGCCCCTCCCGACAACCGCACCCTAGAGGAGTGGACCCGGCTTGGGGTGGAGGTGCGGGTGGAACCCCCAGGCGGCCAAAGCCCCTTGGGCTTCCTTTGGCCTCTCCTCATCGTGGGCCTCCTCCTTGGGGCCCTCTTCTACTTCTCCCGTTCCACCCGCTCGGGGGGAGCCTCGGACGGCACCCTAGGCTTCACCCGGAGCCGGGCCAGAATCCTCACCGAGGCCCCCAAGGTGACCTTTAAGGACGTGGCGGGGGCGGAGGAGGCCAAGGAGGAGCTTAGGGAAATCGTGGAGTTCCTCAAAAACCCGGGCCGCTTCCGGGAGCTTGGGGCCCGCATCCCCAAGGGGGTCCTCCTGGTAGGCCCTCCTGGGGTGGGCAAAACCCACCTGGCCCGGGCCGTAGCCGGGGAGGCCAAGGTCCCCTTTATCACCACGAGCGGTTCGGACTTCGTGGAGCTCTTCGTGGGGGTGGGGGCCGCCCGGGTACGGGACCTTTTTGAAACGGCCAAGCGCCACGCCCCTTGCATCATCTTCATCGACGAGATCGACGCCGTGGGGCGTAGCCGGGGCGCAGGGATTGGGGGAGGCAACGAGGAACGGGAGCAGACCCTGAACCAGCTCCTGGTGGAGATGGACGGCTTTGAGAAGGACACGGCCATCGTCGTCATGGCCGCCACCAACCGCCCCGACATCCTAGACCCGGCCCTCCTCCGCCCGGGCCGCTTCGACCGGCAGATCGCCATCGATGCCCCTGACGTCCGGGGCCGGGAGCAGATCCTCAGGATCCACGCCCGGGGCAAACCCCTGGCCGAGGATGTGGACCTGGCCCTCCTCGCCAAGCGCACCCCGGGTTTTGTGGGGGCGGACCTGGAAAACCTCCTGAACGAGGCCGCCCTCCTTGCGGCCCGGGATGGGCGGAAGAAGATCACCATGAAAGACCTCGAGGAGGCCGCGGACCGGGTGATGATGGGCCCGGCCAAGAAGAGCCTGGTCCTAAGCCCCAGGGACCGCCGGATCACGGCCTACCACGAGGCGGGGCACGCCCTAGCCGCCCACTTCCTGGAACATGCGGAAGGGGTCCACAAGGTGACCATCGTCCCCCGGGGGCGGGCCTTAGGCTTCATGCTGCCGAGAAGGGAGGACATGCTCCACTGGACCCGGAAGCGGCTTTTGGACCAGATCGCGGTGGCCCTAGCCGGGCGGGCTGCGGAGGAGATCGTCTTCGACGACCTCACCACCGGGGCGGAAAATGACTTCCGGCAGGCCACAGAACTCGCCCGGCGGATGATCACCGAGTGGGGCATGCACCCGGAGTTTGGTCCCGTAGCCTACGCCCGGAGGGAGGGGACCTACCTCGGGGGCTACGACGTCCGCCAGTACTCGGAGGAGACCGCAAGGCGGATCGACGAGGCCGTGCAAAGGCTCATGGAGGAACAGTACAACCGGGTGAAGAACCTCCTCTTGGAAAAGCGGGCCATCCTGGAGCGGGTAGCGGAAACCCTTCTGGAGAGGGAAACCCTCACCGCGGAGGAGTTCCAAAGGGTGGTGGAGGGCCTACCCCTGGAGGAACCCAAGCCTCCCGAAAGGGAGGAGGCCCCCCGGGTGGTGCCCAAGGTCAAGCCTGGGGGAGCCTTGGGGAGCGCCTAGAGGCCATCCTCCTGGAAGATCACGGTCTTGAGGTAAAGGCTTTCCGGCACGTGGAGGCTCCAGGGGTGGTCTTGGGGCTGGTAGGTCACCCCGTGGACCCGTAGGCGTAGGCCCACGTCCCCCGCGGCCCTTCGGGCCACCTCCAAAAGGTCCTC
This sequence comes from Thermaceae bacterium, assembly GCA_041641215.1. Taxonomy (GTDB): domain Bacteria; phylum Deinococcota; class Deinococci; order Deinococcales; family Thermaceae; genus Thermus. The sequence goes on from JBEPYU010000001.1 coordinate 25,597, forward strand.
TACCTTGAGGTAGTAGCTGCAGGAGGAAAGCCAGAGGTACCCCTGGGGGGCAAGCCGCCTGAGGGCTGCCCGCAGGAGGTCCACCAGGTGGCGCTTCATGGGGGGAAGCTCCTCGGGGCGTTTGACCAGGGTCGGAGGGTCTAGGAGGATGTGGTGGAAGGAGCCCTCAAGCCCCATTAGGACCGTAAGGGCCTCCCCATGGCGGAGGTCCACCCGTAGCCCCGCCCTAAGGGCCGCCCGGTCCAACACCGCCAGGGCCTCCAGGTCCTTGTCCACTGCGAGGACATGGGCCCCCCGGCGGGCCGCCCTCAGGGCAAAGGCCCCCACGTAGCTGTACACGTCCAAAACCCGCTCCCCCGCTCGCACCATGGCCTCGAAGCGGCGGCGGTTTTCCCGCTGGTCCAGGTAGAAGCCCGTCTTCTGGGCCAGGGCCAAGGGGATGGGGAAAAGGAGACCATCCTCCTCCACCTCCAAGACCTCCGGCACCTCCCCATAGACCACCCCCGTGCGGTCGGGAAGCCCCTCGGCCCGGCGGGCCTCGAGGTCGCTCCGCTCGTAGACCCCCTTAGGGGCCAAGGCCTGAAGGAGGGCAGGCCACCAGAGGGGCCTCAAGGCCTCCATCGCCCGGTTGCGCACCTGGAGCACCAGGACCTCCCCGAACCGGTCCACCACCAGGCCCGGAAGCCCGTCCGCCTCCCCGTGGACCAGGCGGTAGCTAGGGCCTAGGCCCTCCCGCTTGCCCTGGGCCCGGAGGAAGCGCCCAAGGAAGAAGGCCCCGTCCAAAGGACCCCGGTCAAAGCGAAAGGCCCGGAAGGGGACCCGGCTTTGGGGGTCGTAGTAGCCCACGGCCAAAAACCCCTCCTCCCCCCAGGCCTCCGCCACCCCAGCCTCCTTGGGGGCCTCGAGGATCTCGTCCCGATAGAGATGGGGGTAGAAATTCCTAAGCTTCTTGCCCTTCCCGGGCTTGGCCACCACCTTGAGCACCCCCTCACCATACGCTATCCTGGCCCCATGAACCGCAAACGCTGGCTGGCCCTCGGGGCCTTCCTGGTGGCCATAGGGCTAGTCTGGGCCCTCCTCCGGGGGGCGGAAAGGGGGCCTGGACCTTGGCTAGAGGCCACCCTCTACGGGACGGGGGAAAAGGTGATCCTCCTCGAGCTCAAGGGCCCCATCCCTACGGGCAAGGAGCTAGAGGACCTCCTTTCCCAGATCCGCCAGGCCAAGGAAGACCCCGGGGTAAAGGCCGCCCTCCTGGAGGTGGATAGCCCCGGGGGTGGGGTCACGGAGACGGAGGCCCTCTACCAGGCCCTAAGGGCCCTCGGGGAGGCCAAGCCCCTGGTGGCGGTCTTCGGGAGCGTGGCCGCAAGCGGGGGGTACTACGCGGCCTTGGCCGCCCGGGAGATCTACACCCCCCCCACGGCCATCACGGGCTCCATCGGGGTGATCGGCGTGGTCCCGGAGATCCGGGGGCTTTTGGAAAAGCTGGGGATCCGCCTGGAGGTGATCAAGGCTGGGGCCCTAAAGGACATGGCCTCGGGGCTCAGGCCCCTTACCCCCGAGGAGCGGCGGGTCCTCGAGGGCCTGATGGAGGAGGCCTATGGGCTTTTCGTGGGGCGGGTGGCCGAGAGGAGGAGGATGCCCCTGGAAAGGGCCAAGGCCCTGGCCGATGGCCGCATCTACTCGGGCCGTCAGGCCGTGGCCCTGGGCCTGGCCGACCGGGAGGGGTACCGGGAGGAGGCCGCAAGGAGGGCCGCGGAGCTTGCGGGCCTTACGGCCTTTCGCCTGGTGCGCTACACCAAGCCCAAGGGCTTCCTGGAAAACCTCCTGGGAGAACCCCCTCTGCCCCTCGGGGAGGCCTGGGCGGGGCTTGGGGCTCTCCGGGAAGGCCGCTTCCGGCTAGAGTACCGCTACCTAGGGGGTGGGCTTTGGTAGCGGCAAGCCCCTGGCGGAGGCTCCTGGCCGCCCTCCTAGACGGGCTCCTCCTGGCCTTGGCCTCCCCTTTCCTTAAGGCCCTTCTCGGGATGGATCCTGAAGGCCTATCCCTGGAAGGAACCCTTTTGGACTTCGGCCTAAACGCCCTTTACTACACGGCCCTCACTGCCCTTTACGGGGCCACCTTGGGGAAGATGGCCTTGGGGCTTAAGGTGGTGCGGCTGGAGGGAGGCCGGGTGGACCTCCTTACCGCCCTCATGCGGGAGGTAGTGGGCAAGACCCTTTCCGCCCTGCCCCTTTTCCTAGGCTACCTTTGGGCCTTCTTCCACCCTAGGCGCCAGGCCTGGCACGACCTCATCGCAGACACCCTCGTGGTCCTAAAGGATCCGCTTCCCAAGGAGGCTTAGGGCTAAGCCCACCATCATCTCCGCGGTGCGGTTGGCCTGGTCCAGGATGGGGTTTACCTCCACCAGGTCCAGGCTCCGCACCTGCCCGGACTCGGCCAGGATCTCCATGAGGAGGTGGGCCTCCCGGTAGGTGAGCCCTCCGGGGACCGGGGTTCCCACCCCGGGGGCCAAGGCGGGGTCTAGGACGTCCGCATCCAGGGAGACATGGAGGGGCAACCCCTCCAGGTGGGCCAAGGCCTCCTCCGCAATGCGCGCGACGCCCAGGCGGTCCACCTCGTGCATGGTGTAGATGCGGACCCCCTGTTCCCTAAGGAGGCGCCTCTCCCCAGGGTCTAGGTCCCTTACCCCGATGAGGACGACCTCCTGGGGCTTTAGGCTTTGGAAGGCCTCCACCAGCCTAGGGTGGCCCAGACCCACCAAGGCGGCCAGGGGCATCCCGTGGATGTTCCCGGAGGGGCTGGTCTCGGGGGTGTTGAAGTCCCCGTGGGCGTCCACCCAGACCACCCCCAAGGGCCCCCGCTTCACGCCGGGGACCGACCCCAGGCTCAAGGAGTGGTCCCCCCCGAGGACGATGGGGAAAACCCCTTCCGGAAGGGCCGCCAGCCTTTCCTTGAGCTCCAGGGCCACCTGGCGCACCTCCTCCAGGTAGGCAAGCCCCCCCTGCGGGGACTGGCCCCTGGCCAGGGGTACCCGGAGGTCCCCGAGATCCTCCACCTCGAGGCCTAGGGCCATCACCCCCTCGAGGAGCCGGGCGTAACGTAGGGCCGAGGGCCCCATGTCCACCCCCCGCCGGCTACCCCCGAGGTCCATGGGCACCCCCAGGATCACCACCTTCATAGGGGGCATCCTAACGGGGAAGGGGACCAAGGACCCACTGGAGCTTTATATCGCCAAACGGGCAGGGCCCTAAAGCCCCGCCCCAGCCTCACTTCCGCTTCCTGGGCCGGTACTTGCCGTAGGTGCCGCGCCAGATCTTGCCCCGGCGGGTGCGACGATCCCCCTTGCCCATGAGCACCCCCTTAAGCGTTCGCGGATGCGGAAAGGAGCTTATTCACCATCCGCATAAGCCGAGAGGTCTTGCGGGCCGCGGTGCGCTTGTGGAGGGTGGAACCCTTGGCCGCCCTGTAGATGAGGCTTTGGGCTTTGCGCACCATGGCCAAGGCCTCCTCCCTCTTGCCCTCTTGGGCCAGGGCCAGGGCCTTCTTGCTCAGGGTCTTGATGGCCGACTTCTTGGCCTTGTTGCGAAGCCGGCGCTTGAGGGACTGCCGGTGCCTTTTGAGGGCCGAACGGTTCTTCCTGGGCTTCTTCCCTGCCATTCTCCTCCCCTTAGGGCCCCTTGGGGGCCAACCGGGCCTCAGTGTAGCACACTAGGGCACGAACTTGGTGGCTACCCAGTCGTAGCGGACCAGGCCCTTGGCCCCAACCAGGCGAAAGCGCACCTCATAAAGCCCAGGCTCCACTTGGTAGCGAAGTTCCTCCCGGAAAGGACCCCGGAAGGCCCTCCGAAAAAGGGCCCGCTCCCCGGCCCAAAGCCCCACCTCCAGAACCCCCTCCCTAAGCTCCCCCTCCAGGCGAAGCTTAACCGCATCCTGGGTTCCCGTTACCCGTAAGGAGTAGCGGGCCTCCCCCGTGTAATTCCAGTAGAGGACCGGGAGAAACGGGGGGTAACCCAAGGCCAGGCCCCGGCGCTCCGCATACCAGTACCCTCCCCCAAGGAGGAGGGCCAGGAAGAGCAGGGTGCGCACGCCCTTCAGTATACTTGGTCCCATGAGCCCTGAGGAGGCCTTGAACCTCCTGCGGCGAGGCGCCGCGGAGATCCTTCCCGAGGGGGAGCTTCTCGAAAAGCTCAAGGAGGGCCGGCCCCTCACCATCAAGCTCGGGGCCGACCCCACCCGGCCCGACCTCCACCTGGGCCACGCGGTGGTCCTGAGGAAGATGCGCCAGTTCCAGGAACTGGGGCACAAGGTGGTCCTCATCATCGGGGACTTCACGGGGATGATCGGGGACCCCTCGGGGCGGAGCAAAACCCGCCCTCCCCTCACCCTCGAGGAAACCCGGGCCAACGCCCAAAGCTACGTGGAGCAGGTGGGGAAGATCCTGAGGCAAGAACCCCACCTCTTCGAGCTCCGCTACAACTCCGAGTGGCTGGAAGGCCTCTCCTTCAAGGAGGTGGTGCGCCTCACCGCCCTCATGACCGTGGCCCAGATGCTGGAACGGGAGGACTTCAAGGGGCGCTACGAGAGGGGTATTCCCATCTCCCTCCACGAGTTCCTCTACCCCTTCGCCCAGGCCTACGACTCCGTGGCCATCCGGGCGGACGTGGAGATGGGGGGCACGGACCAGCGCTTCAACCTCCTCGTGGGGCGGGAGGTGCAGAAGGCCTACGGGCAAAAGCCCCAGGTGTGCTTCCTCATGCCCCTCCTCGTGGGCCTAGACGGCCGGGAAAAGATGAGCAAAAGCCTGGACAACTACATCGGCCTCACCGAGCCCCCGGAGGCCATGTTCAAGAAGCTCATGTGGGTCCCAGACCCCCTTCTACCCGACTACCTCCGCCTCCTTACGGACCTCGAGGAGGAGGAGATCGGGGCCCTCCTCAAGGCCGGCCCCGTGCCCGCCCACCGGGTCTTGGCCCGCCTCCTCACCGCGGCCTACGCCCTGCCCCAGATCCCCCCCAGGCTGGACCGGGCCTTCTATGAGAGCCTGGGCTACGACTGGAAGGCCCTAGGCCGGGACCGGGAGGGGGGCCCCGAGGCGGTGCGGCAGGCGGAAAGGCGCTACGACCTGGTGGCCAAGGGGGGGATCCCCGAGGCGCTTCCCGAGGTGGAGATCCCCCTTTCCGAGCTCAAGGAGGGCCGCATCGGGGTGGCCCGCCTCTTCACCCTAGCCGGCCTTACCCCCTCCCACGGGGAGGCCAAGCGGCTCATCCAAAACCGGGGGCTAAGGATCGAGGGGAAGGTGGTGGAGGACCCCCACCTGGAGGTGGAGCTCAAAGGGCCCCTGGTCCTCCAAAGGGGGCGGGACCGGTTCGTGAGGGTCTACCCCCAGAGGGGCTAGCCCGCTAGGGGCCCTATACCCTTATACTTTTGGTTCCTGCGCTCTCAGGTTCCCAAAAAGACCACGGGGACTTTCTACCGGGGCCCCCATGCAGGCGCAAGCCTGCATGGGGTGGTATTAGGGGCACCTCGTGCCCCGTGGCGTAGATCTCCTCCCCTTCCGCCTCGAGGCGGAGGCGGGGCAAGGGATGGCGGGGAGGGCCGTACACCGCCTGCCCGCCCTTTAGGGGGTCGAAGGCCCCGAAGTGGCAGGGGCAGCCCAAAAAGGGGTTTTCCAGGCGGACGTTGTAGAGGAGGGAGGCGGCCTCGGGGTCCGGCACATAGTTCAAGGTGCACCCCTGGTGGGTGCAGATGCGGCTTAGGGCCAGGTAGTGCTCCTCCCCCAGGGAAAGCCCCCCAGGGGCGGGCTTGGGGAGCCGGATGAGGACCGCCTTAAGGTCCCCTTGGGGTAGGGGATAGAGGAAGTTCCTGGCCTCCCAAACCCGAAGCTCCCCCCGCCTGGCCACGGCTACCCTAGGGCCCTCCTTCCAGGTAGGCGCCTGGGCCTCGGGCCGAGGCCGGAAGCGGAGGTTGTAGACCCGAAGGCCAAACCAGGCGAGAAAGCCGCCCGCAAGGCCAACGGGCAGGTAAAAGACCAGATCCCGCCGCCTCATAGCCCCTCCAGGTAGGCGAGGAGGGCGGCAAGCTCCCCCTCGGAAAGGGGAATGGGGGGCATGGCGCCCCGTCCCTTGAGGACGATCTCCCGAACCGCCTCCCGCGCCTTTAGGATGGGGTTCCCCTTAAGCCTAGGGCCCGACCCCCCTTGGGCCTCGAGGCCGTGGCACTGGGCGCAGCGGGCGAGGTAAAGGGTCCGTCCATCCCTACCCCCTTGGGCCTGGGCCTCGGCCATGGCGATGAGGGCCTGCACCCTCTCCTTGGCCTCCCCCCCCTCCTCCAGGTAGCGCCGCCAGGCCCGGACCGCCTCCTCCCCCTTCCCCTCCTGGAAGTAGAGGTTGCCGAGGAAAAGCCAGCCCTCCGCGGCCCTGGGGTCCAGGGCCTGGGCGGCCTCGAGGAAGAACCGGGCCTCCGGCAAACGCCCGCCGAAGAGAAGGAGGATCCCCACCCGCCTTAAGGCCTCAGGATGCATGGGGTCCTTCCGGAGGATGGACGTGTAGGCCTCCGCCGCCTGGTCGTAGGCCTCGAGGGCGAAGGCCTTCCGCCCCCAGGCGAGGAGATCCTCTATGGCCCCCGTCTGCCTGGCCTTTTGGGCCAGGGCCCTAAGCTCCCGGGCCTCGGCCCTTTGGGTGACCACCGTCTCCCCGGGAAGCCTGGGCAAGGTGAAGCGCCAAAGGCCCACCCCCACCCCGGCCACGAGGAGGAGGACACCCGCCAAGGCCCAAGGGGAAAGGGCCCGGGGAGGGGCAGGACGGTAGCCCTCCAGGGCCCTCTCCAGGAAGACCATCCGGGCCAGGGCCGCCTTACGCTCCTCCCCCACCAGGGCCTTGGCCTCCTCCTTGAGGAGCTCGAGCTCCTTAAGGAGGTCCTCCCGCCTCGGGGGCTCGGGAAAGGGCTCCTTGGGCCCAAGGAGGGGCCTCAAGGCGAGGAAAAGCCCGAGGCCGAGGAAGAGGGCGAAAAGCAGGGCATAGAGCATCTAGCCTTCCTCCAGGCGCCTTTCCGCTTCCCGCAAGGTCTTCTCGTCCAGGGACAGGGGCTTGGGGCGGAAATAGGACCAAAGGGCTAGCCCCAAGAGGAGGAGGGCCACAGGGGGAAGGACCCAGACCCAAAGGGTGAGGCCCCGCCTTGGGGGCTCAAAGAGGATCCAGTCCCCGTAGCGCTCCACGAAAAAGGCCTTGATCTCGGCCTCCGTCTTGCCCTCCTGGAGCATCTCCGCAATGAGGCGGCGCATCTCCTGGGCGATCCCGGAGTTGCTCTCCGCCGCGGACTCCCCCTGGCAGACGGGGCAGCGAAGGGCCCGCGCGATCTCAAAGACCTCGGGGGAGAGGTCAGGGGGTGGGCCCCCCTCCTGGGCCAAGGCCAACCCCCAAAGGAGCCCCAAAACCCAAAGGAACCTCACCGAAGCACCTCCTTCAGGTATTCTTCCAATTTGGCCTCGCCGATAGCCCCTGCGTGCCGGGCGAGAACCCGTCCAGCCCCATCGATGAAATGGGTCTCGGGCACCCCATAGAGGCCATACTCCACCCCCACCCGCCCCCTGGGGTCGAAAACGTTGGGAAAGGTCAGGCCAAAGCGGGCGATGAAGCCCAAGGCCTCCGCCTCCTTGTCCTGGGTGTTCACCCCCAGGAAGAGGACCCGGTCCCCATAGCGGCGCCAGGCGGCCTCGAGGACCGGGGCCTCCTCGTAGCAGGCGGGGAAGCACCAGCTGGCCCAGAAGTTGAGCACGATGGGCTTCCGCCCCAGATAGGCCCTAAGGTCCAGGGTCTCCCCATAGGCCTCCCGGTAAGGGGCGAGGAGGGGGAGGACAAAGGCCGGAGCAGGCCGCCTTTCCCCGGCAAGGACCGAGGGCAAGGCCCGGGGGTCCCGCCGGAGGCCGAAGAGGAAAAGGCCCGCCAGGGCCAAAAGGAGAAGCCACCACCAACCCCTCACGCCGGGATCACCCCCCGGGCCTCCTGCCGCCTGGGGCTAGGCCAGAGGAGGTAGAGGGTCCCTAGGGCCACGATCCCACCCCCCACCCAAAGCCAAAGGACCAAGGGGGTGAGGACCAGCCGGATGGAGGCCCACTCCCCCCCCTCCCGGTCGAAGTCCATGAGGATGAAGTAGTAGTCGTCCTTGAGGGTGTAGATGACCCGGGGGTAGGCCAGGGGGGCCTGCATCTGGGGGTAGAAGTGGAGGCGGGGACGGATCTCCCCAAAGCGGGGGCTTTGGAGGATGGCCTCCACGGCCACCCGCCGGCCCTCGTCCAGGGCCCTCACCCCCTCGAAGCGGAGGCTTAGCCCCGCCACCTCCCACACCTGCCCCCGGTAAAGGGTCTTCTCCGCCTCGAAGCGGTAGGTCTGGCTGAAGGCGATGGCCAAACCCATGAGGGCCACCCCGAGGTGGACCACCAGGCTCCCCACCCGGCGGCGGTTCTCCAGGAAGCCCCAAGGGCTTAGCCCCGCAGCCTTTCTGGCCCGAACCCCCTCCCAGAGGAGGAGGGCCACGGCCGCCAGGTTGTAGAGGAAAAGGCCCAGGGCCAAGGAGGCCCCCAGGGTGTAGCCCCGAAGGAGGCCCAAGGCGGTGCCTAGGAGGAGGACGAGGAGGAGGAGGACCAGGTTGCGCAGGACCTCCCGACTGGGCCTGCGCCAGGGCAGGATGGGGCCTATTCCCATGAGGAGGAGAAGGCCCACCCCGATGGGCGCCGAGACCTGGTCAAAAAAGGGGGCCCCCACGCTCACCTTAGCCCCGCTCACCGCCTCCACGGCCAAGGGGTAGAGGGTCCCGATCGCCACCACCAAGGCCCACCCCGCAAAGAGGAAGGCCCCAAGGAGCAGAGCGCCTTCCCGGGAGAGGAGGCGGAAAAAGGTGGGGTCTTGGACCTCCCGGGCCACCCGGCCGAGGAGGGAAAACCCCAAGGCCAAGGCCAAAAGCAGGGCCCCGAGGAAAATGGGCCCCACAGGACCCTCGGCGAAGGCGTGGACGGACTGGAGGATGCCGCTGCGGGTGAGGAAGGTGCCAAAGAGGGTGCTGGCGAAGGCCAAGGTCACGAAGGCAAAGTTCCAAAGCTTAAAGGCCCCCCGGGTCTCCTGGACGGTGGCCGTATGGAGGAAAGCCGTGGCCAAAAGCCAGGGGATGAAACTCCCGTTCTCCACGGGATCCCAGGCCCAGTACCCCCCCCAGCCCAACACCTCGTAGCTCCACCAGCCCCCGGCCACGATGCCTGCGGTGAGGAACCCCCAGGCCACCAGGGTCCAGCGCTTGGTCTCCCCCACCCAGGTCTGGTAGCGGCCCGTGGCCATGGCCGCCACCGCATAGGCAAAGGGCACGGAAAGGCCCACAAAGCCCAGGTAGATGAGGACCGGGTGGACGGCCATCATCCAGTGGTTCTGGAGGAGGGGGTTAGGCCCTACCCCCTCCTGGGGGGGGTTGGGGAGGGTCACGAAGGGGCTCGCCACCGTGGCCATCACCCCAAAGAAGAAGACCTGGATCCCATAGAGGACGGCCATCACCAGGCTGGCCCGCCAGGGGTCCAAGGCCCGGCCCGACCGGACGGCGAGGAAGGTGTACAGGCTTTGGAGAAGGGCCCAAAGGAGGATGGACCCCTCGAGGGCCGCCCACGGGGTGACCAGGGTCACCCAAAGGGGGTCCTTGGTGGAGTGGTTCCGGGCCACGTACTCTAGGGAAAAGTCATGGGCAAGAAGGGCCCACTCCAGGGCCAAAAAGGCGGCCAAAGCCGAAAAGAGAATGGGCCCCGCAAGACGCCCCGCTCCCCTAAGGAGGCGGCCATCCCCCGCCCGGTAGGCGAGAAGGGCCAGGGAAAGCCCTAGGAGGCTAAAGGCCAAGGCCAGGTCCACCCCCAGGTTGCCGAGAAGGGCCGGGGTCATCTCGCCTCCTCCAGGAGCTTACGCACCTCTTCGGGTTTCCATCCCGCTTCCGGAGGGCGGTACTCCTCCGAGTGCTTGACGAGGAGGTTGCGCCCTTGGAAGACCTCTCCCGCAAAACGGCCTTCCACCACCACCCCCTGCCCCTCCTTGAAAAGGGGGGGCGGGGTCCCCTTGTGGACCACGGGCACCTGGGCCACCCCATCCGTGAGGACAAAACGCAGGGTGAGGGTATCCTTGTCGTACCGGACCGTGCCGGGTTCCACCAGCCCCCCTAAGCGGATGGGCCGGTCCCCGTAGCGCCCGGGGTCCTCCAGGTACTCCGAGGGGGTGAGGAAGTAGACCAAGTTACGCCCCAAGCCGCCAAAGAGCATGTAGCCGAGAGCCCCCAGGATGACGACCACACCAACGGCATACTTCAGCCTCACCGCGCCCTCCTATGCCGCCAAAAGAGGTAGCCCGTGTAGCCCAAGATGGCGAGATAGGTGAGGGCGTAGACCCAAAGGACAAAGACCTCCATTCACGTTTCCTCCTTAAGGGCCTCCTGCTCGGCCAAAAAGCCCCTAAAGCGCAAAAAACCCAGAAAAAGCACGGTAAAGGCGAAAAGGTTAAAGAGGAGGGCGGTAAGCATCTCCGGGGCCATGTGGATCCTGCCTGTGGTGAGGTCGATGGACTGGACCTGGTGGAGGCTTCGCCACCACTTCACGGACATGTAGCTGATGGGCACGTTGACGAAGCCCAAGATACCTACTGCGGCTGCGGCCTTGGCCCGAAGCTCGGGGTCCTCGATGCTGGCCCGTAGGAGCATATAGCCCACGTAAACGGCAAAGAGGATGGCCGTGGTGGTGAGCCGGGGTTCCCAAACCCAGTAAACCCCCCAGGTGGGCCGGGCCCAAAGCATCCCCGTGACCAGGGCTAGGCCCATGAAGACCAGGCCGATCTCCGCGCTGGCCAAGGCCAAACGGTCGTACCGAGGGTCTTTGCGAAGGAGGTAGAGGAGGGAGTAGAGGAAGGTGAGGAAAAAGGCCAGGTAACCCAGCCAAGCCCCGGGGACGTGGGCGTACATGATCCGCACGAGGTAGCCTTGGTTGACGTCGGGTGGGGCGGCCAGGGCCAGGTAGAGTCCAAAGGGGAGGAGGGAGAAACCCAGGGCGAACAAGGCCCAGGTCCAAGGATCAGGCCTATCCAGTTTGCGCTTTTCTACCATAACGCCTCCTTGAGGTCAGGGTACCAGACCAGGGTAAGACCTCTGTGAGTTATCCCTCCATGACCAGGGGAAAGAGCAGGGCGGCGGTCGTCACGTAGACCAGGTCAAAAAGGAGGAGGAGCTGCCACCAAACCCCCACCTCCCCCCAAGGCCACCCCTCGAGGATCCCCACCGTGGCCCGCACCGCCCCCAAGACCACGGGGACCACTAGGGAGAGGACGAGGAGGGGAAGGAGGACCTCCTTGCCCCTTAGGCGGGCCAGGAGGCCCGCGTAGAAGGTGGCGACGCTAGAGTAGCCCAGGGTCCCAAGGAAAAGGGTAAGGAGGAGGGGGAAAAAGGCCCCTAGGGGTAGGCCAAAAAGCCCCGCACCCGCAAGAAGGGCCAAGAGGGCTAGGGGAAGGAGAAGGAGGAGCTGGAAAAGGAGCTTCCCCAGGTAGATCCACTCCTTTCCCCCCGGGGTGAGAAGGAGGTCCTCCAGGGTACCCTCCTCCACCTCCAAGGCAAAAGCCCGCCCCCCAAGGAGCAGGGTGGCGAAGGCCAAGACCACCCAAAGGGCCCCCGGGGCCGCCCGCCTTAGGGCCTCCCCCTCGGGGCCCAAGGCCAGGGCCAGGATGAAAAGGCCGAGGAGGAGAAAGGCGGAGACGGAAAGGAGGCCCGAGCGGTCCCTAAGCTCCAGGCGGAGGTCCCTCAAGGCCAAGGAGAAGGCCCGCCTCATACCCTTCACTTCCTGCGCTTCCAGGCTCCCAAAAACCCCACGGGGACCTTCTACCGGGGCCCCCACGCGGGCGCAAGCCCGCATGGGGTGGTATCATCCAAGCTCCAGGGTCCGGTCGGCCCACGCGGCCAGGGCCCGGTCGTGGGTGGCGTAGACGAGCCCTGCCCCCTCCTTGGCCTCCCCCAGGACCTCGAGGAGAAGGGCCCGCCCCTCCCCGTCTAGGGTAGCCTCCGGTTCGTCCAAAAGCCATAGGTCGGGCCCAAGGAGGAGGAGGCGGGCTAGGGCTAGGCGCTTGCGCATCCCGCTGGAGTAGGCCCCCACGGCCAGGTGGGGGGGAAGGCCGAAGCGGGCAAGGGCCTTTAGGGGATCCCCCCTTCGCCCATGGAGCCTCAGGTCAAAGGCCAGGTGTTCCCAGGCGGTGAGGCGGCGGTGGAAGGCCGGGGGGTTAGGGAGGAGGAGGGCCCAGCCCCGCCTTTCCACCCGCCCCCGGCTCGGCCTCAGGAGGCCGGCCAGGAGGCGGAGGAGGGTGGTCTTCCCCGAGCCGTTGGGGCCAAGGAGGGCCACGGCCTCCCCCCGGGAGAGGCTAAAGGAGAGGTCCCTTAGGACCCAGTCCCGGCCAAAGCGCTTGGCCACCCCCTCGAGGCGAAGCAGGAGGTCCACCTTAGAGGTAGCGCAAAAGCCACTCCGGGGTGAGGCGGATAAAGAGGTTGTTGAGGAGGGTAAAGGCCCCGAGGAGGAGGAGTAGCCCCACCAGGACGAGCACCACCCCGGCCAGGACCTCCAAGGCATGGGCCAGCCGGACCGCCCGCCGCCTAAGCCCCTCCAGGCGGTCCGCAAAGAGGGCGAAGAGGAGGAAGGGAAGGGCCAGGCCCAGGATGTAGGCGAGGAGGAGGCCGATCCCCTGGCCCAAGGCGGTAAGGGTGAGGACGGCCCCAAGCACGGGGCCGATGCAGGGGGTCCAGCCCAGGGCCAAAACAAGCCCCAGGAGAAAGGCCCCCAAGGGGCGCCCTGCATCCCCCTGGTAGGCCAGGCCCAGGTGGAGGCGGGGCCTTAGGCCCAGCATCCAAAGCCCGAAGAGGATGAGGAGCACCCCCCCCACCTGGGCCAGAAGGGGCCGGTACTGGGCGAGGAGGCCCCCGAGGAGGGTAAAGGGGAGGCCCAGGAGGAAGAAGACCACCCCAAAGCCCAAGACGAAGAAGACCGCATTCCTAAAGGGCCGCCCCCTCTCGCCCCCAAGGTAAAGGAGGTAGGTGGGGAGGAGGGGGAGGACGCAAGGGGAGAGGAAGGAGAAAAACCCGGCAAGAAAGGCCGCGCCCAGGGAAAGGCTCATAGGGCCATTCTATACCCCATGGGGCCTGGCCCTAGTGTAAAAGACTCTCGCAAAAGAGTTGCAGGCTCCGAGGGTGACTCCCCGTAGAGCATACCCCAGCGATTGGACGGACGAGGAGTGGGCCATCCTGGAACCCTTGATCCCCGCCCCCAAACCTGGCGGCCGACCCGCCAAGGCGCCTAGGGGGGAAAGGGTGAATGCCATACTCTACGTCCTGGAAAACGGCATGAAGCGGCGGGGGATACCTCATGGCTTACCCCACTGGTCCACGGTCTACCCCCACTTCCGCAAATGGCAGAAGGAGGGGGTCTGGGAGAGGGCTGTCCAAACCCTGGCCCGCCTGGACCGGGAGGGAGAAGGGAGGCCTGCTTCCCAAAGGGCCTTGGTCCTAGACAGCCAGTCCGTCAAGACCACGGAAGGCTGACCTCTACTCCCTTTGGGCGCTGAAGAGAAGGGGGGAGTTGTAGCGCACACCCACCGCAACACCCCCCTCCCACATCACCACCCCACCCTCCAAAACCCCTCCCCTCCCCCTCCTCGTAGACTGGACCCCCGCAGAGGACGGAACCCATCAGGCCCCCGTAGCCGCCCTACCCCTCCAAGGCAGAGCCCTCTTGGTGGCCTTTCTCCATCCCCTCGCCCCTTGGCCTAGCCAAAATCGGGTTGAAGAAGCTTTTCTCTTCCGCCTAGGTCACCAACTCCAAACCCTGGGATACACCCCCCTCTTCATCCTGGACCGGGGCTTTGACCGAGTAACCCCCTTGCGCCAACTCCAGGCCTGGGGCATGGGCTTCCTCATACGTCTGCGAGGCGGGCGGGAGGTGAGGACGCGGGATGGAGAGCGTTTCATCCTGAAAGAGCGCTACTCACGGGTGGACGAGCCACGGCGGGAGGTAGGGGTTCTTTCCGCACACAATGGGAGCACCGTGGAGGTGGAGCTCTTTCTTGCCCAGGGGAGACGGGAGGCCTGGTATCTGGCCTTCTGGTCGCCGCTGGAGTGGGAGCCCAAGAACTACCGCTTGCGGATGTGGGTAGAGGAAGGGTTTAGGGACCTGAAGGGGTAAGGGTTTGGGCTGAATCGGCGAATCAGCATCGGTTCAGGAGGGAGGCTAGCCTGAGGGGGTGGCTTTGGCCCTGTCGGGGATGGGGCTTTTGGTTCTTCTGGGGGCCTTCTCGGGCTAAGGCCTGGTTACCCCGCCTTGTGGCCTACGGGGGCAGAGCCTCTTTTGGCCAGCCGGGGTCGCCTTGGCCCAGGGGCCTCCCTCTTGTCGCAAGGAGGTGATGGCTGAGCTGCGCAGGCCCCTTCAGGAGCTGGGGGAGGAAAAGGGATGAGGGGTCAGAAGCCCTAGGGGCTTGACAAACACAGCAAGAAAGCTTAAGCTAAAGAAAGGGGGTGAGAAAAGCGAGAAAAACCAAAAGGCAGGCAGGCCCAAGGCACTCATGGCCGCGCTTGATGGCGCGGAAAAAGTGATAGATAGGAGGCATAGAATGCGGAACGCCAAAGGTTTTACCCTGATTGAGCTCCTAATCGTCATCGCCATCATCCTGGTCCTGGCCGCGGTGCTCATCCCCAACCTCAACCAGGCCCGCCAGCGGGCCAACCTGACCGCGGCCCAAAGCTACGTGCGGAACGTGGCCACCGCGGTGGAGGCGGCAAGGGATCCTAGGACAGGAGCACTGCCCGCTCTCGGTGCATGCACAAACTTCATCTCTAACCCGCCGGCCTCTATCAGCACCTGCAACGTTGCTGCGAATGCCGACTCTGTCAACTTCACCATCACGGCCACCTTACGGAACGCAGGCGCAAGCAGCATAACCTTCAACAGCCAAGACGGCACCTTCAACATCCAACAATAAGAAACTGCTAGCCCTCTCGCCAAGGGGCCGTGGGGAAGAGGGGTTCACGGCCCCTTGGCCCTAAAAGGAGGGGCGGATGCGGCGCGAAGGCTTTACCTTGCTGGAGCTCCTCCTGGTGGCGGGGATCCTGGGCGTGCTCCTGGCCCTCCTGTACCTCTACATCGCACCCACCCGGCAAAGGGCCAACCTCGCGGCCGGGCTCAACTACGCCCGAAGCGTGGCCACAAGCCTGGAGGCCCTGCGCAACCCCCAGACAGGGGCCCTCCCGGAAAACCCCACGGACTGCACCCAGGGCTTTGGCGACCGGCCTGCGGCGGTGGTGGGTTGCACCGTGGACTACCCTGACCCCACGAGCTTCGTCATCCAGATTGAGCTAAGGGGAGCCACCCATAGCCGGGTGGTCTACGACGGGAGGACGGGGGAGCTGGCTAGCCTCCCCTAGGGCCAACGCCCGGGCCTTTCCCGCCTACCCCCTAGACCCTATTTGGCTCTCAGGGATCCGAGCCTTTTCCCTGGCCGCAAGACCCAGAAGGGCCCAAAAGGGGCCCAAGGCATAAAAGATGGCGTACCAGAAGAGGAGGAAACCGAAATAGGCGACGAGGCCCCCCCCCAAGGGGGTAGCCCAGGTGCGCCTCAGGGCCAAGAGGTAGAGGAAAAGCCAAAGAAAGGCGCCAGGAAGGCCGTAAAGCAAGGTTTGGTCCAGGAACTCATTATGGGCCTTGAAGGAATTCACCACCAGGAGGCGAACCCCCTCCCCATCACGGACGGTAAACACAGGCACACCCTGGCCATTCACCCCCTTGCCCAAGACCTCCTCTGCCTCCCACATAATCTTGAGGAAATGCCTGAGCTCCTCCTCCTCTAGGTAAAGGGGCCAGCGGAAGTGGAACCCTGCGGCCCCAAAGCCAAAAAGGGGCCTTTCGGCAATCCCCCTAAGGGTGGCCTTCCAACCGTACAGGCGCTGCTCCAGGCTGGAGGGGCTCTCTAGGGCCTTGGCTCCAGCCGGGAGCAAAAGGCGCGTGGTGAGAAGACCGAGGAGAAGGCCGAGGAGGGCCAAGAGCGAAGCCCTAAGGACCCTCTGTCCTTGCCCAACCCAGGCCGACCCCAAGGCCAAAAGGAGCCCTACCACGGAGGCCCGGTTATAGGTAAGCCCTACCCCCAGGCCTAGGAGGAAGGCGAAAGCCCCACCCCCTGGCCCCAAGGCCACCCCCAGGGCCATGCCCAGGAAACCCGCAAGGTGGCCCTTGGAGGGGAAGGTGGTTTGGGGAAGGACCGAGGGATCAAAAACGCCAATCAGGGCCCTTTGGGTAGCGACCTCCCAAAGGGCCAGGAGGGCCAAAAGCCCCGCAGAGAGGAGAAGGGCCCTCAAGGTCAAAGGCAAGACGGCTGGGTCCTCCTCGGCCCGGAGGGCCACCAAGGTGGCTACCCCTACCAGGGCCAGGACCCAAAGGGCCCCATCCCCCAGGCCCTCGGGACTCCCCAGGAGGGCGAAGGCTGGGCTCACGGCAAAGGGGGCCGCCACCAGGGCCCAAAGGGCGTAAAGCCATGCGAGGAGAAGAACCGGCCTCCGCCAAAGCCAGACCCCAAGGCGCGGGAGGTGGTAAAGCCGGGTCTGGGGATGGGCTAGGGCCTCTAGGAGGGCCCCCACCCCCAGGAAGAAGGCGGTGAAGGCCACGTGAACGCCATAGTCTAGCCGTAAATCGCGCTCCAGGGTGGGATAAAAAAGGAGAGGGTAGGCGAAGACGAAAACCGGCCACCAAAACCTGAGGAGGAGGAACATGATCCCGCCTATTCTAACCCCCCGGGGGCCAGGCGCAAGGTGAGGTCCGCCCCCAGAAGGGCCTCCCCGCTCACCCGGTAGGGGAGGCCCAGGGCCTCCCCCAGGGCCTGGGCCAAGGCCCCGGGGCCGTTTTCCAGGACCTCCGTCCGGGCTGGGGGCGCAGGGAGGGGCCAGGGGACCACCCTAAGCCCCAAGGCCCGTAGGGCCTCTTCCGCCCGCTGGAGGGAGGTCTCCTCCCCAGGCCCATAGGCCAGAGCCACGGTACGCCCCGCCAGGGAGACCCGGGGGAGGGGCTGGCCCTCGAAGTGGACGGCCTTTAGGGCCGCCCAGGCCTCCCCGTCCACCCGCCAGCCCCCCCCAAAGCGCCCGGGAAGGAGGAGGGTGACGAGCCTAGGCCTCCGGAGGAGGAAGCCCAAAAGGGCTCCCCTTTCCTCCTGGGTGAGGTCCGTGCGCAGGTGGGGGGCCACCGCCCCCACCGCCCGGGGCAGGCGCCAAAGCCCCTCGGGGGTGAGGAGCTTGGCCTTAAGGGCCTGGAAGAAGGCCTGCTGGCGCTGGATCCGGCCGATATCCCCCAGGGCGTCCTTGCGGAAGCGGAGGTAGCCCTCGGCCCCTCGCCCATCCAGGACCTGGCAGCCCGCAGGAAGGTCGATGAGGAGGCCTGCGGCCTGGTCCCGGTAGAAGAGGGGCCTATCCAGGCAGACCCGCACCCCCCCCAGGGCCTCCACCCCCGCCCTTAGGCCCTCGAGGCTTAGGGCCAGGTAGCGGTGAACGGGAAGGCCCAAAAGCCCCTCCACCGCCTCCTTCAAAAGCCCTGGGCCCCCCAGGGGGTTGGCCGCGTTGATCTTGTGGAGGCCGTGCCCGGGGAGGAAGACCTCCACGTCCCGGGGAATGGAGAGGACCACCACCTGCCCCTTGGGGTCAAAGCGCACGAGGAGGATGGCGTCCGCCAGGCCCCGGAAGCCCTCGGGGGCCTTCCGGTGGTGGCCCAGGTACTCGGGGCTTACCCCATAGGCCAGGAGGTGGAGGGGGGCCTTAAGCCCCCAAGGGTGGGGCCAGGCCCCATGGCGGAGGAGAGGCCCCCAAAGGGGGGCAAGCCAAAGGAGAAGGAGGCCCAAAAGCCCAAAGGGAAGCCAAGCCCAGCGCACAAAGGGAAAGTATACCCCTAGGGGAAGCAGTAGGTGGGGTCCGTAAGGACCCGGTCAGCCCGGACGATGCCGTAGCCCGTCTGGGGGTCATAGACGCCCCCGTTGCTTGCGGTCATCTTGAGGCAGGCCTTGATCTGGTCCGGGGTGGGGGAGGTGCCCCTTAGGGCGTTGTGGTGGGCCACGTAGAGGGCAGCCACCGCGCTCACCAGGGGGGCGGCGAAGGAGGTCCCGCGCCAATTGGCGTAGTTCCCCAAGGAGGCGTAGTAGGGGTAATCCTTACCCAGGGCCAAGGAGTAGAGGGTCTGGCGGGGATCCCTGTTCCCCCCCGGGGCCATGACCAGGTCCTTGGGGGTGGAGGAGTAGTTGGAGAAGTCCGAGCGGGTGCCCTCTAGCCGCACCGCGCCTACGGCCAGGACCCCGGGGTGGGCCGCGGGGTAGTAGAGGCCATCCACCCCGTCGTTCCCTGCTGCGGCCACAGGGAGAGCCCCCTTGGAAAGGGCGTAGGCCAAGGCGTCCTCCACCACCCGGTCCAGGGGAGTGGAGGACCCCAGGCTCAGGTTGATGACCACCGCCCCCTGGTCCGCGGCCTTGCGGATGGCCTGGGCGAGGACAGTGGAGGTGGAGGTATAGCCTCCCCAAGCCCAGTAGAAGACCTTGATGGGCAAAACCCGCACCCGGTTTAGGCCTAGCCCCGGGATGCCCCTGCCGTTATCGGCCACCGCCGCCACCAGGCCCGCCACCCCCTGGCCGTGGTCCCCCCCCCCTTGGGGGTAGCTAAACCCCGAAGGAGGAGGGGAGGGGTCCAGGTTGGTCTCCCCCAGGCCATCCGGGGTGGCGTTGTAGCCCGGGAGGAAAAGGCCCCCCACGTCCTCGTGCCCCCGGTGGAAGGCCGTGTCCAGCACGGCCACGAGGGGGGTGCAGGGGTAGGAGGTGGCCCTCACCCGGTCCCAGGCAGCCTCCATGCGGAGGAGGTCCAGGTGGGGCTTAAGCCGGGAGGGGTCAAGGGGGGAGGAGTAAAGGGGGTCATTTGGGGCGTAGAGGGGGCGGTAGAGGTAGTTGGGCTGGACGTAGCGGGCCCCGGCCTGAAGGAATTCCAGGGCCTTCGCCTCCTCCTTTCCCTCAGGCACCCGTACCCGCAGGAAGCCCCCCTCCAGGGCCTCCCGCACCCTGGCCCCCGCCACCTGGGCCTCGAGGGCTTGGGGGGTGAGGCCCCCAGGGAGGACCAAAAGCTCCCCAGGCACAAAGGGCGCAGCGAAGTCCCCAAGCCCCTGGGGCTCAGGCCTAAGGGCCTGGGCGGTGAGGGCCTGGGGCCTAGGGGCGCATAGGGGCAGGGGCTGGTCCCCCCCTCCCTGCCCGGATTGGACGGCCAAGACCAAATCGGCGGCCCTTTGCACCCCGCTCGCATAGGCCCAAAGCCTGAGGCGGTAGGTGCCTGCCGGGGTGTCTTGGCCTACCTGAACGGTCAGGAACCGTACGAGAGGGCGAGGCTCCAGGACCTCGAGGACCGTGGGGAATAGGCTCACCCCCTGGGGGGCGTTTTCCAGGCTCAGGCTCACCCTACCGGTGAAGCCGCCCTGGGGGGTAAGGGTGAGCCGGGTGGTGGCGCCATCGCCCTGTACAACCGTGAGGCGGGAGGGATCCAAGGCTATCTCAAAGCCAGGGAAGAGGCGGCTGAGGTCGCATGCCGCTAGGCCCCCCAAGAGGGCAAGGCCCAGAAAACGGAAAAGGGGTCGCATACCTCACTACCTTACCCGAAAGGGGCCCCCAGGTCCTGAGGTTCCCATTAAGGGAGGTTTAGGATAGGGGGCGTGGGTCTGGCCCGAACCCTAAGCGGCCTCCTCTGGTCCCTCCTCCTCCTCGGGCTCCTCCTGCCCTTAGGGGTCCTGGCCTGGCGGGGCTTGGGTCACCTCGGGGTCCTAGGGGAGGTCCTGGACGTGGCGGGGCTATCCTTCCTCCTGGCCCTAGGGGGAAGCCTCCTCAGCCTGGGGGTAGGGGGTGGGCTGGCCTGGCTGGCCTTCCGGGCCCGGCTACACCCCCATTGGGACCTCCTCCTCCTCCCCGCCTACCTCGTGCCCCCCTTCGTGGGGGCCTTGGGCTTCCTCTACGCCTTCCAGCTCGTGGGCCTATACCCTTACGGGATAGGGGGCATCCTCCTGGCCTGGACCGCCCACTACGCCCCCGTGGCCTACCTCCTCCTGCGCCCGGCCCTAGAGTCCAAGCTTGCCCCCCTCCTCCTGGCCAGCGAGGTGCACGGGGTGGTGGGGTGGAAGCGGGCCTGGGCCCTCCTGCCCCCCGTGCTCCCGGCCCTGGTGGCGGCCTTTGGGGCCTTGTACCTCACCCTTCTTGGCAACTTCGGGGTCCCCGCGGTCTTGGGGCTACCCGCCCAGGTCTACACCCTGCCCACCCTGGCCTACGCCCGCCTCCTCTCCCCAGCAAGCCCCAACCCCCTAGGGGAGGCCGCGGCCATCGGCCTCCTCCTCGGGGCCCTGGCCGCCCCAGCCCTGGTCCTCGCCGGCCAAGTCCCAGGGGAGCCGGTCTACCGGCCCTTGCGCCCCCAAGGGGTTAGGGGGGCCCGGGCGGCCTTTGGACTCTTCGCCCTCCTCGCGGTGGCCCTTCCCCTGGTGGGGCTCGCCTACCGGGCCCTTTTCAACCCCTTTACCGGGGCCTTCCAACCCGCCTTCGCCGCCGCCTGGAACCTCCCCCTGGTCCAGCAGGGCCTCCTCAACTCCCTGCGCCTGGCCCTCCTGACCACGGGCCTTCTCCTCCTCCTCGGGGTCTCCCTCGCTCCCCGAAGGGAGGCCCTGAGGCGGCTCCGGCAGGTCCTGGACCTCCACTACCTCCTCCCCGGAACCCTCCTAGCCCTGGGCCTCATCCTCCTCCTGGCCCCCACCCCCCTTTACGCCACCCCTTGGATCCTCCTCCTGGCCTACCTCCTCAACTTGGCGGCCCTCATGCTCCGGGCCATCGAGGCGGGGCTGGATGGGGGGGTGGCCCGCCTGGTGGAGGTGGGCCGGCTTTTCGGCCTGGGGCCCGGACGGGCCTGGCGGAGGATCGGCCTGCCCCTCCTAAGGCCCTACCTGGCCGCGGGGGTGTTCCTGGTGCTGCCCTTGGGCCTCTCCGAACTCACCCTCTCCGCCCTCCTCTACGCCCCGGGGAGCGAAACCTTGGGGGTGGCGGTGCTTTCGGCCCTCAATGGGGGGCTTTTCCGGGAAGCCGCAGCCATCGGCCTCCTCCTCATGCTCCTCTCCTTGCTCCTCCTGGCCCTCCCCCGTAAGGTGGTGGCGGGGTAGGGGTAGCGCAGAGGGAGGTGAGGGGATGCTCCGCTTGGAAGGCCTCACCAAGGATTTCGGCCAAGCCGGGGTCTTCGGGGTGGACCTGGAGCTGGCCCCCGGGGAGATCCTGGCCGTGCTCGGGGCCTCGGGCTCCGGGAAGACCACCCTGCTCAACCTGGTGGCGGGGCTTTTGGAACCCGATGGGGGCCGGATCCTCCTCGGGGGGGAGGAGGTGACCCGCTACCCCCCCGAGCGGCGGGGCCTGGGCTACGTCTTCCAGGACCACGCCCTATGGCCCCACCTAAGCGCCCTGGAGCACGTCCTCCTGGTCATGAGGAGGCCCAACCGCCAAGAGGCCCTGGCCCTCCTCGAGCGGGTGGGACTAGGGGGGCTGGAGGGCCGCAGGCCCCACCAGCTCTCCGGGGGGCAGCGCCAGCGGGTGGCCCTGGCCCGGGCCCTAGCGGCCCGGCCGCGGGTGTTGCTCCTGGACGAGCCTTACTCGGCCCTGGACCCCGTCCTGCGGGAGGAGCTGCGCCTGGAGGTGGCCGCCCTCCTCCGGAGGGAAGGGGTGGGCGCCCTCCACGTGACCCACGACCCCGACGAGGCCCTCCTGATCGCCGACCGGGTGGCGGTGATGGAGGGGGGCCGGATCGTCCAGGTGGGCCCCCCGGAGGAGGTCTACGCCCGACCCCAGAACCTGGCTGCGGCGCGGGCCTTTGGGCGGCTCAACCTCCTCGAGGTCCGGGTGGAAGGGGGCAGGGTCCGGCTTGGGGGCGGGGACTGGCCCGCGGAGGGCCTCGAGGAGGGGGTGGGGCTTTGGGCCTTCCGCTACGAGGACCTAAAGCCCACGGGGGAGGGGCAGGGGCTACCGGGCCGGGTGCTGGCCTCCTTCCGGGGAAGGGGGGAGGGGCTATGCCGGGTGGACCTGGGGCTAGGGGAGGCGGTGGTCAGGCTGGAGGCCAGGCCAGGGGAGCGGGTGTGGCTGGCCCCCGTCCGTGCCCTCCGGGTCTTCCCCCATGCCTCCAACCCCTTTTGACCTCGCCCTGACCGGAAGGGAGTATCCCTTGGGGCATGAAAAGGCTCTTCCTAATCGGGCTAAGCCTCCTCAGCCTAGGGCAGGCCCAGACCCCGACCCTCACCCTCTACACCTCGGAGGTCCTCACCAACGTCAACCCCATGATCGACCTTTTCAAGAAGGCCAACCCCGGGGTCAACGTCCGGGTCTTCCGGAGCGGCACGGGGGAGGTCACCGCCCGCCTGCGGGCCGAGCTGGAGGCGGGCAATCCCCAGGCCGACCTCCTCTGGGTGGCGGATGAGACCTTCTTCCGGGAACTGGCCGAGGCCGGCCGCCTGCGCCCCCTAAGGGCCACCACCCCTGGCTTCCCCGTGCGGTTCGCCTACCAGGGGGGGCGCTACTACGAGGTGCGCCTCCTCTACAACATCATTGCGGTGAACACCCGCAGGCTAGGCAACCTCCCCGAGCCCCAGTCCTGGCGGGACCTCCTTAGGCCCGAGTACCGGGGCCTGATCGGGATGCCCAACCCCAACTTCTCCGGGGCGGCCCTCTCTACCTTAGGCACCCTGAGCCAGCGCTATGGGTTCTCCTTCTTCGAGGAGCTCCAGCGCAACGGGATGAGGATCGAGCAGTCCAACCCCGTCCTCCAGCAGAAGCTGGCCGAGGGCCAGTACGGGCTGGCCATCATCACCGACTTCGGCATCCGGGAGCTCATCCGCCAGGGGGCCCCCCTCAAGATCATCTACCCCCGCGACGGGGCCATCCTAGTGCCCACCCCCATCGGGGTCCTGGAAAGCAGCCGCAACCCCGCCCTGGCCGAAAGCTTCGTGCGCTTCCTCCTCTCCCCCGAGGCCCAGGCCCTCTTCGCCCAGCAGGGGTACATCCCCGTGGTGGCCTCCGCCCCCCGGCCCGAGGGGGTGAAGGGGGAGGTGCTGGCTATCCCCTCGGCCGCGGATTACATCCGGGCCAACCGCCAAAACCTCCTCGGGCGTTTCAACGCCCTCTTCAACCTGCGCTAGGCCCCCCAACCCCCATTAGGTCATGGGAAGCGAAGCCCTGACCTTGGGGAAGGGCCAAACCTGGTAGACTCTCCTCCCGATGCGGGATCCGCACGCCCATCCCCCCTTGGGCTTCCGGCCTGCCCTCCTTTTGGGCCTAGGGGTGGGCCTGGTCCTCCTCCGGCTGTCCATAGCCTTGGAGCTCCTTCCGGGGTGGACCTACTGGGTAGGGGCAGGCCTCCTGGCCCTGGCCCTGGGGGAAAGCTTCCTCCGAAGGCCCATCCCCCGCCTCCTTCCCGGCCTGGCCCTGGTCCTGGGGGGATTGATCCTTGGGCAAGGCAGCCTGCCCCTAGCCCTTTTGGTCTTGGCCGGGGTGGGGGCCATGTACCTGGCCTGGGCCCCCTACCTCTCGGAGAAGGAAGCGGGGGCCTTCTGGGGCTGGGCCATGATCTGGCCGGCCTTGGCCCTCCTCCTCGTCTGGCACATTCTTCCCAGCTTCTACGCCCTTTGGCTTTCCTTCCTGGACCGGTTCAACTACCTCGGGGAAAGCCGCTTCGTGGGCCTTTTGAACTACCAGATCCTCCTTAAGGACCCCCTCTTCTGGAAGGCCATGGCCAACACCTTCTGGTACGTCCTCTTCACCGTCCCCACCAGTATCCTCCTCGCTGTGGGGATAGCCATCCTCCTCAACGAGCGGATCCGCTTCCGGGACGGATTCCGGACCCTCTACTTCCTCCCCTACATCACCCCCCTCACTGCGGCCGCGGCGGTGTGGGAGTGGATCTATAACCCCCAGTACGGGTTTTTGAACTGGCTCCTCAATACCCCGGGGCTGGACTGGCTTTCCACCCCCCAAGGGATCTTTGCCCTAGCCCTAGCCCCCTTGGGGCTCGAGGTGCGGGGCTTCCTGGCCGGGCCCAGCGTGGCCTTCGTGGCCATCATGATCATGGGGATATGGCACATCCTGGGCTACCAGGTGGTGGTGGCCCTGGCTGGCCTCCAGAACATCCCCCGGGTCTACTACGAGGCCGCGGAGCTCGATGGGGCCACCTGGTGGCAGAGGCACCGCTACATTACCTGGCCCCTCCTAGGGCCCACCACCTTCTTCCTCTTCACCCTGGGGCTGATCGGGGCCTTCCAGGTCTTCACCCAGGTCCTGGTCATGACCCCCACCGGGGGGGTGCTCAAGGACACCCTGACCGTGGTCTTCTACCTCTACAACAAGGGTTTCCGGGACGCGGACTTCTCCTACGCGAGCGCCATCGCCATGGTGGTCTTCCTGGTCATCCTGGCCATCACCCTCCTCCAGCGGCGGATCCTGGAAAGGAGGATTACCTATGGGGACTAAGGGGAGAGCCATCCTAGGGCGCCTCCTCATCTACCTGGCCCTGGCCCTAGGGGGGGTGGGGATGGTCTTCCCCTTCTACTGGATGGTGGCCACCAGCCTCAAAAGCCCCCAGGAGGCCCAGCAAAGCCGGCCCATCTGGGTGCCCGAGCGGCTTAAGCCAGGCAACTGGCTGGCCGCAGCCCGCCTCGGGGGCCAGGGGGGGGATGCCCTCTGGGGGGGAATCCAGCCAGGAAGGACCGTCACCCTCCGCATCCGCGCCCGGGAAGGGGGCCCTAAGCCCGAGGCCACCATCCCCTTGCCCCCAGGCGCCCTCTTCGACCCCCGGCTTACGGGGACGGAGATCCAGACGGCCTACCGGGAAGGCCACTGGGAGATCCGCATCGCCAACACCTCCGAGGAGGCCTTCCCCGTCCTGCCCCTTGCGGTCCTCATCCCCAAGGCCTCGGAACCCGAGCCCGAGCTTCCCCCCGACCTCATCCGCTCAAGCGGGGAGAACTGGCGCCTGGAATGGGTGAACGTGGCTCCTGGGGTCTTGGGCTACCTCCTCCACAACTACCGGGAGGCCTGGAGGGCCGCTCCCTTTGGGCGGTACTTCTTCAATAGCTTCCTCACTGCGGCCATCCAGGTGGGGGTGGGGCTTTTCCTTGCGGCCATGGCGGCCTTTGCCCTGGCCCGTATCCCCTTCCCCGGGAAGGAAGGGGTGTGGGTCCTCATCCTGGCCACCCTCATGATCCCCGGGGAGGTGCTCCTCATCCCCAACTACATCCTCGTGGCCCGCCTGGGGTGGACCAACACCTATGCGGCCCTCATCGTGCCCTGGCTGGCCTCGGTTTTCGGGATCTTCCTCCTTAGGCAGTTTTACCTCTCCCTACCCCAGGACCTCTTCGACGCGGCCCGGATGGACGGGGCGGGGTACTGGACCCAGCTTTGGCGCATCGCCCTCCCCCTCTCCCTGCCCGGCCTGGTCACCTACGGCATCTTCGCCTTTCTAGGGGCCTACAACGCCCTCATCTGGCCCCTTTTGGTCACGGACCGGCCGGAGATGTATACCCTCCAGCGGGGGCTTTTGGCCTTCATCGGCGAGGCGGGTACGGACTATGGGGCCTTGATGGCCGCTTCCACCTTTGCGGTTTTGCCCGTGGTGCTCGGGTACTTCCTGGCCCAAAGGCAGTTCATCCAGGGCATCGCCCACACGGGGATCCGCTAGGCCCTATGATACCACCCCATGCGGGCTTGCGCCCGCATGGGGGCCCCGGCAGAAAAGTTCCCGTGAAGTTTTTTGGGAATCTGAGGGTGCAGGAACCAAAAGTAAAGGGTATGACCTGGAGATGACGAAGGGCCAAGATAACTAAAGGGGAGGTGTTATGAGGGGAAAGACCGTGGGGTTACTCTTCCTGGGCCTTAGCCTAGCCCTGGCCCAGGCCAAACCCGAGGACGTGATCAAGGAGCAGTGCGCCAAGGCCCAGGTGGTGGCCGAGCTTTGGCACGGCTTCACGGGGGGAGCCCCTAAGGCCGCCTTGGAGAACCTGGCCGTGGAGTTCAACAAGGCCCAAGGGGGTAAAGCCTGCGTCCGCCCCATCTCCCAAGGGGGGTACCGGGACCTTTCCACCAAGATCAAGGCGGCCTTCGCAAGCGGCAAGGTGCCGGCCATGGCCCAGGCCTTCGAGAACAACATGGCCCTTTACCTCGAGGCCCGGGCCCTGGAGCCCATCCCCGCCCTTGGGGTGAAGCTGGAGGGGGTCAACCCCCTTTTCGTGCGGGCGGTCACCTTCGAGGGCCAGGCCTACGGGGTGCCCTTCAACAAGAGCATCCAGATCCTCTACTACAACCGGGACCTCCTCAAGAAGTACAGCCTCGAGGTCCCAAAAAGCCTCGAGGAGTTCATCGCTGCGGCCAAAAAGATCTCCCAAGGGGAGAAGGCCCCGGTCTACTTCTTCGTGCCCGACACCTCCACCTTCTCCTACTGGCTTTTCAACGTGGGCGGGGACTACCTGCAAAACGGCCGCCTGGTCCTCAACTCCCCCAAGGCCCTGGAGGCCTTGGAGCTCCTCGTGCGGGGGGTGAAGGAAGGGTGGGCCCGGCCCATCACGAGCGGCTACATCAATCAGAATTTCGGCCTAGGGCCCTACGCCTTCTCCACGGACACCTCCGCGGGCTACCCCTTCTACCTCCAGGCGGCCAAGTTTGACCTGGGGGTGGCCCCCCTGCCGGGCCGCACCCCCAAGCAGCCGGGGTTTGGTCTGGTCCAGGGCACCAACCTGGTGGTCTTCAAGGGGGCGGATGGGGAGGCCAAGAAGGTGGCCGCGGCCTTCCTCCAGTACGTGGTCTCCCCCCGGGTGCAGGCGGCCTTTGCTGCGGCCACCAACTACGTGCCCGTGCACCTGGCTGCGGCGGTGGATCCCGAGCTCCTCCGCTACCGCAAGCAAAACCCAGCCATGGAGGTCACCCTGGTCCAGGCCCGCTACGCCCGCTTTGAGCCCGCTCTGGCCGAGTGGGAGCAGATCCGCTTCGACATCCTGGGCCAGGCCATCCGGGAGGCGGTCTTGGGGCAAGCTACCCCCAAGGCCGCCTTGGATAAGGCCCAGCGCCTGGCGGAGGACCTCCTCGCAGGAAGGACCCGCTGAAGGTAGGGCTAGCTTCCCCTAGGCCGTTACGGAGCGCCCCCATGCGGGCTTGGGCACGACCCAATGGCGCATGGGGGCTCCAAGCAAATCACCCCCTAAGGTCCAAGGAGCGGGCGTGGGCCTCGAGGCCCTCGGCCCGGGCCAAGAGGGCCCCCTTTTGGGCCAGGGGCCCTATCTGGCCAAGGGCCACCACGGGGATCACCTTGAGGAAGTCCCTTAGGGCTAGCCCCCCCTGGAAGCGGGCCGTGCCCCCTGTGGGCATGACGTGGCTTGGGCCCGCGAGGTAGTCCCCCAAGGCCTCAGGGCTTCCCTCCCCCAGGAAGACCCCCCCGGCGTTCCGCACCTGGCCGAGCCAGGGCAAGGGATCGGCTAAGGCCAGGACGAGGTGCTCGGGGGCGTAGAGGTTGGCAAGCTCCAGGGCCTCCTCCAGGGTTTCCGTGTGGACTAGGCCTCCCCTTTCCAGGGCTCTCCTTGCGATCTCCGCCCGGGGCAGGGTGGGGAGTTGGGCGAGGAGCTCCGCGGCCACCCGCTCGAGGAGGCTCCGGTCCGGGGAGAGGAGCCAGGGCTCGGAGTCGGGGCCGTGCTCGGCCTGGGCCAGGAGGTCTGCGGCGAGGAGCCTAGGGGAGGCAGAGCCATCCGCGACGATCAGGGTCTCCGTGGGGCCCGCCAGCCCCTCGATCCCCACCACCCCGTAAAGGAGGCGCTTGGCCGCCACCACATAGGCGTTCCCCGGGCCCACGATCTTGTCCACCCGGGGCACCCTCTCCGTGCCGTAGGCCAGGGCGGCCACGGCCTGGGCCCCGCCCATGGCGAAAAGCCGGTCGGCCCCCGCCACCCAGGCCGCGGCCAGGATCCCGGGGTGGACCTCCGGGGGGGTGGCCACGATCACCTCCCCCACGCCGGCTACCCGGGCGGGGACCACGGTCATGAGGAGGGTGGAAAGGAGGGGGGCCGTCCCCCCGGGCACGTAGACCCCCACCCGGTCCAGGGGGCGGACGATCTGGCCCAAGACCCCGTCCCCCTCGGCCTTCAAAAACCCGCCCCGGGCCTCTTCCCGGTAGAAGGCCTCGATCCGCTCCCTTGCGGTCTCCAAGGCGTCCCGGAGCCCTGCGTCCAGGTCCTCGTAGGCCTCCCGCCAGGCCCGCTTGGGGATCTCCTCCACGGGACGGCCGTCCAGCTCGAGGCTCAGGCGGTCCAAGGCCGCATCCCCCTCCGTCCGGACCGCCTCCAGGATGGCCCGTACCCGTTCCTCCACCTGGGGGTCGAAGAGGAGGCCTCGGCGGGCGAAACGGGCCCTCACCTCCTCCGCTCGGTAGATCACGAGGGCCATTATAGCCCGAAGCGGACCTCAAACACCCGGGAGCCCACCTGCTGGGCCACCCTAAGGGGCCACCCTTGGGCCACCTCCACCAGGGTGAGGCCCGGGCGGAGGCGGTAGGCGAGGCCCTCCCCGGGAAGGCGCTCCACGTAGGCCCGCCCCCCCGGCATGGGGAAGCCCACGGCCTCCCCTGGGCCTAAGGCCAGGCGGGGGAGGTAGAGGAGGAGGGAAAGGGGGTCGTGGTAGGGGGTGAGATCGGGGTAGGCCAGGCTCTCCTTCCCTTGGCTCACCAGGACCAAGCCCTCCTCCTCGAGCCTTTCCACCTGGAAAACCCGGACCTCCCGCACGCGCCCTCCCCCCAGGACCTCCACCCGTTCCTGGAAAAAACGGGAAAACCCTTGGGCATCCAGGCGGCTTTCCCAGTGGAGGCGGGCCTCGAGGGGAGGCGCGGCAAGCTGGACCTGGACGGAAAGCCTGGCCCGAAGGCCCTCCCTTACGGGCCCGACCTCTAGGCTACCCCTCCCTACGGGTCCACCCCCGTGGAAGAGGGCCAAGGGGAAGGCGCAGGGACCCAAGGAGGGGGGCCTCATGGCACCCGGATGGTGAGGGGGGGGCTTGGGACCTCGAGGAGGTAGTCCACCGGCTCCCGCCCCGAAACCCGGATCCTCACGCGGTACACCCCCTTGACGTCAAACTCCGCCTGGCCTGGGGCGGTGAGGAGGAGGGTCCCAGGCTGCATCCGGGAACCCTGGGGGACCTCGAGGAGGTAGACCTCGGCCTGGACGGTAGGGGGATCCACCCGGAACTCCATGGGGTAGGGCCCACCCCCCCGGGTCCATCCGCCCCGGAACCCCCAGAGGGCGGCCAGGCCCAGGAGGAGCAACCCCCCAAGGACCCACCGCCTTCCCAGACGGGGCCTGGACGGTCCATCGGTAAGGAAGGAGGGAGGAAGGTGCTCTGCATCCTCCAGGCGGATCTTCCGGATGGGCGTCCCAGGAGCTGACCCTTGGGAGGCCTCCTTGGGGTTTCCGGCCCCAAGGCCTTCCCCGCCCACCACCACGGGCAAGGCCTTCCCAGGTCCTGCAGGACCCTCCCCTAAGGCCACGGGCTGGGGGTTAGGGGCTTGAGGAGAGGGCCTTGCCCCATCCCGGGGGAGGCCCTCCCCCCTCTCCAAGGCTTCCCGCCAGGGGAGGGTCCCATACCGGGGCCCGGCCAGGGCCTGGACCAGGGCCAAAAGGGCCCCCTCGGGCTCCCCCTCCAAGGCCTTAAGCCCTGCGCCCGCCACCCACACCCGGCGGCCTTTCACCAGGGTAAGCTCGGGACGCACCGCATAGGATAGGCCCTTGGCCTTCAGGCCTTGGAGGATGGCGGCAAGCTCCGAGGCCCAGGCGTAAAGCCGCTCGGGGTCTGCCACCCCCAGGTAGGCGGAAAGGGGTACCGCCCCCAGGGGCCATTCCAGAACCCAGGCCCCCTCCAAGACCTCGAGGACCCTCAAGACCCCCGGGGCCTCCACGGGGGTCCCCTGGGGGTGAACGAGGACCAAGACCGGCATCCCGGTGCGGGTGTCCTGGCCCTCGTAGGCGGCAAGGGGAGGGATCTCCACGAGGAGGCGCCTGAGCCAATAACTGCCTAGAAACTCCATCCTTCCGAGTATACCGAGTAGGGCCTCTCCCTTCCCCTTGGCCCCGCTTATAATGCCCCAAAGGGAGTGGCCTATGGCCACGGGGGCCTCTTCGGAGAAAGGAAGGGGGAAAGGGATGGAGTTCAAGGTGACCTTGTCCACGGAGGAGATCCTTAGGGGGCTCAAGCACTACCGGCGGATCGCCAAGCAGGATGTCCTAAGGGCCCCGGAAACGCCCAACCCCGAGGCCTTCCGCCGCCATGCGGAGGCCAGGCGGGAGGTCTACGCCAAACTCGCGGAAGTGGCGGAAAAGGAAGGCCCTGAGGCCGTGGTCCGCTACGCCCTCGAGCTCTACCAGTCCCTGCCCTTCGTAAGCGGCACCCCCGAGGACCAGTACCCGGAGATCAAGGGCCAGGAAAACGCCCTGGAGAACTTCTTCCTCATGATCGGCCTGGACCCCAAGATCCGCCGGGAAGCCCGCAAGGCCAGGAAACCCCTCGGATGACCCTGGAGGAGTTGGCCGCCCAAGCCCAGGCCTGCACCGCCTGCCGCTTGGCGGAAGGCCGCACCCAGGTGGTCTTCGGGGAAGGCCCTCCGGACGCCCGGCTCATGTTCGTGGGGGAAGGCCCGGGGGAGGAGGAGGACAAGACGGGCAGGCCCTTCGTGGGCCGGGCCGGGCAGCTTTTGGACCAGATCCTCAAGGCCGCAGGGATCCCCCGGGAGGAGGTCTACATCGCGAACATCGTGAAGTGCCGCCCCCCCCATAACCGCGCCCCCCTCCCCGATGAGGCCAGGATCTGCACGGAGCGGTGGCTCGTCAAGCAGATCGAGCGCATCGCCCCCCAGATCCTCGTGCCCCTAGGCAGCGTGGCCGCGGAGTTTTTCCTCGGGGAAAAGGTCCCCATCACCAAGGTGCGGGGGCGGTGGTTCGAGTGGCGGGGGATCCGGGTCTTCCCCATGTTCCACCCCGCCTACCTCCTGAGAAACCCCAGCCGGGCCCCGGGAAGCCCCAAGCACCTCACCTGGCTGGACATCCAGGAGGTGAAGCGGGCCCTGGAGGCCCTGCCCCCCAAGGGGGAGGGCTTCCTCAGGCCTCCCCCCCAGGAACCCCTGTTTTAGGCCTCCCCCAGGAGGCCCTCCACGTAACGCCGCCCGGCTTGGGCCATCTCCCGCTGCCAAAGGAGGTGGAGGCGCAAGGGGCCTTGGGCCTGGGCGGCCCTTTGGGCCAAGGCCTCCTCCAGGGCCAGGTAAACCGCCCTTTGCCCAAGGAGGAGGGGCCTCGGGTCCCGCCCGAGGAGGAGGTGGAGGACGAGCTTAAGCCGCAAGAGGGCCCGGGCCTCGGGGAGGTGGCGGCAAGGGGCCCGAAGCCAGGCCTCGGCCGCCTCCTTCCCTATGGGGGTGAGGGCGTAGACCGCCCCTGGGGGCCCCGAGGGGGAGGGAAGGAGGCCCAAGGCCTCCACCAGCCCCAAGGCCAGGAGGCGCTCTAGGGCCCGGTAGACCTGGGGCTTGGCCAGGCGGCGCGCAGGGTGGAAAGGCCCCTTGGGGCCAAAAAGGGCGAGGAGGTCCGAGGCCTTCTTGGGCCCAAGGAGCAAGGCCCC
Source organism: Thermaceae bacterium (assembly GCA_041641215.1). Taxonomy (GTDB): domain Bacteria; phylum Deinococcota; class Deinococci; order Deinococcales; family Thermaceae; genus Thermus. Next base: position 57,331 of record JBEPYU010000001.1, read on the forward strand.
AAGGACCGCCTGCTCGTTTAGGGTCAACCCCCTAGCCATGGCTCCCCCGGGCCCAGAAGTGGAGGTACCTAGGCCCCAAGGCCACCTCCACCCAGGCCCCCTCCCCTAGGCCCAAGGCCTCCTTCTGGTGGCGGAGGAGGAAGAAGGCGAGCTCCAAAGGGCCCACCCTCAGGAGGCCTTGGAAGTGGGGGCCATGGGGGCGAAGGCTTAGGACCTGGGCCTGGAAGCGGTTCTCCTCTCCCCCCAAGAAGACCTCCTCCGGCCGGATCCCCACCCAAACGGGCGTCCCCGGGGGGAGGCCTGGCTCGGGCCGGGCCTTGAGGGGCCCCAAGGGGGTCTCGAGGAGGGCCCAAGGCCCAAGGGCCAAGACCCGCCCCGGGAAGAGGTTCCGGAAGCCCACGAGCCGGGCCACCTCGAGGCTTTGGGGCCGGGCGAAGACCTCCTCCGGGGGGCCCTGCTGGGCGAGCCCCTCCTTGGTCAGGACCCCCACCCAGTCCGCCCGCTGGGCGAGCCAATGGTCGTGGGTGGCGGCCAAGGTGGGGATCCCCAGGGCCCTAAGCCGCTCCAAGACCCAGCCCAAGACCTCCTCCCGGGTGGCCGCGTCCAGGGCGCTCGTGGGCTCGTCCAGGAGGAGGATGGCGGGCTCCCGGGCTAGGGCCCGGGCCAGGGCCACCCTCTGCTGCTGCCCCCCGGAAAGCTCCCGGGGAAAGCGGTCCGCAAGCTCGGGGATGCCCATGGCCTCGAGGTAGGCGAGGGCCTTTTCCCGCCTGGCCCTTGGGGGGAGGTGGGCCAGGGGGAAGGCCACGTTCTGCCAGACCCGGAGGTGGGGGAAAAGGGCCAGGTGCTGGGGCAGGTAGCCCACGGGCCTCCGTTCTGGGGGAAGCCCCCCAAAAGGCTCCCCCCTAGCGGGGACCAGGCCTGCGATGGCCTTAAGGAGGCTCGTCTTCCCCACCCCGCTTTCCCCGAGGAGGGCGGTGAAGCCCCGCACCTGGAGGCGCACCTCCAGGCGCACGGGGCGCTTTAGGGCGTAGGCGATCTCCATGGCTAGCGGAGGCCTGAGGGAACCCGGGCGCGCCATACCTCCTCCAGGGTGCGCACCAGGTAAAGGATGAGGAAGCTCAGGACCAGAAGGACCAAGGCCGCTTCCCCCGCCTGTTCAAAGCGCAGGGCCTGGACCTGGTCGTAGATGTAGATGCTGGCCATCAGGGTTTTGCTGGGGATAGACCCCCCCACCATGAGGACCACCCCGAACTCCCCTAGGCCATGGGCAAAGGCCAGGAGGCTTGAGGATAGGAGGCCCGGCCAGGCGAGGGGCAGGATGACCTCCCGCCACACCCTCACCCACCCCGCCCCCAGGGTGCGGGCGGTGCGGAGGAGGTCCAGGTCTAGCCCCAGGAAAACCTCCCGGTAGCCGTTTAGGGCGAAGGGGAGGTTGAAGAGCACGGTGGCCACCACCAGGCCCTCAAAGCGGAAGGCCCAGCTCACCCCCAAGACCTGGGCCAAGGGGCCCCGCTCCCCTAGGAGGAGGAGGAGGTAAAAGCCCAAAACCGTGGGGGGCAGGACCAGGGGCAGGAAGAAGATGGCCTCCAGGACACGCTTGCCGGGAAAACGCCCGTGGGCCAGCACCCAGGCCAAAGGGACCCCGAGGAGGAGGAGGATCAAGGAGCTTAGGGAGACCACCTTGAAGGTAAGGGCCAAGGCCTCGAGGAAGGCCGGGTCCCTCATTCCTCCTCCCCGGGAAGGAGGAAACCGTAGTGCTTGAAGATCCTCCGGGCCTCAGGGCCCGAGATGAACTCGTAAAAGCGGCGCACCGCGGGCCTATCCTTCCCCTTGAGGATCCCGTAGGCCTGGTCCAGGCGCAGGTGGCTCTCCAGGGGGGCAAGCCAGTAGTGGCCCTCGGCCTCCAGGGTGGGGTTTTTGGCGATGGAAAGGGCGAGGATACCCACCTTGGTGCTGGTTAGGGCGAGCTGAGCGGTGTGGGAGATGTTCTCCCCGTAGACGAAGGTGAAGCTGGGCTTGCCCCGGGCCAGGGGGGCGATGTCGTAGTAGGCGGGGACCCCTGCGGTCATCTCCTCGAAGGGTACGTCCCGGAGTTTTCTGATGAGGCCATAGTGCTCAAGGAGGGTCAAGGCCGCCCGGCCATAGGGGGCATGCACGGGGTTGGCGATGGCGAGCCGGGTGACCCGGGGGTCCAAAAGGGCCCGGGGGCCAAGCCGCCTGGGGTCAAGCCCCCTTTGGACCAGGTCCTTGCCCACCCAAATGACGAGCCGCCCCACCGCATACGGCCGCCGGGTCCCGAGGACGAGGAGGCCCTCCCGCTCCAGGCGCAAGGGGTAGATCTCGTCCGCGGAGAAGTAGAGGTCCACGGGCAGGCCTTGGGTGATCTGGGTGTAAAACTTGCCCGAGGACCCGAAGTTCAGGAGGACCTTGATTCCCGGGTTCTTGGCCTCGAAGGCCTGGGCGATGTCCGCTAGGGCATACTGCAGATCCGCGGCCGCCGCAACCCGCACCGTATCCGCCTGGGCCAAGGCCCATCCCCAGGCCATCAAGAAGAGGAGGATACCCCTCATACCGTATCACCGTTACTGTAAGGGCCCCAAGACCTCCCGTCAAGGGGGATACCCAGGGGGCCTAGGCGCTTTCCAAGGCCAACGCCCTTTGGGCCTCCCAGGCCTCCACCTGCCTTCGGGCCAGGCGGAGAAGGAGGGGGTCTTCCAGGGCGAACTTGTGGCGGAGCCGCCTCAGGAAAAAGCGGACGCCCTCGGGGGAGGCCCCTAGGGCCCTGGCCAAGGGCTTGGCGGAAAGGGTGCCCAGCCGGCCAAGGGCCAAGAGGAGCTCCCGTTCCCTTTCGGAAAGGCCAAGGCCCCGATTCCCCAAAAGCCCCCCGGGGAGGGTCTTGGGATCGTCCCTCCGGGTGAGGAAGGCCATGGCCTCAAAGCTATAGGCCCGAAGGCCCAAGGGGGTGAACCAGACCACGGCCTGCCCCTTTTCCAAAAGGTCCAAGCCTGCGATAGGGTACCCTTCTCCCCTATTCCAGCTCACGCCGAAGCCTTCTTCCTTGAGCACGGCCACCAAAAGGGCCAGAAGCTGCAGATCCGAAGTGTGGATCACCACCTGCATCCAAGCCTCCGCACACACACAACCTCACAAGGCCTAAGGACCCTAGGGCCTAAAGGAGTCCAAGGCCTAGGGGTGGGGCGCGGGAGGCCTGGCCCCTTATGGGAAAGGGGTAGCCCCGCTGGCCCTTGACCTCCGGGGCCAAGGGGGCCTCGAGGGGCCTATAGGGGGGTAGGGCCAAGGGGGGGCTACCCTCGGCGATCTGGAGGCCACAGAAGAGGGAGTGGAGGAGATGGCTAGGGTCCTCCTCCGCCCCCGGGAAACGGCAGTCCGCCTGCAGGGCGGGGTTGAGCCGCTCCATGAGGTAAAGCTGGAGGGCCACCCCGGTGGAAGCCCCCAGGGTGAGAAGGAGGTATAGGGCTACCAGGAAACCCCTAAGCCCCCTCGGGCGAGGCATCCCCCCCAGTCTAGGGAGATCCCGCCCTCCGTGTAAAGTGGTAGGGTATATGGCCGTAAGGGGCACCAAGGACCTCTTCGGGGCTGAGCTCAGGCTCCACGAACACATCCTCACCACCGCGGCCAGGGTCCTCGAGGCCGCGGGGGCGGAGAGGATCGAAACCCCCATCTTCGAGGAAAGCCAGGTCTTCGAAAAGGGGGTAGGGACGGCCACGGACATCGTGCGCAAGGAGATGTTCACCTTCGAGGACCGGGGGGGGCGCCGCCTCACCCTAAGGCCCGAGGGGACCGCGGCCGTGGTGCGGGCCTACCTGGAGCACGGGATGAAGGTCTGGCCAAAGCCGGTACGGCTTTGGCTTGCGGGGCCCATGTTCCGGGCGGAAAGGCCGCAAAAGGGGAGGCAGCGCCAGTTCCACCAGGTGAGCTACGAGGCCCTGGGCCTGGAAGACCCCCTTTTGGATGCGGAGGCCATCCTCCTCCTTTACCGGATCCTCAAGGAGCTTGGCCTTAAGGAGCTCCACCTCAAGCTCTCCTCCGTGGGAGATCCCGAGGACCGGGCCCGCTACAACGCCTACCTACGGGAGGCCCTAGGCCCCTACGAGGCCGAGCTCTCCCCGGACTCCCAAGAGCGCCTTAGGCTTAACCCCATGCGCATCCTGGACTCCAAAAGCGAGAAGGACCAGGCCCTCCTCAAGGAGCTTAAGGTCAAGCCCATGCTGGACTTCCTGGGGGAGGAGACCCGGGCCCACCTCGAGGCGGTGGAGGCCCACCTCAGGCGCCTTGGGGTGCCCTACGAGCTCGAGCCAAGCCTGGTGCGGGGGCTCGACTACTACGTGCGCACGGCCTTCGAGGTCCACCACCCCAAGGTAGGGGCCCAGTCCGCCCTGGGGGGCGGGGGGCGGTACGATGGGCTTTCCGAGCTTTTGGGGGGGGAAAGGGTCCCCGGGGTGGGGTTTGCCCTGGGGGTGGAGCGGGTGGCCTTGGCCCTGGAGGCGGAAGGGATCGCCCCGCCCCCGCCCCTTAGGCCCCACCTCTACCTCATCCCCCTCACCCAGGAGGCGGTGGCCGAGGCCTTCTACCTGGCCCAAAGCCTCTGGCCCAGATTCCGGGCCCTCTACGCCCCTAGCCCCAAAAGGCCCGAGAAGGGACTGGAGGAGGCCCTAAAGAGGGGTGCGACCTTTGCGGGTTTCCTGGGGGAGGAGGAGCTTAGGGGGAGGGAGGTGACCCTCAAGCGCCTGGCCACGGGGGAGCAGGTGCGGCTTTCCTGGGAAGCGGTACCGGGGTACCTCAAGGCCCTGGGGCTAAGCTTGGAGGGATGATGCGCCGGACCCATTACGCAGGAAGCCTACGGGAGGCCCACGCGGGGGAGGAGGTGGTCCTGGAGGGCTGGATCAACCGCCGCCGGGACCTCGGGGGGCTCATCTTCCTGGACCTCAGGGACCGGGAGGGGGTGGTCCAGCTCCTCGCCCACCCCCATAGCCCCGCCTACCCCGTGGCGGAAAGGGTGCGCCCGGAGTGGGTGGTGCGGGCCAGGGGCCGGGTGCGCCTACGGCCCGAGCCCAACCCCAAGCTCCCTACCGGAAGGGTGGAGGTGGAGCTTTCCGCCCTCGAGGTCCTGGCCGAGGCCAAAACCCCCCCCTTCCCCGTGGACCGGGGCTGGCGGGGGGAGGAGGAGGGGGAGGTGGGGGAGGAGCTCAGGCTCCGCTACCGCTACCTGGACCTGAGGCGGAAGAGGATGCAGGAAAACCTCCGCCTCCGCCACCGGGTGATCAAGGCCATCTGGGACTTCCTGGACCGGGAGGGGTTCGTCCAGGTGGAAACCCCCTTCCTCACCAAGAGCACCCCGGAAGGGGCCCGGGACTTCCTCGTCCCCTACCGGCAAAGCCCGGGCCTCTTCTACGCCCTCCCCCAGTCCCCCCAGCTTTTCAAGCAGATGCTCATGGTGGCGGGGCTGGACCGCTACTTCCAGATCGCCCGCTGCTTCCGGGACGAGGACCTAAGGGCCGACCGGCAGCCCGAGTTCACCCAGCTGGACCTGGAGATGAGCTTCGTGGAGGTGGAGGACGTCCTGGAGCTCAACGAGCGCCTCATGGCCCACGTCTTCCGGGAGGCCCTAGGGGTGGAGCTTTCCCTCCCCTTCCCCCGCTTGGGCTACCGGGAGGCCCTGGAGCGCTTCGGCTCGGACAAGCCCGACCTCCGCTTCGGCCTGGAGCTTAAGGAGGTGGGCCATCTCTTCCGGGAAAGCCCCTTCGCCCTCTTCCGGGAGGCGGAAAAGGTAAAGGCCCTGGTGGTGCCTAGGGCCCTAAGCCGGAAGGAGGTGGCCGAGCTTGAGGAGCTCGCCAAGCGGCAGGGGGCCAAGGGCTTGGCCTTTGCCCGGGTGGAGGAAGGGGGCCTTGGGGGAGGGGTGGCCAAGCACCTAGAACCCTTGCGGGAAGCCCTCCTCGAGGCCTTAGGGGCCAGGCCAGGGGATACCCTCCTCTTCGCCGCAGGGGGCCAGGAGGCGGCCCTGGCCCTGGGGGCGGTGCGGCTTAGGGTGGCGGAGCTTTTGGACCTGAAGCGGGAAGGCTTCGCCTTCCTTTGGGTGGTGGACTTCCCCCTTTTCGAGTGGGACGAGGAGGAGGGGCGCTGGAGCTACATGCACCACCCCTTCACCAGCCCCCACCCCGAGGACCTGCCCCTTTTGGAGGAGGACCCGGGCCGGGTCCGGGCCCTGGCCTACGACCTGGTCCTGAACGGGACGGAGGTGGGCGGGGGGTCCATCCGCATCCACGATCCCGAGCTCCAGCGGCGGATCCTGAGGCGCCTTGGGGTGCGGGAGGAGGAGTTTGGGTTTTTCCTCGAGGCCCTGGCCCATGGGGCCCCGCCCCACGGGGGGATCGCCTGGGGGCTGGACCGGCTCCTCGCCCTCATGACGGGAAGCCCCTCCATCCGGGAGGTCATCGCCTTCCCCAAGAACAAGGAGGGCAAGGACCCCCTCACGGGGGCCCCGGGGCCCGTGGAGGAGGCCCAGCTTAGGGAACTCGGCCTACGCCTTGGGGAGGTGGAGCGTGGCTAAGATCCCCTACGCCCTGGTGGACGCCTTCACCCCGGTGCCTGGGGCCGGCAACCGGGTGGCCCTGGTCCTGGACGCCCGGGGGATGGGGACGGAAGAGATGCTCGCCCTCACCCGGCGCCTCGGGGAAGGGGAGGCCGCCTTCCTCACGGACCGGGAGGGGACGGCCTTCGGCGTGCGGTTTTTCACCCCTGGGGGAGAGGTGGAGTTCTCGGGGCACGCGGCCTTGGCCATGGGGCTCACCCTGGTGCGCCTGGGCCTTGCAGGGGAGGTGGAAAGGCTTTTCCTCCACACCCCCACCCAGGTCCTCCCCGTGGACATCCTCTACGAGGAGGGATCCCCCAAGAAGGCCTTTGTCCGGGGGCCTGCCCCCCGTTTCCGGGACCTGCCCCCTTACCAGGCCCTTAGGGCGGTCCTCGAGGGCCTGGGCACGGATGAGCGCTACCTCCACCGGGGCCTCCCCTACGGGATCGCCTACACCGGGCTTTGGACCCTCTTCGTGCCCCTGGTAAGCCCCAGCGTGGTGGACGCCCTGGAGCCCGACATGGAGGGCCTAAGCCGGATCTGCCACCGCCTGGAGGTGGCCACGGTCCACGCCTACACCCCCACGGGCCCCCGGAGCTTCTACGCCCGGAACTTCGCCCCCATCCTCGGCATCCCCGAGGACCCGGTGACGGGCTCGGCCAACGCCGCCTTAGGGGCCCTCCTCGCCCGGGCCAAGGTGGTGCCCAGGCGGGCGGGCCAGGTGGAGCTTTGGGTCCACCAGGGCCACCGCCTGGGGAACCCCGGCCTCGTGGAGGTGGTAGTCCACTATAGCCCCCTAGGGGAACCCTACGAGGTGCGGATCGGGGGGGAGGCGGCCTTGGTCCAGCTGGGAGAGGTGTGATGCCACCCCATGCAGGCTTACGCCAAAACATAGCTTCGCTGACGCATGGGGCCCCGGTAGAAAGTCCCCGTGGAGTTTTTTTTAGAACCTGGAAGCGCAGGAACCAAAAGTAAAGGGTATGATCCGCCTGGTCTTCCTCGACGTGGACGGCACCTTGGTGGGGGAAGGGGGGGTGCCCCCTTGCGCCTGGGCCGCGGTGGAACGGGCCAAGGCCCAAGGCCTCCGCCTGAGCCTGGTCACCGGGCGCCCCGGGGCCGGGGAGGCCTTGGCCTACGCCCGGAGGCTAGACCCCGAGGGCCTCCACGTCTTCGAGTCGGGGGCGGTGGTCCTGGACCTCAAGGAGGGTAGGCCCCTCCTGGTGGAGGCCCTGCCCGAGGAGGCCCGGGAGGCCATCCGGCTTGGGCGGGCCTTGGGGTTGGTCCTAGAGGGGTACGGGGCGGACGGGGGGTACTACCGGGAGGGGGACCACCCCCTGATCCGGGCCCACGAGGCCCTCCTGGGCCTTCCCTCCCGGGAAGCCGACCTCCTAAACCCCCCAAGCCCCCTGGTCCGCCTCCAGGTCCTCGTGGGGCCGGAAGACCCCCTGGAGGCCTTCCTCCAGGGCCTACCCCCGGGCCTCGAGGCCCACCTGGCCCAAAGCCCCAGGATGCCCCACGTGACCTTCCTCTCCCTCACCCGCAAGGGGGTGGGCAAGCGGGCCGCAGCGGAGCGGGTGGCCCAGGCCTACGGCCTTGGCCTGGAGGAGGCGGCCATGGTGGGGGATGGGGAAAACGACCTGGAACTCATCCAGGCCGTGGGGATGGGGATCGCCATGGGGAACGCCCCAGAGGGGGTGAAAAGGGCCGCGAAGAGGGTGGTGGCCCCCGTGGAGGCCTGCGGGCTTGCGGAGGCCCTCCTTGGGCTCCTTTAGGATGGGAAGGTATGCGGGTTTACGTGGAGGAGATCGGCCGGTACGCGGGCCAGGAGGTGGAGCTTAGGGGGTGGCTTTACCAAAAGCGCTCCAAGGGGAAGATCCACTTCCTCATCCTCCGGGACGGGACGGGTTTCCTCCAGGCCACGGTGGTCCAGGGGGAGGCGAAGGAGGAGGCCTTCCGGGAGGCGGACCACCTGCCCCAGGAAACGGCCCTCATCCTAAGGGGCCTGGTGCGGGAAGACCCCAGGGCCCCCGGGGGGTATGAGCTCCTGGTAAGGGACCTCGAGGTGGTAAGCCGGCCCAAGGGGGAGTACCCCATCGGCCCCAAGGAGCACGGCATCGACTTCCTCATGGACCACCGCCACCTTTGGCTCCGCCACCGGAGGCCCTTTGCGGTCATGCGCATCCGGGACGAGGTGGAAAGGGCCATCCACGAGTTCTTCGGGGAAAGGGGCTTCCTCCGCTTCGACGCCCCCATCCTCACCCCAAGCGCGGTGGAGGGGACCACGGAGCTTTTCGAGGTGGGGCTCTTTGACGGGGAGAAGGCCTACCTCTCCCAGTCGGGGCAGCTTTACGCGGAGGCCGGGGCCCTGGCCTTCGGCAAGGTCTACACCTTTGGCCCCACCTTCCGGGCGGAAAGGAGCAAGACCCGGCGCCACCTCCTGGAGTTCTGGATGGTGGAGCCCGAGGTGGCCTTCATGACCCACGAGGAGAACATGGCCCTCCAGGAGGAGCTGGTGAGCTTCCTGGTGGCCCGGGTGCTGGAAAGGCGCCCCAAGGAACTCGAGCTTTTGGGACGGGACCCTAGGGCCCTAGAGCCCGCAGCAAGGGGGGATTACCCCCGCCTCACCTACAAGGAGGCCGTGGCCCTGGTGAACCGCCTGGCGGAGGCGGACCCCGAGGTCCCTCCCCTCCCCTACGGGGAGGACTTCGGCGCCCCCCACGAGGCCGCCCTGAGCCGGAGGTTTGACCGGCCGGTCTTCATCGAGCGCTACCCCGCCCGGATCAAGGCCTTCTACATGGAGCCAGACCCCGAGGACCCCGAGCTCGTCCTCAACGACGACCTCCTCGCCCCCGAGGGGTACGGGGAGATCATCGGGGGTAGCCAAAGGATCCACGACCTGGACCTCCTCAAGGCCCGGATCCAGGCCTTCGGCCTCCCCGAGGAGGTCTACGGGTGGTACCTGGACCTCCGCCGCTTTGGGAGCGTGCCCCACTCGGGCTTCGGCCTGGGATTGGAGAGGACCGTGGCCTGGATCGCGGGGCTAGCCCACGTGCGGGAGGCCATCCCCTTCCCCCGGATGTACACGAGGATGCGGCCCTAGGGGAGCCAGGCCCTCAGCCAGGCCAGGGCATTCCCCCCCATCACCCCGGGAAAGGCCTCCTGGGGCAGGTACTTCCCGAGGCGCCAAAGGTCCGCGGGCCGGTCCAAGGGGAAGGGGGTCCCCCCCGTCCAGATCCGAGCCCAGCCCCACCCTTTCCCAGCCCACAAGCCCCGCCACGTGGGCCATGTGCCGGGCCACGGCCTCGAGGCCCGGCCTGGGGTCCCCCTTGCGCCAACCCGCAACCAGGAAGGGGTTGTAAAGCACCGTCCCCACGATCCCCCCTCGCTCCCCCAAGGCCCGAAGCATGGGGTCGGAAAGCTGGCGCTCCCCGGGGACGAGGCTGGGCGTTGGCGTGGCTAGCCAGGATGGGGCCCTCGTAAAGCTCCAGGGCCACCCGGGGCTCTTCCCGTAGGGCCAAAAGGAGCTCCCTCCCCAAGGGGGTGAGGCCCTCGGGGCCTGCTCCCCCAGGCCGGCCCCACCACCCCCGCCCAAAAGCCCAGCTCCCTAGGGGTGCGGAGATCCGCCCCCTCCATGAGGAGGAGGATCCCCAAAACCCCGTCCTCCGCCCAGCGGGCGAGGTGGGCCTCGAGGTCCCGGCGGCTCCTGAGCGGGCGGACCCAGCCCTCCCCCTCCCAAAGCCGGTAAAGCTCGAGCTGCCTTAGGGCCTCCTCGGGGTCCCGGTAGTTATCCGCAGGGGCTTGCGAAAAGGGTGGCGAAGGCCAAGGCCACCCGGGCCTCCCTTAGGGCGGGGAGGGAGACCATGGGGATGGGGGCTTCCCCCGACCCCCGGAGAGCCTCCAGGGAAAGGGTGAGGTCCCGGCCCAGGTGGGTCAGGTCCAGGTGCAGGTCCACGAGGAAAGGCCCCATGCCCCTAGGGTACCGAGGGGAGGCTGACCCGGCCAGCCACGGCCTGGCGGCGCGCCCCCGTGGCCTGGGGCAGGACGTTGGGCAGGCCCAGGTAGCGCAGGTACCCGAGGAGGGCAAAGGCCAGCCCCTCCCGCAAGGAGGGGTCCCAGCCGAGCTCGGCAAAACTCCGCACGGGTACAGGCAGGCCCAAGCGGAGGCCTTCCATGAGGAAGGCGTTCTTGGCCCCACCCCCGGCCACCCAGACCTCATCTAGACCAAGGGGCAAGACAAAGCGCCGGTAGGCCAGGAGGATGCTCTCCAGGGTAAAGGCGGCCACCGTGGCCACCAGGTCCACCCCCTTGACCCTTTCCACGAGGGGGAGGCGCTCCAGGCGCCACACCTCCCGGCCCGTGGACTTGGGCGGGGGCCTACGGAAGTAGGGATCGGCGAGCCAAAGCTGGACCAGGTCCCAGTCCACCCGGCCCATGGCGGCCAGGGAACCCCCGGGGTCGTAGGGGTGGCCCAGGCGGGCCGCGGCCTCATCGAGGAGGCAGTTGCCTGGCCCCGTGTCGAAGGCCAAAACCCCTTGGGGATCGCGGCCAGGGAGGTAGGTGAGGTTGGAGATCCCCCCGAGGTTATGGAGGCTCCGCCGGACCCCCTCCTCCCCATAGAGGAGGAGGTCGGGGTAGGGCACGAGGGGGGCCCCCTCCCCCCCTGCGGCCAGGTCCGCAGGGCGGAAGTCGTGGACCACGGGCACCCCCAGGGCCTCGGCCAGCCAGCTGGGATCCCCAAGCTGCCAGGTGGCCAAGGGCGGCTCGTGCCAGATGGTCTGCCCCGAAAGGGCGGCTAGCTCCGCCTGGCCCCGGAAAGGGGAGGCCGCCTCCGCGTAGAACCGGCCCAGGTCGTGGTGCAAAAGGGCCAGTTCCCGGGTAGCGGAAACCCCCCTTTGGGCCCTTAGGACCCGGGCCCTCAGCCCCTCGGGATAGGGCACATGCCGGTGGGCCAGGACCTGGTGCCCCAGCCTTGGGGGAAGGCCCTCAAAGCGGGCCAAGACCAGGTCCACCCCATCCGCGCTGGTGCCGCTCATGAGGCCGAGGACGATCACGGCTCTCCCCTAAGCTCGGCCACGAAGTCGTAAAGGTCCCCCCGGTAATAGCTGCGGGTAAACTCCACCGGCTGGCCCCTTAGGAAGCTCACCCGCTGGATGAAGAGGACCGGCTCCCCAGGGGTGAGGCCCAAAAGGCGGGCCACCTCCAAAGGGGCGCCCACCGCCCGCAGGCGCTGGAGGGCCCGGGTGGGGCGGAGGCCCTGGACCTCGAGGTAGGCGTAGAGGGAATCCCCCACCTCCTCGGGGTTGGGCAGGACCTCAAGGGGCAAGACCGCGGCCTCCAAGGCCATGGGTACGCCATCTGCGGTGCGTACCCGGACCAGGCGGACCACCCCCTTCCCCGGGGAAAGGGCCAGGGCCAAGGCCTCCTCGGGGCTCGCTTGGCCCACCTCCTTCCGGAGCCACCTGGAGCCCGGCTCCATGCCCCGGGCCCGCATGTCCTCGCTGAAGCCGCTCAGGTGGGAAAGGGGCTGCTCCACCCTGCGGGCCACAAAGGTCCCGGCCCCCGGGCGCCGAAGGAGGGCCCCTTGGGCCACCAGGCCCTCGAGGGCCTTGCGCACGGTGAGGCGGGAAACCCCAAGGAGCTGGGCCAAGCGCCTCTCCGGCGGGATGGGGGTCCCAGGCTCCAGCTGGCCCGTCTGGATGAGGTGCCAAAGGCCCCGGGCCACCTGCTCGTAGAGGGGCTCTCCCCGCTTGCGGCTCGGCCGAAGCCGGGACCAAAACTCCGGGGACATACCCCAAGCATACCACTTGCATACCATTGGTCTTGCAAAGCCCCGTCCCCTTAGGGTATCCTCGCCTACACATGGGCATAGGCCTTGGGCAAAGCCAAGTGGAGGCCATGCTGAAGGGGGCCCTTCCCCCCTTGGAGGAGGCGGTGGCCAAGGGGGTCCTCCCCGGGGTGGCCTTCGGGGTGGTGGCCAGGGGGGGCAGCCGGGCCCGGGCCTTCCTGGGCTACCGCACCCTGGAACCCGAACCCCTGCCCCTGGAGGAGGGGACCTGGTTTGACCTGGCGAGCCTCACCAAGGTCCTCTTCACCCTCCCCGAGGTCATGCGCCTAGTGGAGGAAGGCCGGCTGGACCTGGACGATCCCCTGGCCCGCCACCTCCCCGAGCTCGGCTGGCTCCAACCCGACCCGCCCCTCGCCCGGGTCACCGTGCGGGAGCTCCTCGGGCACCGCTCGGGCCTCCCCGCCTGGGTGCCCCTCTACACCTGGGGCGGGGACCCCAAGGCCCGCCTCCTCCAAGAGGCCTGGACCCTGGGGGCCCCCGGGTACTCCGACGTAGGCTACATGCTCCTTGGCCTCCTCCTCGAGCGCCTAAGGGGACGGCCCCTAGGGGCTTTCCCCTTGCCCGAGGGGCTCACCTTCCGGCCCGACCCCCAAAGGGCCGCGGCCACCGAGCGCTGCCCCTGGCGGGGCCGCCTCCTCGTGGGGGAGGTGCACGACGAAAACGCCTACGCCCTGGGGGGGGCCGCGGGCCACGCGGGGCTTTTCGGCACCCTGGACGGGGTCTTGGACCGGGCCCTAGCCTGGCTCGAGGGCCGGGAACTCTCCCCTGCGGCCATGGAGGCCGTTTTCCAGGAGGGGGAGGGGCAGTGGTTTTTGGGTTGGCAGAGGAAGCACCCGGGTTGGTCGGGGGGAAGCCTCACGAGCCCAAAGGCCTACGGCCACACGGGCTTTACCGGGACGGGGGTCTGGGTGGACCCTAGCCGGGGGTACGCCTGGGCCCTCCTCACCCACCGGGTCCACCCCACCCGCCACCGCCCCAACCCCCTCCCCGAACTCCGCCCCCGGGTGGCCAACCTCCTCGCCGCCCACTGGAGGCCCGCATGAGCACCGAGGACGTGGCCAAGCGCTACCAGGACCTGGACACCTGGCCGGACCACGAGATCCTGGAGGCCCTCCTGGAGCGCAACTTCACCGCCTTGGCCGCGGTGCGGGGGGCCCTTGGGGCCTTAGCCCAAGGGGCCCTTAAGGCTGCGGAACGCCTTCGGGAAGGGGAAGGGCGCCTGGTCTTCGCGGGGGCTGGGACCTCGGGGCGGCTCGCCCTCCTCGAGGGGGTGGAGCTTCCCCCCACCTTCGGCTGGCCCGAGGCCCGCCTGGCCTACCTCCTGGCCGGGGGGGAGGCGGCCCTCCTTTCCGCCCAGGAAGGGGCCGAGGACCGGGAGGAGGAGGCGGAAGCGGGGGTGGAAAGGCTCGGGCTTGGCCCAAGGGACGTCCTCGTGGGGGTAGCGGCCAGCGGGCGCACCCCCTTCACCGTGGCCGCGGTGCGGGCCGCCCGGGCCCGGGGCGCCCTGACCCTCGGCCTGGCCAACAACCCCGCCACCCCCCTCCTCGAGGCCGCGGAGATCCCCGTGCTCCTGGAAACGGGGGCCGAGGTCCTCGCGGGCTCCACCCGCCTGGCCGCAGGCACGGCCCAAAAGGTGGCCCTCAACCTCTTTTCCACCCTCCTCATGGTGCGCTTGGGGCGGGTCTACTCCAACCTGATGGTGGGCCTTAGGCCCACCAACGCCAAGCTCTGGGCCCGGGCCATAGGCATCGTGTCCGCCATCGCGGGGGTTGGGGAGGAGGCGGCCTCCCGCCTCCTGGAGGAGGCCGGGGGGGATCCGCGGTTGGCCGTCCTCCTCCACCAGACCAAGAGCCTCCAGGCCGCCCAGGAACGCCTCGAGGCGGCCTCCGGCCGGCTGAGGGAGGCCCTAAGGTGAGACCCATGTGGCTCCTCCTCGCCCTCATGCCCCAGGCCCTGGCCGCCCAGGCCGGCCAGTTCATGGTCCTCTCCTTCGAGGGGAGCGACCCTCCCTTGGCCCTCATCGACCGCTACCAGCCCGCAGGGGTCATCCTCTTCCCCTCCAACCTCCAAAAGGACCCCGTGGGGATGGTCCACACCCTGCGCCGGCGCTACCCCCACCTCCTCATCCTCATCGACCAGGAGGGCGGACCCTTCACCAGCTACCGCGCCCCCGGGGTGGTCCGCTTCCCCTCGGCCATGGCCCTCGCGGCCACGGGGGATCCGGGGCTAGCCCGGGCCGTGGGCCGGGCCATAGGCCAGGAGCTCGCCCACCTCGGGGTGAACGTCAACCTGGCCCCCGTCCTGGACGTCCAGCTCAACCCCCAAAACCCCATCATCGGGATCCGGAGCTTCGGGGGGGACCCGGAGACGGTAAGCCGGTTCGGCCTGGCCTTCGCCCAGGGCCTGGAGGAGGCGGGGATCCTCTGGACGGCCAAGCACTTCCCCGGGCACGGGGACACCAGCACGGACTCCCATACGGGCCTGCCCGTGGTGGACAAACCCCTGGAGGCCTTGGAGGTGGAGCTAAGGCCCTTCCGCCAGGCCGTGGCCGCGGGCGCCCCCCTGGTCATGACCGCCCACATCCTCTACCCTGCCCTGGACCCTAGGCTTCCCGCCACCCTCTCCCCCCGGATCCTCACCGGCCTCCTCCGCCAGGAGCTCGGCTTCCAAGGCCTCATCCTCACGGACGACATGGGGATGCGGGCCATTGCGGACCGGTATGGACCGGGGGAGGCGGCGGTGAAGGCCGTCCAGGCGGGGGCGGACCTCGTCTTGGTAGGCCGGGGGGGGAAGACCGCCGAGGCGGTCTACAAGGCCCTCCAGCAGGCCCTAAAGAAGGGAGAGATCCCCCTAAGCCGCCTCGGGGAAACCCAAAGGCGGCTTAGGCGCCTCCAAGGCCGGCTTAGGCCCCCAGGCCCCAAGCCGGAGGCCGAGGCCCTGGAGGCCTTAAGCCTAAGGGTGAGCCGGGCGGCCCTCACCTGGCTTGCGGGATCCCTTCCCATCCCCGGGCCCGGCACCCTGGTGGTGGCCCCTAGGCTCCCCCAGACCTGGGGGGAGGAACCGAGCCTAGCCCAGCTCGCTCCCCGGTACCTCCCCGGGGCCCAGGCCCTGGAGGTAGGGGAAAGGCCCCGCAAGGAGGAGGTGGCCGCAGCCAGAGAGCGCGCTCTAGGGGCTGAGCGGGTGGTCCTTGGGACCTACCACTGGCTGGGCCCCTTGCCCAAAGAGCAGGTGGCCCTCTACCAGGCCTTGGCCGGGACCGGAAGGCCCATCTACGTGGTGGCCCTGGGCAACCCCGACGATTACCTCTACCTCGAGCCCAAACCCTCGGGCTACCTCGTGACCTACGGCTACCGCGCGGTCCAAACCCGGGCCGCGTTGGAAGCCCTCGCGGGGGTTTTCACCCCGGGAGGCCGTTTACCCGTCCCCGTGGGCCCCTTCCCCATGGGGGCGGGAAAGGGGAGGTGAGGCATGAAAGGACGGTGGATCGTATGGCTTGGGATTTTGGCCGCTAGCTTGGGTTTAGCCAAAACCAAGTTGACGGTGGCTAGCTGGGGCACGGAGGCGGAGATCGCCCTTTATCGGGAGGTCTTCAAGCAGTTCATGGCCCAAAACCCAGACCTAGAGGTGGAGCTTCTCCACATCCCCTCCCAGGACTACTGGACCAAGCTCACCACCCTCTTCGCTGCGGGCCAGGCTCCCGACCTCTTCTTCACCAACAACATCAACTTCCCCGCCCTGGCCGCCAAGGGGGTGGCCCTGCCCCTAGACCCCCTGATCGCCCGGGACCGCTTCGACACCCGCATCTACTACAAGGGCATCCTGGAGGCCTTCCGCTACCGGGGGCAGCTTTACGCCCTGCCGCGGGACATCTCCAACCTGGTGGTCTTCTACAACAAGGACCTGGTGCGCAAGGCGGGCCTCCCCGACCCCAAGCCCGACTGGACCTGGGACGACTTCCTCCGCTACGCCAAGGCCCTTACCCGGGAGGAGGGGGGCCGGCGGGTCCAGTGGGGGCTGAGCTTCTACACCTACTTCCTCTTCTGGCAACCCTGGGTCTGGTCCAACGGGGGGCGCTGGTATAGCCCCGACCACAGCAAGTTCCTCCTCAATAGCCCAGCCTCCGTGGAGGGGCTCCAGTTCTACGTGGACCTCCGGTGGAAGCACCGGGTGGCCCCCACGCCCCAGGAGGAGGCGGACCGGAGCGGCTTCACCCTCTTCCTCGAGGGCCGGACAGCCATGATCGTGGACGGGCGCTGGCGGGTACCCACCCTCAAGCAAAGGGCCAAGTTCCAGTGGGACGTCGTGCCCTTCCCCCGGGGCAAGGCCGGGAGCATCGTGGACATCGACGGCTCGGGCTGGGCCATCTCCCGGCAAAGCCGCAACCCCGAGGCGGCCTGGCGGCTCCTCAAGTTCATGGCGGGGCCCCAGGGCAGCCTGGTCTTCACCCGGGGAGGCCTGATCATCCCGGCCATCGGGTTTGACCCCAAAAACCCCGACACCAGCAACGCCATCTTCCAGGCCTTCTTCCAACCCCCACCCCCCCGCAACCAGCAGTACTTCCTCACCGTGAACCAAAAGGCCAGGCCCACGGAGACCTTCGAGGCCTGGAACGAGGCCCTAAACCTCATCACCAAGGCCTTGGCCCCCGTGTGGGAGGGTAAGGAGGAGGTCAAGGCCGCCCTGGACCGGGTAGCCCCCGAGGTCCAGAAGATCCTGGACCAGGTCCAGGAGGAGCGGAAGGCCCAAAGGTAAGGCCCCTAGGGGCTTGTGGGCCTAAAGGCCCACAAGCCCCTGCCCATACCCCATGCTCAGCTACAGCCGCCTTCCCTGGCCCTTCCTCCTCCCTAGCCTGGTGGGGTTTTTGGCCTTCAACCTGGGGCCCATCCTGGCCTCCCTCCTCCTTTCCTTCACCCGCTGGGACGTCTTCACCCCCTTGACCCTGGAGGCCATCCGGGAGACCTGGATAGGCCCCGGCAACTACCTCCGCCTCCTCCAAGACCCGGTATTCCACAAGGCCTTTTGGAACACCCTCTACTACGTGGGGGTGGCCGTACCCCTGGAGATCGCCCTGGCCCTCCTCCTGGCCTTAGGGCTCAACCGCAACCTGCCCGGGGTCCGGATCCTCCGCACCCTCTACCTCCTGCCCACGGTGACCAGCGTGGTGGCCGTGGGGCTCATGTGGCGCTGGGTCCTAAACCCCTACGTGGGGCCGGTCAACCTGTTCTTGCGCTGGGTGGGGGAAAGGATAGAGGGCCTCCTTACCGCCTTGGGCCTTGGGGTGCCGGCCTGGGTGGGGTGGCTCGCCCAGGGAGGGCCAGGCTGGCTTACGGACGAGCGCTGGGCCATGCTTGGGGTCATCCTGGCCTCGGTGTGGGCGGGGGTTGGCCTAAGGATGCTCATCTTCCTGGCGGGCCTCCAAAACATCGACAGGACCTACTACGAGGCCGCCTCCTTGGACGGGGCTAGCCCCTGGCAGCAGTTTTGGCACATCACCCTGCCCCTCCTCTCCCCTACCCTTTTCCTCAACACCCTCCTCGCCCTCATCGGGGGCTTCCAGGTTTTCGGCCTCATCTACGTGATGACGGGGGGAGGGCCCCTAGACGCCACCGTGGTCCTCCTCTTCTACCTCTACCAAAAGGCCTTTGGCACCTTCCCACCGGATATGGGCTACGCCTCGGCCATCGCCTGGGTCCTCTTCTCCCTCCTCTTCCTCCTTACCCTCCTCCAGTGGGGGCTTCGCAAGCGGTGGGTGTGGGAGGAAACATGAGGGGCAAACTCCTCAAAACCCTGGGGGACCTTGTGGTCTTCCTCCTCCTCCTCCTTGGGGGGCTATCCATGCTGGTGCCCTTCTTGTGGATGGTCTCCACGAGCTTCAAGGAACCGGGCTCCCTCTTCGACCTGCCCATCCGGCTTTGGCCCGAGCGGCTCCACTGGGAAAACTACGAACGGGTCCTCACCTCCGTGCCCTTCCTCCGCTGGTACCTGAACTCCCTGATCGTGGCCTTGGGCCTCACCCTCCTCAACCTGACCAGCGGGGCCATGGCCGGATACGCCTTCGCCCGCTTCCGGTGGCGGGGCAAGGACTCCCTGTTCCTCCTCTTCCTCATCACCCTCATGATCCCCGCCCACGTGCTCATCATCCCCCTTTTCATCCTCATGAGCCGCCTCGGCTGGATCGATACCTACTACGCCCTCATCCTCCCCGGGCTTTTTGACGCCTTCGCCATCTTCCTCATGCGGCAAAACTTCCTCTCCCTCCCTAGGGAACTGGAGGAGGCTGCCCTTATAGACGGGGCCACCCCTTGGCAGATCTACTGGCGGATCGCCCTTCCCCTGGCCGCCCCCGCCTTGGCTACCCTGGCCACCTTTACCTTCCTAAGCGGCTGGAACGCCTTCCTTTGGCCCCTCATCGCCACCCACTCCCTAGAGATGCGGCCCCTTACCGTGGGGCTAGCGGTCTTCAACACCCAGTTCAGCACGGAGTGGACCACCCTGATGGCCGGCCTCTCCTTGGGCACCATCCCCCCCATCCTGGTCTTCCTGGCCATGCAGCGGTACTTCATCCGGGGCCTCACCTTGGGGAGCCTGAAGGGCTAGGGGGGAGAGGATGACCTATACCCTGGTAGGCCGCCTCGTAGGGGAGGAAGGGGTCGTAAGGGGCAGGGTGGTGGTGGAGGGGGAAAGGATCAAGGCCGCGGGGTTGGGGGTTCCCCCGGAAGGGCGGGTGGTGGAACTCGAGGAGGGCCTGATCCTTCCCGGATTCCTGGACCTCCACACCCATGGGGGGGGCGGGTATGCCCTCCACACGGAGGAACCGGAGGAGATCCTGGCCTACGCCCGCTACCTCCCCCGCACGGGCACCACCGCCTTCCTCATCACCGTGGTGGGGGTGGCTGGGGGGCTCCCTGAGGCCCAGATCCGGGCCGCGACCCGGGCCCTCGAGGCCCAAAGGGAGGGGGCCGAGGCCCTGGGGCTACACCTCGAGGGCCCCTACCTCAACCCCCACAAGCGGGGGGCCCACCGCCCGGAGTGGCTCCGCCTCCCCGACCTCGGGGAGGGGGAGAGGCTTTTGGCGCTCAGCCGGGGCTGGCTTCGGACCCTCACCCTAGCCCCCGAACTCCCAGGGGCTGAGGCCCTCATCCATAGGCTGGTCCAGGCCGGGGTGGTGGTGAGCCTGGGCCACACGGAGGCGGGCTACGAGGAGGCCCGAAGGGCCTTCCAGCTTGGGGCCCGCCACCTCACCCACGCCTTCAACGCCATGCCTCCCCTAGGGCACCGGGCCCCTGGGCCCTTGGGGGCTTTGCTTGAGGCCCAGGAGGCCACCGCGGAGCTCATCGGGGACGGGATCCACGTGCACCCCGCGGCCATGCTGTTCCTGATCCGGGCCCTAGGCCCAGGGCGGGTGGCCTTGGTCACGGACGCCCAGCCGGGGGCCGGCCTAGGGGAGGGGGCCACCTTCAG
The DNA here is from genome assembly GCA_041641215.1 of Thermaceae bacterium. Lineage (GTDB taxonomy): Bacteria > Deinococcota > Deinococci > Deinococcales > Thermaceae > Thermus. The sequence continues at coordinate 77,226 of JBEPYU010000001.1, forward strand.
CTTCGGGGGGCAGAAGGCCCGGGTGGAAGGAGGGGTAGCCCGCCTCGAGGACGGCACCCTCGCGGGCAGCGTAGCCACCATGGACGGGATCCTGCGCCTTTTGGTCCGGCGGCTCGGGCTTGGGCTAGGGGAGGCGGTGGCCATGCTGAGCCGGGTCCCCGCCCGGGTGGCCGGGGTAGGAGGGCGCAAGGGGCGGATCGCCCCGGGATACGACGCGGACCTCGTGGTGCTGGACGAAAACCTAGAGGTCCAGGCCACCCTAACCCGGGGCCGGGTGGCCTTCGCCCAGCCTGGCTTGCGCCCAAGCCTGGAGGGGCTTCCTAGCTGGAGCTAGCCAAAAGCCTCCGGGCCAAGGCCAAAGCCCCCAAGGCCGGCTCCTCCACCAAAACCATCCCGCCGAGGAGGAGGCCCACCTCCTGGTAGACCGCCTCCCGGAGGAGGGGGCTGGCCCTAAGAAGCCCGCCCCCCAGGGCCAAGGGGGGTCGGTGGAGGCCTAGCTGCCGGATCACTGCCCCCACCTGCCGGGCCAGCTCCCGGCCGGCCTGGAAGACCAAGGGGCGGGCCGCGGGGTCCCCGGCCTCGGCCAATTTGAGGACCACCGGGGCGAAGGAGGCCAGGGCCTGGGGCTTCCCTCCCCCGTAGACCACCCCAAGCAACCCCTCCGGCTCCCCAAGGCCCCAAAACTCCAGGGCCGCCTGGAGGAGGCTTGGGGCCTGGGCCCGGCCATCTGCGGTCTGGAGGGCTAGCCTCAGGGCCTGAAGGGCCAGGCTGAACCCGCTCCCCTCGTCCCCAAGGAGGTAGCCCCACCCCCCCACCCGGGCGGTCCGCCCGTCGGGGCTTCGGCCAAAGGCCACCGAACCCGTGCCGCTCACCAGGGCTACCCCCCAGGCCTCGGGAAAGGCCGCGGCCAGGAGCAACTCCACGTCGTGCACCACCTGTAGCCGCAAGGCGAGGCCCCCAAGGCGCTTGGCCCAGGCCGCCCGCTCCTCCGGGGTATCGGCCCCCGCGAGGCCCACGCAGGCGGCCTCCACCTGCCCCTCCACCCCGGCCTCCGCCAAAGCCCCCCGCACGGCTTCCCAAATGGCGGCCAGGGCCCCTTCCCACCCCACCGCCTTGGGGTTGGCAGGCCCCGAGAGGCCCCTTCCCCGCACCCGGCCCCCCTCCTCGGCCAAGAGGGCCCGGGTCTTGCTGCCCCCAGCATCCACCCCCAGGATCCACCGCCCCATGGCTTCCCTTAGGCCCCTCCAAGCTCATGGGCCCAGAGGTCCTCAAGCCTCCCCGGCCGCCGCCAAACCTCCCAGGCCTCCCCGTCCCACGCGTAAGAGGCTGGGGGGGGATGGTCCAGATAGGCCAGGTGCATGGCCTCCCCATAGGCCCCGGCCCCCAGGAAGACCAGGCCATCCCCCTCCTTGGGCACGGGAAGGAGGACGTCCCTAAGGAGGACATCCCCCGCCTCGCAGGCCGGCCCGGCCAGGTCGTAGAGGGCCTGGGAGGGAGCATCGTAAAGGGGGCGCACGGGGTGCCGGGCCCCGTAGAGCAGGGGGCGGAGGAGGGCGGTCATCCCCGCGTCCAGGAGGAGGTAGCGCCTACGGGTCCGCTTCTCCCCCCAGATCCGGGCCACCAAAACCCCCGCCCCGGCCACCAGGGCCCGGCCGGGTTCCAGCCAAAGCTCGGCCCCAAAGGCCTGGGCCAGGGGCTCGAGGAGCCCGGCCAGGGCCTGGGGGTCCAGGCCCACCCCCATCCCTCCCCCCAGGTCCAAAACCCGCAAGGGCCCGACCCGGGACCTGAGGGGTTCTAGAAGCCCGGGCAAGGCCCGGTAGGCCTCAAGGTCCAGGTTGGACCCCAGGTGGAGGTGGAGGCCCAAGACCTCGAGGCCCAAGGCCCTCCCCCGGGCCAAGGCCTCGGGCCACTCCTCAGGGAGGATGCCGAACTGGCTTTCCCCCCGGCCCGTGGCCAGGTGGGGATGGGTCCGGACGGGAAGGTCCGGGTTTAGGCGGAGGAGCACCGAAGCCCCGGGGAGGTAACGGGCGATCCGCTCGAGGTCCAAGGGGGAATCGGCCACCAGGATGGGCACCCCCCTTTGGGCCAAGGCGGCCAAGAGGTCTGGGGGCTTGACGGGCCCATTGAGGAGGACCTCGTGGGGCGCATACCCCGCAGCGTAGGCCCTCAAGACCTCCCCCAGGCTCACGGCCTCCACCCCAAGCCCATGGGCCCGGAGCCTTGCAAGCAGCCGAAGGCGGGGGTTGGCCTTTAGGGCGTAGAAGAGGCGGGCCCGGGGAAAGGCCTTGCGGAAGGCCTGCACGGAGGCCTCTATGCGCCGAAGGTCGTAGGCGTAAAAGGGGGTGGGAACCCCCTGGTCCAAAAGGGCCCGCAGGGCCTGGAGAAAGTCGAGGGCCGGCTCCATCCCCCCGAGCATACAAGGGTATCCTTACCCCATGGCCCTCATCGGGATCACCGCCCAGTCCAGCCAAGGGCCCCTTTGGGGCCTAGGGGAAGCCTACCGGGAGGCCCTGGCCGCCCAAGGGGTGGGCCTCGTGGTCCTCCCGCCCCAGCCCGGCCCGGCCTTGGAGGGGATCCTGGCCCGCCTGGACGGGCTCCTCCTGCCTGGGGGAGGGGACGTGGACCCCGTCCACTACGGGGAGGAACCCCACCCCCGGCTGGGTTCTGTAGACCCCGTGCGGGACGAGCTGGAGCTTTACGCGGCCCGCTGGGCCGCAGCGCATGGCCTCCCCACCTTGGGGATCTGCCGGGGGGCCCAGGTGGCCGCGGTGGCCCTGGGGGGAAGCCTATACCAAGACCTCGAGGCCGCAGGGTTTACCCAGATCGGCCACCGCCAGACCGCCCCCGCCCCCGCCCTATGGCACAGCGTGGAAACGGAGGAGGACCCTTGGCTTACCCCCCTTTTCGGCCGCCGCTTCCGGGTGAATAGCTACCACCACCAGGCCATCCGGGACCCAGGCCCCCTAAGGGTCGCCGCCCGGGCCCCAGACGGGGTCATCGAGGCCGCCTACCTCCCGGGGCACCCCTTCTTCCTCCTGGTCCAGTGGCACCCCGAGCTCCTTCCCAGCCACCGCCCCCTCTTCGCCCTCCTGGCCGAACGGGCCCGCGCCCGGAAGGCTAAAGCCCGGCCAACTCCAAGAAAAACCGGTGAAGGCGGGGATCCCCCGTAAGCTCGGGGTGGAAGCTGCTCGCAAGGATCCGCCCCTCCCGCACGAGGATGGGGTCCTCCCCTAGGCGGGCGAGGACCTCCACCCTAGGGCCCAGCCTCCGGAAAAGGGGGGCCCGGATGAAGACCCCGGGGAAGGGGCCAAGGCCCTGGATCTCCAGCTCCTCCCGGAAGCTTTCCACCTGGCGGCCAAAGGCGTTCCGCTCCACGGCCACGTCTAGGGCGCCAAGGCGGGGCTGGTCCGGGTAGCCCAGGATCTCCCGAGCAAGCCAGATGGCCCCTGCGCAGGTCCCGAAAAGGGCCAAGGACCCTTCCTCCACCCGTCGCCTCACCGCCTCCTCGAGGCCGAAGGCCCGGGCCAGCTTGCCGATCGTGGTGGACTCCCCCCCAGGGACGATGAGGGCCTTGAGGCCCTCCAGGTGCTCGGGCTTCCTCACCTCCTTGGCCTCTACCCCAAGGGCCCTTAGGACCGCCTTATGCTCCCGAAAATCCCCCTGTAAGGCCAAAACCCCGACCACGCTCCCCATCTTCCCCAAAAGGGTAGGCCCGGAGCAAGGCCTTCTCCTTCCCCTTGGCCTCCACCATGATGTCGGCCGGCCCGGGAAGGGCCCCAAGGAGCCCCGCCCAGTCCCCCGGGGCCACCTCCTCCGCGTGGGCCCCGGGCCTTTTCCCCGGGTCCTGGCTTGCGAGGTGGACCTTGGGCCGGCCCCGCCAGGTGGAAAAGGCCAGGGTCAAGGCCTCCCCCAAGGGGAGGCGCCCGGGGTTTAGGGCGTGGTGGAGGGTATCCACCACCACGGGCACCCCTAGGGCCTCCGCGGCCTTGAGGACCTCCTCCACGTTCCAAAGGCGCTCGTCGTTCTCCAGGGCCAGGTAGCGGAGGACCTCCCCTTCCCCCCTTAGGTTCTCCACAAAGCGGCGGAGGGCCTGGGACCGGTCCCCATAAACCCCCCCCAGGTGGAGGACCAAAACTCCCTCCTCCGCCCCAAGGAGGGCCAGGAGGCGAGCGGAGTAGCGAAGCTCGGCCAAGGAGCGCTCCACCACCTGGGGGCTAGGGCTAGCCGGGTTCACGTACTGGCCGGGGTGCATGGAAAGCCTCTGGCCTAGGGACTGGGCCAGGCGCCCCACCTCGCGAAGCTCCTCCCCATGGGCCTTCTCCCAGTCGTAGGGGAAGGCAGGGTGGGAGGCGAAGGGGATGAGGTGCTGCCCGATCCGGAAGAGGGAAAAGCCCTGGGCCCTGTTCCAGTGGAGGATCCGCCTTAGGTCCTCGAGGTTGGCCGCCACCTTGGCCCGCACCCTCCCCTCCTCGAGGCGGGCTAAGCGCAGGGTGCGGTTGGTGGTGGCCCCCAGGGTGAGGTTCTCGCAAGGGTAGCCCAGGCGGATCACCGCAAGACCTCGGCCTCCAGGAAGACCTCCACCTCGTCCCGGACCTCGAGGAAGAGGAAGCTAGGCCGCTTGAGCCCCCACTGGGAGAAACGGGTGGAGAAGCCCCCCGAAAAGCGGAGGCCCGAAGGGGTCTCCCGAAGCTCCCCCAGGATCCTCACGGGAAGCCTCTTCCCCACCATCTCCAGCTCGCCCTCCACCACGAAGCGGGCCCCTTCCCGGTAGGCCCTTTGGGGGTAAAGGCAGGCCTCGGGGTACTCCTTGGCCTTGAGGATCTCCAGGGCCTTCCGGTCCCGCTCGGCGTTGCCCGAATCCCAAGCCCCCTGCTGCACGCACACCTTCCCCGAGGCCTTTTCCCGCCCATCCCAAAGCACCTGCCCCCGGGCCGTGGGGTTCACCCCCTCCCAGCTCCCAAAGGGGTAGGAGCCCCTGTACCGGACCCCGCCCTCCACCGCGTAAGGGGCCTGGGCCTGGGCCAGGAGCAGGAAGCAGGCCAAAAGGAGGTATCTCCTCATGAAGGCTTCCCCCCTTCCTCCGGGGCATGGGGCCTAGAAGGGCGGAACCTCCAGCGCTCCCCCAAGGTGGCGAAGTCCCGAAAGCCGAGGAAAAGGATGGGGCGCTCCTTGGCCTGGCCCGAACCCTCCACGTGGACCACCTCCCCCAGGAAAAGGGCGTGGTCCCCGTCCGTGGGCCATTCCACGACCCGCATCTCGTAGACGGCCAAGGCCCCTTCCGGCACCCGGGTGTGGGCAAGGCGCCGGGCAGGCCTCAAGGGGACCCCCAGGGCCTGGGCCTTGTCCACCTTCCGCCCCGAGAGGTAACCCGCCCGCACCACCCAGGCCCGGGCCTCCCAGGGGAGGAAGGCCAAGGCCGCCTCGGAAAGCTCCCTGAGGAGGCTTAGGGTGTGGTTCTTGCGGTCGATGGCCAGGAGGAGGCGGAAGGGCTCCTTGGAAACCGGGGTCCACCAGGCCATGGGCATGAAGTTTTCCCCCACGCAGAGGAGGCCTAGGCGCATGGGGTAGAAGAAGGCCCGGTACATCACACCTCCAAAAGCTCCGGGGGAGGCTCCCGCAAGACCCCCTCCAGCACCCGCCGGGCGGCCTCCTCCGGGGACAAGGCCCCCCGGGGCGGACCCCCCAATGGGGCCCAAAGGCCCGTGGCCACCGCGGGAAGCCGCACCACGACAAGGCGCACCCCCTCCCGGAGGAGCTCCTTGCGGGCGGCCTCCAGGTAGGCCTCGAGGGCCCCCTTGGCCGCGGCGTAAGCGGCAAAGCCCGAAACCCGCACATAGGCCGGATAGGCCCCGAAGAACACCCCCCTAGCCCCCTCCCGCCAGCGGGCGTGTTTGAGGAGGAGGGCCGCGGTGAGGAGGTGGCTGGCGAGGAGGTCCTCCAACAGGGCCCCCTCCACCTCCCGCACCCGCCCCTTGGCCGCCTGGCCCACCGCGTGGAGGAGGAGGTCCAAAGGCCCCACCTCCTCCAGGAGGGCCTTGACCTCCACCTCGTCCCTGAGGTCCGCAGGGAGGGCCCTTCCCCCCACCTCCTCGGCCAAGGCCCCTAGGGCCTGGGCCCTTCGGCCCACCAGGAAAAGCTCCTCGCCCCGGAGGGCCCGGGCCAAGGCCCCCCCGAGACCACCCGTAGCGCCGGCGATAAGGACTCTCATAAACACCCCGAAAAGGGGCCCCAGGCGGGCCCTTCCCTTAAGCGGCCTTGACCTCCCCGAAGCCCTCCTCGAGGCTCTTCGCCCGGGCGATGGCAAAGATGAGAAGGCCATAGATGGGCTTGGCGATGAGGTCCGCTAGGCTATAGCCCACCTGGATGGCCACCTCCTGGGCCGCCCCGCCAGGAAGCAAGGTGCCCAGGGCGTAGGCGGTAGGGTAGAAGCCCCAGGACATGAGGAGGACGTAACGGGTGGCGTTTAGGAGCTCCAAGACCCGGGGGCCAAAACGGGCCTCCCGGATGGCCTGGCCTAGCTCCACCCAAAGGACGTAGAGGATGTAAGCAAAGGGGATGGTGGACAAGATCCCCCAGAAGGTCCTAGGCCCAGGCTCGCTGTTCACCTCCCCCACATACCCGAAGGCCAGCATCAGCACGGAGGCCACCACCAGCTTGACCGAAAGGTTCCAGGTGCGGGCCGCAGAGAGGCCCAGGACCAGGATGAGCTCGAGGAGGAGAAGGGGCACGGTGAGGAGCCAGTCCGCATAGCGGTAGAAGTCGTTGAAGGGCTTCCCCGTGGGGACGTAGACCCCATCCTGGAGCTGGTAGGCCCCTATCCAGCTCTCAAAGATCCTCAGGTAGTGGTAGCCTGCGATGAAGACGATGAGGGCGGAGAGGTAGAGGGCGATGTGGTACCTAGGGGCCACGTAGCTCCGCGCCAGGAGGAAGAAGACGAAAGCCGCAAGCATCCCGGCGATGGTGAGGGAGAGCATGTTGAAGACCAACCAATACTGGCCAAAGCTCAGTTCCGGAAGCATCCGCATGGTCCAACCTCCTTCCTTACCCTTGCCCGCCTGGGGCTCACGTCTCCATTGGAAACCTGAGGAGGATGAGAGATTTTAGCCTAGGCAACAAATTGTAAGAGATGTTACCTTAGGCCACAAAGGGGGGCTTTTCATGAAAGGAGGATGAAAGCATGCCCGCCCTCTACCTTCTGCCCCTTATCCTCCTCCCGGAGCCTTGGGCCCTAGGGCTCCTCCTCCTCTCTGCCCTGGTCCTGGGCTTGCCCCATGGGGCTGCGGACCTTCTGGTGGCGAGGCGCCTAGGCCTACCGCTAGGGGCCTTCGTAGGGGGTTACCTCCTCCTTGCAGGGGTAGCCTTGGCCGTCCTCCTCCTCCACCCCCCTACGGCCCTCCTCCTCTTCCTCCTCCTCGCCCTCTTCCACTGGGGCCGGACGGAGGGCCGAGGGGCCTTGGGCTACCTGCGGGCTGGGGGCATCCTCTTCATCCCCTTCCTCTTCCACCAGGAGGCCATAGCCCCCTTCCTAAAGGCCTTCGCCTCAGGCTTTACCCTCCCCGCGGGCCTAGCGGCTTCCCTCCTAGGGATCCTCCTCCTCCTATCCCTAAGGGAAAGGCACCCCTTGGGGGCTTGGGTGGACACCCTTTGGCTCTTCCTCCTGGCCCTCTTGGCCCACCCCTATGCGGCCCTAGCCGGCTACTTCCTCATGAAGCACAGCCTGGAAAGCCTCCGCCTGGTCGGGGTGAGGGGGTGGGAGTGGGCCTGGGTGTATGGGGGGACCCTGGGGGGGCTGGCCCTGGCCTTCCTCCTCTTCCTCCGCACGCCCGACCCCCTGGCCGCCTACATGGGGGCCATCTTCGCCCTCACCCTGCCCCACCTCCTCGTGGTGGAGCTTTGGCTGCGTTGGCTTCGGCTTCACGCCCAATGGCCGAGGCCGAGTGAAGGTAGGCCGGAAGGAGCCCCCGGAAGCCCGTAAGCCCCTTGGGCTCGAGGTCTAGCACCCTTTAGTCGTGCGCCTCCAGGTTCCAAAAAAACTCCACGGGGACTTTCTACCGGGGCCCCCATGCAGGCGCAAGCCTGCATGGGGTGGTATGGGAGGGCCTCCGCAGTTCCGAGGCCTCGGAGGGTCCCACGGGGTGGCCCGATCCCCAAACCAAGGCCCAGGCCAAGCCCCCACTCCCCGCTCGGGAGGTAAAGGGCCTCCGGAGGGAACTTGCTCGAGGCGGCAAGGGGCCTTGCGGCGGTTGGGGGAGATAGGCCTTCCCCCAGGACCCTAGCCCCAAGACAAACCCCCGCCCTGCCCAAAGGCAGGGCGGGGAGGCCCTAAGGCCTAGCGGTTACCCCCCAAGACGGTAGCGTCCACCACCGGCACCACGGTGAGGGTGCCCGCCCTTGCGCTGCCCACGGCGAAGACGGTGTAGACCTTGCCCCCCTCTAGGGTAACCCCGGGCAGGGCCAAGGCTACGGTGGAGGTGCCGGCCACCCGGACCTCGAGGTCGTAGGTACCCGCGGGGACAGAAAGGTAGGAGCTTGCCCGGGGGAAGGGCAGGCTGGTGAGGAGCACCGGCCCACCCTTCACGGCCACGTCCACGGCCGGGGCGTCGGGGGAGGCGTGGACCACCCGGATGCGGGCAAACCCCGCACGGGGGAAGAGGCCCGCCAGGGTATCCGTGTACACCTGGGGGCGCAGGTTGGCGAGGAAGCCTGTGGCGGCGATGGTGTAATAGATGCCTTCCTTAAGGTCCAACTCGGCCCCAATCACCACAGGGGCGTCCTGCCCAGCGGGCACCACCTGGACCTTGACCTTGGCTGCGGGTAGGGGAAGGTAAGGGGTGACCTTTCCGAAGGCCAGGCCGGTGACCACCCGCTGGCCGTTCACGAGGACGTCCACCGCCGGAGCATCGGGGGAGAGGTGGGCTACCCGGACCATCACCCCCTGGCCCAGGGCTAGGCTGCTGGCCAAAAGGAATAGGAACAACAACTTTTTCATGTTTCCCTCCCGGCGGAGGAGTGTAGTGGATAAGCTCCGGCGAGACTTTTGCCCATCCCACAAAAGGGCCGAGGGTCCCCAAACCCCAAGGAGGGCCCTGGGGCAAACTACCCGAGGACCACCACGGGATCCCCCACCCGGACCACCCCCCCGAGGAGCACCCGGGCGTACACCCCCCGCCTCCCATAGAGGAGCTTGGGCAGGCGTAGGCCAAAGGCGGAAAGGGAGCTGCACACGGTGCACACGGAGGCAAGCTCCAGGAGGGCAGGCCCCACCGCAAGCCTCGCCCCAGGGGGGAGCCCATGGGGATCCAGGTCCAGGAGGAGGTTCTCCCCCAAGGCCCCAAAGGGCAGCTCGAGGCCAAGCTCAGCGGCTAGGGCGTAAGCTGCCTCCCCCGCAAGGAGCACCGCCCGGTCGGGGTCGCGGCCAAAGTGCCGGTCCCCCTCCACCCCCATCCCCGCCACCAGACGGGCCTCGGCCAAAGGGGGCTTGGGCAGCCCCTCCCCCGCGTGCAAGGAGAGAACCCGGGCCATCCGCCTCAACATAAACCGAAGGCCCTTCCCAAATTCCCCAAGGGCCTTGCGCTAACCAAACCCATGTGCTAAGGTAGAGGCTAAACTCCATAGGAGGGAGAAGATGAAAAGCCCTATGGTTGGTCGCCGTACCTTCATCAAGGCCACAGGCACCTTGCTGGCCACCGGCCTAGCAGCCCGAACCCAGGCCCAGGCCCGGCCCAAGGCCGTCTGGTCGGACTACGTGGTCTTCCTCAACGCCAACGCCAAGGCCTACGTGGTGGACACCCGGACGGACACCGTGGTGGCGGCCCTCGAGACGGCCCGGGGGGCCACCTTGGGGAGCATGACCCCGGACGCCAAGAAGGTCTACGTCAGCGGAGCCGGGGAGGGAGAGACCCGGGTGGTGGTCTTAGACCTGGAAAGGATGCGGGTAGCCAAGGTCCTCGAGACGGGGAACCGGCCCAAGCACGGCCTCGTGAGCCCAGACGGCCAACGGGTGGGGGTGGACCACTGGGGCCTCACCGAGGGCAAGCTACGCCTCGTCTTCCTTCGCACCGCCGACGACACCATAGAAAAGGTGGTCGAGCTGGAGGTGAAAAATCGCCCCAAAGGGGTCACCTCCATGCACAACGCCTGGAGCTGGGACTCCCGTTACTTCTACAGCGTAGATCGGGTGGACGACCGGCTGGTCGTGGTGGACACCCGCGACTTTTCCGTCCTTACCCGCCCCCTACCCAGCGTGCCCCACTACCCGGTGGTCTCCCCCGACGGGCGGGAGCTATGGGTGATCCACGAGGGTAATGACCGGGTGCGGCCGGGGATCGTGGTCTTTGACCTAACTAGGCCTGACCTCCCCGTCTTGGCCCAGATGGAGATGCCCCTGATCGGGGAAGAGGTGGTGGAGGCCCACCACGGCAACTTCAGCCAAGATGGGCGCTTTTTCCTGGCCTTGAACCGGGGCCCCGGCAACAACGCCCGAGGGCGGGAGGTGGCCATCTATAGCGCCTCTACCAAGCGCCTTCTCCACCGCCTGACCTGCGCAAGCACCGGGGTAGGGCATGCCTACAACACCCCCGACGGGCGCTACTGCATCGCCACCAACTACGGCAACAACGTGGTCACGGTCATCGACCTCCTGGGGATGCGCACGGTGAAGGATATCGTGGCCGGAAAGGGGCGGATGGGCCACGTGGTCTTCACCAAGGACGGGGCCTATGGCTACCTCTCCAATGCGGACGGCAACCTCTACAAGCTAGACATGAAGCGCTTCGAGGTGATCAAGACCATCCCCACGGGGGAGACCAGCGGAGGGGGCCAGGTGATCAACGTGTGGACGAACGTCTTTGAAGAACTGCCAAGGGGCTAAGGCCCTGCCCCCTAAAGGCCAACGACCCCACCGCCTCCCCAAGCCCGGCCAAGGGGGAGGCCCAAAGGGCGGGCGGGGCGGAAGCCAGGAGGGAGATACCCCTTCCGAACTGGACCTCGAGCTCTGGGAGCACCTCTAAAGGCCCCAGGGAGGATGGCCGTTCCCTAGGAGGGGGTCGGGGTGGGATGCCCAGGCCTTCCCCACCTTGTCTCGGAAGGAGATCCCCACGGGCTTTCCGGGCCCCTCATGTAGGGTTGCGCCTGCATGGGGTGGTACGACCTCGCGTACCCGGAAGACCTACCAGCCCCGCTTGGCAAGCCGCTCCTCTTCCCTAAGGCGATCCAGATCGATGCCCACCATGGGCTCGCCCAGGTCCTCGGAGATCTCGGCCAAGACCTTGGGGTCGTCGTAGTAGGTCACGGCCTGGACGATGGCCCGGGCCCTTTTCTTCGGGTCCCCGGACTTGAAGATCCCGCTCCCCACGAAAACCCCGTCCATCCCCAGGTGCATCATGAGCGCGGCGTCCGCTGGGGTAGCGATCCCCCCGGCGGCAAAGTTCACCACGGGCAGGCGGCCGTGCTCGTGGACCCACTTCACGAGCTCCAAGGGGGCTCCGATCCCCTTGGCGTAGGCCATGAGCTCATCCTCCCGCAGGGACTGGACGTAGCGGATCTCCTTCCATAGGGTGCGGGCGTGGCGTACGGCCTCCACCACATTTCCGGTGCCCGCCTCCCCCTTGGTGCGGATCATGGCCGCCCCTTCCGCGATCCGCCTCAGGGCCTCCCCTAGGTTGCGCGCCCCGCAGACGAAGGGCACCCCAAAGCGCCACTTGTCGATGTGGTGCTCCTCGTCCGCAGGGGTCAAGACCTCGGACTCGTCGATGAAGTCCACCCCCAGGGCCTCGAGGATCATGGCCTCCACGAAGTGGCCGATCCGTACCTTGGCCATCACGGGGATGGAGACTGCGGCCATGATCTCCTTGATCCGCTTGGGGTCGGACATCCGGGCCACACCCCCTTGGGCCCGGATGTCCGCAGGGACCCTCTCCAAGGCCATGACGGCCACCGCCCCCGCCTCCTCTGCGATCCTCGCCTCCTCGGGGGTGGTGACGTCCATGATCACCCCCCCCTTGAACATCTCCGCAAAACCGGTCTTGATGGGGAAAGTGCCCTTTTCCATCCAACCTCCCGCCCTCTTAGGTTATAACTTGCGGGAAGCTAAACTCGGGGCCAGGCCACTATGGGAGGTAGCTCAGGGGGTTTCTCGGCTGGCCCCCAACCCGCACCTCGAAGTGGAGGTGGGGCCCCGTGGACCACCCTGTGGAGCCCACGTACCCGATCACCTGGCCCTGCTCCACGAACTCCCCGGCCCGGACGGCCATGCGGCTTAGGTGGGCGTAAAGGGTCTCTAGGCCACCCCCATGGTCCAGGATCACGTGAAAACCGTAACCAAAGCGGCTCCAACCCGCCACCACCACCTGCCCCGCCTTGGCCGCATACACTGGGGTCCCCGTGGGGGCTGCGAGGTCGATCCCCGTGTGGTAACGCTGGAAGGCCCCCCGTTGGCCGAAATAGGTGGTAATACGAAGAAAATTATCTAGGGGCCAACGCATCCCCCCCGGCTGGTAGCTCACCCGCCGGGCCCTAGGAGGGGCACCCGACCGCTGGGCCTGGGCCCGGATCTGGGCCTGCCGTCTGGCCTCGGCCAAGCGCCTAAGCTCCTCTTGCCGCCTTCTTTCCGCCTCAAGGCGCGCCCGGCGCTCCGCCTCCTGCTTGGCGAGAAGCCGCTCGTAGGTGGCCTTGGCCCGGATCCCGGGGAGGAGAACCAGGTCCCCGGGCCTAAGGGCGGTGGGGTCCTGGAGGCCGTTCGCCCGGGCCACAGCCAAGGGGGAAAGGCCAAAGCGGCGGGCAAGGTCCACGAGGGTCTCCCCTTCGGGCAGGGCCACGAGGAGACCCTTGGCCCTCCTCGGGATATAAAGGGTACTACCCACCGCAAGCCGGTCCAGGCTGTCCAGGTTGGGGTTGGCCGAGACCAGGTCCAACAGGGAAAGGCCGAAACGCCTCGCCAAGCCGCCCAAGGTATCCCCCGGACGCACCCGGTAGACCTCCACCCCCGGGGGCACCCGGGGAGGGGCCTCCTCCTCCGCTAGGAGGGGGATGAGGAGGCGCTGGCCGGGAGTAAGCCGATGGCTGGTCAGGCCGCTAGACCAAAGGATGTGCTTGGGGTCTACCCCATACCGCTCCGAGAGGCCAAGGAGGGTATCCCCAGGCCTTACGGTGTAGACCACCCATACCTTCTTGGGGGGCCTCGGCACCTCCAGCGCCCGCTCGGGCAAGGGCAAGGCGAAAGCCAACTGGGGCGGCCTTGAGGCCTTTGATCCCAACCCTAAGGCCAGCAATGCCCCTACAGACCATAAGGCTCCTTTCCCCTTCAACCGCAACCCCCTAGGATAGGCCCTTAGGCCTGCTGGACCAAGCCTACCCCAATCCTGCCCAAGGGTCAACCCCTAAACCACCCTTGAGGAAAACCTCATCCAAAATTCAAAAACCCTTATCCCCCAAAGAGGTAGCGGAGCCCTGGGGCCAGGGCCTGCCGCCAGGTCACCCAGTTGTGGCCCGAGGGCCTCTCCCGGTAGGCATGGGGGACCCCCCTTTCCGCAAGGAGGGCTGCAAACCGCCGGGCGGGGGCCAAAAGCCACTCCAAAAGGCCCACCTCGAGGTAGACCCGGGGTAGCCCCTCGGCCTCGGCGTAACGCTCCGTGAGCCACTCGGGGTCCCGGTAGGTATCCCCCCCTTGGGGGTGGGCCTTGAGGGCTGGGGAGAGGGCCAAGACCTTGGCGAAGCGGGGGTGCCTCAGGGCCTGCCACAGGCTGAAGAGGGCCCCCAAGGAGGCCCCGGCCAAGGCCACCTCCCCCAAGGGCCCATAGAGCCTTTCCACCTCGAGGAGCACCCGGTGGAACTCCTCCTCGTAGGCCTCGCTGAAGAAGTACTCCCGGCGCCGGTCTATGGGCTCCACGAAGACCAGGCGCAAGGGGGGGATCTCGCCTCCCTCTAGGAGGGCCCGGGCCACCCGGTGGAGGCCCGCCAAGCGGTAGAAGGCCACCCCATCCTGGGCCACCAAGGTGGCGGAAGGATGGGGACCCGTCTCCGCCACGTAAAAGCGGCGGGAGCCCAGGCGGTGGCGCCTCACCTCGGGCTCCTCCCGGGGGGAGGGCGGGGCCTCGGGGCGGAAACCGGGAAGCCGGATCGCCCGGGGGTAGGACCACCAGGGGTTTTCCGCCCGCTCGGGGTTATCGGGATCAGGGAAAGGGCGGCCCGCCCCATCCAAAAAGGCGTATTCCACGTAGGCCCCCTCGGGGAACTCGAGGGTGATGGGACCCTCCAGGGGCAGGGGGGCCCTTTCCCAGTCCGTGAAATCCCCCACGAGGGCCTTGGCCCCCGGAGGGGGGATAAAGGTCACCTTGCGGCCCCGGATCTCTACCACGGGCCTATTGCACCGCCTCGCGGGCCCGGGCCTCCAAGGCCTCAAGCCCCCCCACGAGGGCCAGGTCCAGGACCTGGTCCAAGGCCTCCACGAAGCGGAAGGTCATGTTCTGGCGCAAGGGCCGGGGGATGTCCCGGAGGTCAGGCTCGTTCTGCTTGGGGAGGATGACCTCCCGGATCCCCGCCCGCCTCGCCCCCAGGACCTTCTCCTTGACCCCCCCGATGGGGAGCACCCTCCCCGTAAGGGTGATCTCCCCGGTCATGGCCACGTCGTGGCGCACCGGCACCTCGGTAAGGGCCGAGACCAGGGCGCTCACGAGGGCCACCCCTGCGCTCGGCCCCTCCTTGGGGATGGCCCCCGCGGGGACGTGGATGTGGATGTCCCGCTCCTCAAAGAGGGAAGGGGGGATGCCGAAACGGAGGGCGTTTTTCTTGGCGTAGGAGAGAGCCGCCCGGGCCGACTCCTTCATCACGTCCCCTAGCTGGCCGGTGAGGATGAGGTTGCCCTTACCGGGCATCACGCTCACCTCCACGAACATGATGTCCCCCCCCACGGGGGTGTAGTACATGCCCGTGGCCACCCCCACCTGGGGGGCCCGGGCCTCCGTCTCGGGCAGATGGCGGGGCGGGCCCAGGTAGTCCTCCAGGTCCTTTTCCGTGATGCGGATCCGGCTCCTCCCCTCCTCCAGGATCCTCCGGGCGGCCTTGCGGAGAAGGGCCCCTATGGCCCGCTCAAGCTGCCTCACCCCCGCCTCCCGGGTGTAGTGGGTGATGAGGCGGGCCAGGGCGGCTTCCGAGAGGACCACCTGGTTCGGGCTTAGGCCGTGCTCCCTAAGCTGGCGAGGGAGGAGATGGCGCTTGGCGATCTCCAGTTTCTCCTGCTCCGTGTAGCTCGTGAACTCGATGGGCTCCATGCGGTCAAGGAGGGGCGCAGGGATGTTCTCGGGGAAGTTGGCCGTGCCGATGAAGAGGACCTCGGAGAGGTCAAAGGGCACCCCCAGGTAGTGGTCCACGAACTCCTTGTTCTGGGCGGGATCCAACACCTCGAGGAGGGCCGCGGCCGGGTCCCCCTGGTAGGAGATCCCGAGCTTGTCCACCTCGTCCAGGAGGAAGACGGGGTTTTTGCTCCCCGCCTGCCTCAGGCCCTGGAGGATCCGCCCGGGCATGGCCCCCACGTAGGTGCGGCGGTGGCCCCGGATATCCGACTCGTCCCGCACCCCCCCTAGGGAAACCCGGACGTACTTCCGCCCCAGGGCCTCGGCGATGCTCTTTGCGATGGAGGTCTTCCCCACCCCGGGGGGCCCCACGAAGAGGAGGATGGGGCCCTTATTCACCTCCTCCTCGGGGATCTCCCCTCGCTTGGCCCGCTCCAGCTTGAGCTTGCGCACAGCCAGGTATTCCAGCACCCGCTCCTTCACCTTCTCCAGGCCGTAGTGGTCCCTCTCCAGGATCTCCTTGGCCCTCCCCAGGTCCAGGTTGTCCTCCGTGCGGGCGTTCCAGGGGAGGTTCACGATCCAGTCCAGGTAGGTGCGGACCACGCTGGCCTCCGCGGAGTCCGGGTGCATGCGGGCGAAGCGGTTGAGCTCCCTTTCCGCCTCCTGGCGCACCGCAGGGGGCAGGTCCAGGGCCTCGAGCTTCCTCCGGAACTCCTCCACCTCCTCCGTCCCCTCCTCCCCTTGGAGCTCCCGCTGGATGGCCTTCATCTGCTCCCGGAGGAAGTACTCCCGTTGGTTGCGTTCCATCTCCTCCCTGACCTGCCTTTGGATGCGCTTTTGGGTCTCCAATAGCTCGATCTCCTCCTCGAGGAGGACCAGGATCCGCTTGAGGCGCTCCGCGACGTTGGCCGTTTCCAAGATGCGCTGCTTGTCCTCCAAGCGGAAGTCCATGTGGAAGGCGATGTGGTCCGCAAGCTGGGAAGGGTCCTCCAGGTTGAGGATGAACTGGGCCACCTCCGGGGCCAGGTACTTGCCCTCCTTCAGGAGGGTCTGGAAACGCTCCTTGGTCTCCCGGACCAGGGCCCGCAGGAGCACGGCTTCCCCAGCCTCCTCCGGCAAAACCTCCCCCCGGACCTCCAGGTGATCCCCTGCCTCGATCCATTCCCTAACCCGCACCCGGGCAAAGGCCTGGACCAGGACCTGGACGGAACCGTCGGGGTTTTTGCGCATCTTGAGGATGTTGCAGGCGGTCCCCACCTCGTAGAGGTCCGAGGGCTTAGGGTTTTCCACCTCCTTGTCCTTTTGGGTAACGATAAAAAGCACCCGGTCCCGGGCTAGGGCCACGTGGATGGCCCGGATGGAGATGGGCCGCCCCGCGTCGATGGGCATGACCATGGTGGGGTAGATGATGGCCCCACGGACCGGGCAGACGGGGATGGTTTCCGGAATCATGCTCCCTCCTCTCTGGGCTTCCATGTAAGCACACCCATATCAAGTTTACTGCACGGATCCATCGTAGACCAGGGGCCGAGGGCTCAGGTCCCTTCCAGGGCCCGGGCGTAGACCTCCAGGTAGGCCCCCGTGATCCTATCCGGGTGGAAGTGCAAAAGGGCGCGTTCCCGGGCCCTTTTGCGCATGGCGGGAAGGCTTGGGCTTTGGAGGAGGTCCACCACGGCCTCCGCGAAGCCCTCGAGGTCCCCAAGCTCCACAAGCCGCCCCACCTCAGGGGTCACGAGCTCGGGCACCCCCCCTACCGCAGTAGCCACCACGGGGACCCCGCTAGCCAAGGCCTCGAGGGCTGCCTGGCCGAAGGACTCCTCCTCGGAAGCGAGGAGGAAGAGGTCGGCGGCCCCCATGATCTCCTCGGGCCTTGGGGTAGGGGGGTGGAAGGTCACCCACCTTTCCACCCCAAGGAGCCGGGCCACCCGCCGGGCCTCCTCCTCCTCAGGCCCCGTGCCCAGGAGCAGGAGCCTGGCCTTCAGGCGCCTTCGCACCTTGGCGAAGATCCGGACGATATCCGGCACCCGCTTGATGGGCCGGAAGTTGGAGGCGTGGAGGAGAAGCCACTCCCCTTCCTCCGCATAGAGGGCTTTCCGCTCGGGCCGGGGGAAAAAGCGGGCAGGATCCACCGCATTATGGACCACCACCGGCCTCACCCCAAAGGCCCTTTCCGCCTCCAGGGCCAAGGCCCGGCTCACCGCGGTGGTGGCCCGGGCGGCAAGGAGGGCCTTCCGGGTGGGCCCGTGAAAGGCGGGGTCCATGCCGAGGAGGGAAACGTCCGTGCCGTGAAGGGTGTGGACCAAGGGGAAAGCCTCCCCGAAGGCCAGGTAGGCTGCGGCCGCATGGGGGATGGCGTAGTGGGTGTGGACGAGGTCCAGGCCGAGGCGGCCCGCCTCCCGCTCCAAAACCCCGGCCAGGGAAAGGGTATAGAGGGGGCCAGGGAACACGGGATAGAAGGGGAGGTCCACCCGCAGGTAGCGGACGGGGCTCCCTTGGGGAAGGCGGAAGGGCCGTTCCGTGGCGAAAAGGTAGACCTCGTGGCCCATCCGGCCCAAGCGGTCCGCAAGCTCCGCGGCCACGATCCCGCTTCCCCCAAGGCCAGGGTAGGCCACGAGGCCTACCCTCAAGGGCCTGGCCAGGCGGGGGGCAGCCACCCCTAGAGTCTACGCCACCAAAGGGCGCCCCGGGGCCCCTGGGCCCCGGGGTGTTGGCGGAGAGGGCGGGATTCGAACCCGCGAGGCGGGGTTTAGCCCGCCTACACGATTTCCAGTCGTGTCCCTTCAGCCACTCGGGCACCTCTCCAACGCCAACCCATAGGATAGCGGGTTCCCCGCCCTAGGGTCAAGGCCCCTACCTGAACAGAAACCCTACAATAGCTTGACAAGAGTTGTACAGTCTGGTAGCCTAGGGGCGTGACCCGAGGGGGGATCTACACCATCCGCGAAGTAGAAGCCCTCACCGGCCTATCCGCCGAGACCCTGCGCCAGTGGGAGAGGCGCTACGGCTTCCCCCGCCCCATGAGGACCCCTGGGGGGCACCGCCTTTACCGGGAGGAGGAGGTGCAGGCCCTAAAGGCCATCCGGCGCTACATCCAAGAAGGGGCGAGCCCCAAGGCGGCCATCCTCCGCTACCTGGCCCAGGAAAGGGGCGCGGAGCACCTGGCCGAAGGGGTGAAAGCCGCCCTCCTCCGGGCCGATTTCCTAGAGGCCGAGGCCCTTTTCCGCCAGGGGGTGAGGCTTTTGGGCCCCGAGGCCGCCTTGACCCAGGTGCTGGCCCCCGTCCTGCACCAGATCGGGGAGGCCTGGCACCGGGGGGAGGTGAGCGTGGCGGAGGAACACCTAGCCACCCATTTCCTCCGGGCCAGGCTCCAAGAGCTCCTGGACCTCACCTCCTACCCCCAGGGCAGCCCCATCCTGGTCACCACCCCCCCGGGGGAGCGGCACGAGCTTGGGGCCATGATGGCCGCCTACCGCCTAAGGCGGCGGGGCCTACCGGGCCTCTACCTGGGCCCCGATACCCCCTTGCCCGACCTCAAGGCCTTGGCCCAACGCCTAAAGGCCCGGGGGGTAGTCCTTTCCGCCCTCCTCTCTGAACCCCTAAGGAGCCTTCCCGACGGGGCGTTGGAGGGCCTAGCCCCTAGGGTGGTCCTGGGAGGCAAGGGGGCAAGCCCCGAGGAGGCGGAAAGGCTAAAGGCTCTCTACGTGGAGGATCTGGAGAGGTTGGAGGAGGTTTTCCTAGAGGAGGCGGTATGAGGAGGTTTGCGCGGAAGCAGATCATCTACATGGCCGGGGAAAAGGCGGAAAGCCTCTACCGGCTGAAGGAAGGCCTGGTCCGGATGGTGGCCCTCCTTCCGGATGGGCGCACCCTTACCCTCAGGCACATCCTGCCTGGGGACTTCTTTGGGGAGGAAGCCCTGGCCGGAAGGCCCTACCGCTACACCGCAGAGGCCATGACCGAGGTGGCGGTGCAACCGCTTAGCCCCCAAGGGATGGACCACGAGGCCCTCCACCAGGTGGCCCAAAACCTCGCCCGCCAGATGGGCCGGGTCCAGGCCTACGAGATCCACCTCCAGATGGGGGAGCTCCTCACCCGGGTAGCCCGCTACCTCCTTTTCCTAAGCGACACCCCCGCCTCCTTCCGGGATGAGATGGGCCTTGGGGTGATGGTCTCCCACGAGGAGATCGCAGACGCCACCGCCTCTACCCGGGAGTCCGTCTCCAAAGTCCTCTCCAAGCTCAGGCAGGAGGGGCTCATCGAGACGAGCTACCGGAGGATCTACCTCCTCGCCCCCAAGCGCCTGGAAAGCCTAGCGGTAAGCGAGCTCGAGGCCGCCTGATACCACCCCATGCAGGCCCAAGCCCGCATGGGGACCCGGGTAGAAGGGTCCCTGTGGGGCTTTTGGGGAAGCTGGAAGCGAGAAAGGGGCACGATGCGGGTCTTGGTCCTCGGGGGCACCGGTTTCCTGGGCCAAAGGGTGGTGGCCCACCTCCTCCAGAGGGGCCACACCCCCCTGGTCCTCGCCCGGAGGCCCCGCCCCTTGCCCCAAGGGGCCGCCCTCCTCCTTGGGGACGTGGCCCAAGGCCTTCCCCCCTTGGAGGGGGTGGAGGCCGTGGTCTACCTGGTGGGGATCATCCGGGAAAGGGGGCAGACCTTCCAGGCGGCCCACGTGGAGGGGGTACGGCACACCCTAAGGGCCATGGCCACCTCCGGGATACGCCGCCTGGTCCACGTCTCCGCCTTAGGGGCTAGGCCCGGCACGGGGAGCCGCTACTTCGAGACCAAAGCCCAAGGGGAGGCCCTGGTGCGGGAAAGCGGCCTAGAGTGGACCATCCTGAGGCCAAGCCTCATCTTCGGTCCTGGGGATGAGTTCTTCGGCCAGATCCTCAAGGGCCTGGTCCAAAGCCCCTTGCCCTTTGTGCCCATGATCGGGGACGGGTCCTTCCCCTTCCGGCCGGTCTACGTGGGGGACGTGGCCCAGGTGGTGGGGGAAGCCCTGGAAAGGGGCTTTCAAGGCTCCCTAGACCTGGTGGGCCCCAAGGAGTACACCTTCCGGGAGCTCCTCCTCCTCACCATGGAGGCCCTGGGGAAGAAGAAACCCCTCCTGCCCCTCCCCCTCCCCCTCATGGACCTCCTCGTGCCCCTCCTAAACCCCCTTCCCTTCGCCCCCATCACCCTGGACCAGTACCGGATGCTCAAGCTCGGGAACACCGCTCCCCTCCCTGAGGCCTTAAGGAGTCTCCTTCCCCACCCCACGCCCCTCGAGGCCATCCTCCCCACCTACCTCCGCCCTTAGACTGGGCCTCGTGCGGGTGGTGGCGGCCCACGAAAACCCGGACTTAGGGTCCATGGCCCTTGCGGGGAGGATCTTCCCAGGAAGCGTCCTCGCCCTGGTGGGCGGGGTGGAGGGCCCCCTTAAGGAAATTCTCCCCCTCCTCGAGGACCGCCTGGACCTGCTGCCCGTCCGGGAAATCCCCCTTGGGGAGGTCATCCTGGTGGACAACGCCCACCCAAGGATCGGGCCCCTAAGGGCCCTTTTGGGCCGGGTGCCCTTCTTGGTCTTCGACCACCACCCCCCGGCCCCGGGGGACGTGCCCGCGGTAGGGGGTCGGGCGGAGGCCGTGAGGGCTACGGTGAGCCTCCTCGTGCCCCTCCTCCGGGAAAGGGGCCCGGGCCTTACCCCCCTCGAGGCCACCCTGGCCTACGCGGGGATCTACGAGGACACCGGGGGCTTTAGCTTCCCCTCCACCACCCCCATGGACCTGGAGGCGGCCCTTTTCCTCCTCCAAGGGGGCGCGGAGGTGGGCAGGGTGAGGGCGTGGGTCCGCCCCCGGTTCTCCCCCGAGGCCCAAAGGGTCCTCCAGGGCCTCCTGGAGACCGCAAGGACCCTTGAGGCCCAGGGCTTCCGCCTCCTCTTCGCCGAGGCCCGGGAAGAGGGCTACATCCCCGCCCTAGCCCCCCTGGCCCACACCCTCCTGGACCTCCTGGATGGGGACGGGATCCTCCTCAAAATCGCCCTAGGCCGGGAGATCCTCCTCATCGCCCGGAGCCGGGCCCGCCTGGACGTGGCCCGCTGGCTTAGGGAGGTGGGCGGAGGGGGGCACGAACGGGCAGCCTTCGCCCGGATCCGGGAGGAAGGCCTGGTGCAGGGGCTCCTCGCCTCCTGGCCCCGCTACCTGGGGAGGGAACCCACCCTAGGGGAGGCCATGACCCAGCCCGTGGCCACCCTACCCCCCACCACGGTGGAGGAGGCCCTGCGCCTCCTCGAGGCCCAGGACCTGGGGGCCATGCCCGTGGTGCGGGAAGGGGAGGTCCTGGGCCTGGCCAGACGCCGGGACCTCAGGAAGGCCCTCCGCCTAGGCCTAGGGGACCATCCGGTGGCGGGCTTCCTCCACAAGGCGGTCATCCTCCCCCCAAGCCTCCCCCTTTCCCAGGTGAAGCCCTACCTGCGGGAAGGGGGGAGCCGGGTGCTGGTGGGGGAAGGGGGGAAGCTCCTCGGCATCTACACCTGCACGGACCGCTACCGGCAGCCCCCTAGGCGCGACCCCCCCTTGGGGATGAGGATCTGGGAGGGCCTACCCGAGAGCACCCGCCAAGTCCTCTCCGCCCTAAAGGAGGCCTTTCCCCAAGGGATCTACCTCGTGGGGGGCACCCTAAGGGATGCCCTCCTCGGACGGGTAGGCCCCGACCTGGACCTGGCCCTCGAGGGGGTACGGGCGGAAGGGGTGGCCCGCTTCCTGGTGGAGCGCTTTGGGGGTAGCCTAAGCCTCCACCCCGCCTTCGGCACCGCGGAGGTGCGCCTGGGCCTCGGGCTTAAGGTGGACCTCGCGGAAACCCGGGAGGAGACCTACCCCTACCCTGGGGCCCTTCCCCAGGTGCGGCCTGCCCCCCTCCAGAAGGACCTCGCCCGGCGGGACTACACGGTAAACGCCATGGCCCTGAGCCTAGGGGAACTGGAGCTCGTGGACCCCTTTGGGGGCCTCATGGACCTCCGCCGCCGCCTCCTCCGCCCCCTCCACCCCTTGGCCTTCGTGGAGGACCCAAGCCGGATCGTCCGAGGGGCTAGGCTCGCCGCGCGGCTGGGCTTCGGGTTCGCGGAGGAGGCCCTTAAGGCCCTCCCGGAGGCCCTAAAGCCCGGAGTGGTGGAAAGGGCCAGCCGAAGCCGCCTCAAGGACGAGCTCCTCCTCACCCTGGCCGAGGAGGCCTTCTACGAGGCCCTAGTCCTCCTGGAAACCCTCGGGGCCCTCCGCCCCCTCTACGGCCTCACCCTGCCCCCCAAGGCCCCCTTCCAGGCCCTTAGAGGAGCCCCTCCGGAAGCCCGGCTCCTCCTCCTCCTCGCCCTCCAGGAAGACCCCCTAGGGCGGGCCCGGGCCCTGGGCCTATCCGGCAAGCACCTCCAGGCCCTAGCCCTCCTCGCCAAGGGGAGCTTCCTCGAGGAGGACAAGGAGGCCCTGGGAAGGGAACCCCTCCGCTCGGCCTTCCTCGCCCTCTACCCGGAAAAGGCCAACTGGCTTAGGGAAAGGCGCCCATTCCTTCGGGGGCGGGACCTCCTGGCCCTAGGCCTAAGGCCTGGACCCCAGGTGGGGGCCATCCTCAAGGCCGTGGCCGAGGCCCGGGCCCGGGGGGAGGTCCGGACCTTTGAGGAGGAGCTAGCCCTAGCCCGTAAACTGGTGGGCGATGGGACTCTTTCCCCTCCTGAATGACCCGCCGGTCTTCCTCCTGGCCTTCCTCCTCGGGGCCTTGGGGCTCACCCTCCACAACCTGGCCCAGGCCTTCCTGGCCGACCGCTACGGGGAGGTGGCCCCCAGGCGGTACGGCTTCCTCAGCCTAGACCCCAGGGTCCACCTCGAGCCCCTAGGCCTCCTCCTCCTGGTCCTCCTGGGGTTCGGCTGGCCCCGGCCCGTGCCGAGCCGGCTTCCCGGGACCAAAGGGGCCCTGGTGGCCCTCATGGGGCCTTTGGGGTTCTTGGGGGCCGCCTTCCTCTATGGGCTTTTGGCCCGCGCCCTCCCCTACCCCCTGGGCCCGGGCCTCCAGGTGGCCCAAGGGCTCATGCTCCTCCATGCGGCCATCTACCTCTTCCCCGTCCCTCCCCTGGACGGGGCCAAGGCCCTCTATGCCGTAGGGGGCTACGAGACCCGCCGCTTCCTAGACCAGCTCGCCTCCTATGGACCCCTGGGGTTCATCCTCATCTTCCTGGTCCTCTCCTATACGGGGGTGACGGGGTCGGTGGTCCAGGGGCTCGCAAGCCTTCTGGAAAATCTCTACAAAACCCTGGGCCTATGATCGGGCTCCTCCAAAAGGACCCCCTCGTCTTCCTCCTGCTCCTGGCCATCCTTAGCCTAAGCCTCACCCTCCACGAGGTGGCCCACGCCTATGCGGCCTACCGCTTCGGGGACCCCACGGCCAAGGGCCTAGGGCGCCTAAGCCTGAACCCCTTAAGGCACCTCGATCCTTTGGGGCTTCTCCTCCTCCTCCTCGTGGGCTTCGGTTGGGCCAAGCCTGTCCCCATCAACCCCTACGCCCTAAGGCCTTATCGCCTGGGCCTCTTTGCGGTCTCTGTGGCCGGGATCCTGGTGAACCTGGCCCTGGCCGTCCTCCTGGCCCTTGGGGTGCGGGGGCTATGGGAGGTGGCCCCGGGGGAGGTCCTTGCGGCCTTCCAGGGCGAAGGGGGAGGGGTGGTGGGGGCCTTGGCCCTAGGGGCTTTCCTGGCGAGCTCCGTCAACCTGGTCCTTGCGGCCTTCAACCTCCTCCCCATCCCCCCCCTGGACGGGTCCAAGATCCTGCAAAGCCTCCTTCCCCTCTCCTGGCAGCCCTTCCTCTTCCGCCTGGAGCGGTATAGTCCCATCAGCTTCCTCCTCATCCTCACCGTGCTCCAGCCTCCCATCCGGGCCGTGCTGGGTTGGGCCCGGGAGACCTTCTTCCGGCTCTTCCTGGGCTAGGGAATGGGGTTTTGCCGGATAAAAAACATTTATGCTTTGACCGCCAAAAACAAGTTGCTTTGGGGATAAACCTCCCCTAGCCTATCCCCAAAGGCCCCTCAAGAGGGGCGGGAGACCGCTTATGAGCCAGGTGAACCAGGACCTCGAGACCCTTTCGGTGAACGCGATTCGCTTTTTGGCGGTGGATGCGGTGGAGAGGGCGCGTAGCGGCCACCCGGGGATGCCCATGGGGATGGCCCCTTTGGCCTACGTGCTTTTCCGGGAGGTGCTGCGGCACGACCCCCAGGACCCCCTTTGGCCGGACCGGGACCGGTTTGTCCTCTCTGCGGGGCACGGGTCCATGCTCCTTTACGCGGTCCTCCACCTCACGGGGTACGACCTCCCCTTGGAGGAGCTCAAGCGCTTCCGGCAGTGGGGTTCCAAGACCCCAGGGCACCCGGAGCGGGGGCACACCCCTGGGGTGGAGGTGACCACGGGACCCTTGGGGCAGGGGATAGCCACCGCAGTGGGGCTGGCCCTGGCGGAGCGGAAGCTGGCCTTGGAGTTCAACCGGCCGGGGCACGTGGTGGTGGACCACTGGACCTACGTGCTGGCCTCGGACGGGGACCTGATGGAGGGGGTATCGGGGGAGGCGAGCGCGCTGGCGGGGCAGTGGGGTTTGGGAAAGCTCATCGTGTTTTGGGACGACAACCGGATCTCCATCGACGGCCCCACGGATCTGGCCTTTAAGGAGGACGTGCTCCGGCGCTACGAGGCCTACGGGTGGCAGACCCTGAGGGTGGAGGACGCCAACGACCTGGAGGCCCTGAGGCGGGCCATCCGGCTGGCCCAGCTGGACGGGCGACCGAGCCTGATTGCGGTGCGGAGCCGGATCGGGTACGGTTCCCCCAAGGAGGGGACGGCCAAGGCCCACGGGGAGCCCTTGGGGGAGGAGGCGGTGCGGGCCACCCGGGAGCGGCTGGGCTGGCCCTATCCGCCCTTTGAGGTGCCAGAGGCGGTGTACCGGCACATGGACGGGCGGGCGCGGGGGCGGGCCCTGAGGGAAGCTTGGGAGGAGCGGCTTGCGGCCTATGCCCGGGCCTACCCGGAGCTCCACGCGGAGCTCCTGAGGCGGCTTAAGGGGGAGCTTCCCTCCCTCCCCGAGGAGCCCCCGGCCTTTGAGAAGCCCCTAGCCACCCGGGCGGCAAGCGGGAAGACCCTGGACCTTTTGGCCCCCAGGATGCCGGAGCTCCTTGGGGGGAGCGCGGACCTCACCCCCTCCAACAACACCCAGGCCCAGGGGATGGAGGCCTTTTCCCGGGAAAACCCTTCGGGGCGGTACCTGCACTTTGGGGTGCGGGAGCACGGGATGGGGGCCATCCTGAATGGCCTCAACCTCCACGGGGGCTACCGGGCCTACGGGGGGACCTTCCTGGTCTTTTCGGACTACATGCGGCCCGCGGTGCGGCTTGCGGCCCTCATGGGGACCCCCACGGTCTTCGTCTTCACCCACGACTCCATCGCCTTGGGGGAGGACGGGCCCACCCACCAGCCCGTGGAGCACCTGGCGAGCCTGCGGGCCATCCCTGGGCTATGGGTGGTGCGGCCTGCGGACGCCCACGAGACCTTCTACGCCTGGAGGCTGGCCTTAGAGCGCCGGGAGGGCCCCACGGCCCTCGTCCTCACCCGGCAGGCGGTGCCCCTCCTGCCCCGGGAGAAGGCCCAGGGGGCCCTCTGGGGGGGGTACGTGCTGGAGGACGTGGAGGACCCCCAAGGGGTGCTCCTGGCCACGGGGAGCGAGGTGCACCTGGCCCTAAGGGCCCAGGCCCTCCTCCGGGAGCGGGGCTACCGGGTGCGGGTGGTGAGCCTGCCCTGCCTAGAGCTCTTCCAGGCCCAGCCCCGGGCCTACCGGGAGAGGGTCCTCCCCCCGGGGCTACCCGTCCTAGGGGTGGAGGCCGGCTCCCCCTTGGGCCTCTTGGGGGTAGCCCACCGGGTCTTCGGCCTGGAGCGCTTCGGGGCCAGCGCCCCCTACCCCGAGGTCTACGAGCGCCTGGGCTTCACCCCGCAAAGGGTGGCCCAGGCCTTCCTGGAACTCCTTGAAGAGGTCCGCGGGGCCCCATGGGCCAAGGCCGACTGAGGGCCCTCATCTTCGACCTGGACGGGGTGGTGGCGGAAACGGAGGCCCAGGGCCACCGCCTGGCCTTCAACCAGGCCTTCCGGGAGGCGGGCCTGGGGATAGAGTGGGACGAGGAAACCTACGGGCGGCTCCTCGAGGTCCCGGGGGGCAAGGAGCGGATCGCCCACTACCTCGAGGCCTGCCCCACCTGCCCCCGCCTGGGCCCAGAGGCCATCGCCCGCCTCCACCGGAGGAAAACGGAGATCTTCAAGGAGATGGTGGCCAAGGGCCTCATCCCCTACCGGCCTGGGGTCTTGCGCCTTTGGCGGGAAGCCCAGGCCCAGGGGGTGAGGCTGGCCCTGGCCACCACCGCCCACCCCGAAAGCGCCCGGGCCCTCCTAGGGGAGTGGGCCCCCCGCTTCCTCCTGGTGGCGGGGGAGATGGCCCCGAGGAAAAAACCCGCCCCCGACGCCTACCTCCTGGCCTTGGAGGGGCTAGGCCTAGGACCCGAGGAGGCCCTAGCCATCGAGGACTCCCCTCAAGGCCTGGAGGCCGCCTTGGGGGCAGGCCTCCCCACCCTCATCACCCCAAGCCACTACACCCGCAAAGAACGCTTCCCCGGGGCCCTGGCCGTGGTGGAACACCTGGGGGAGCCGGGAAACCCCGCCCGGGTCCTCGAGGGGCCCGAGAGGGGCCCGGTGGTGGTGACCTTGGACCGCTTGCGGCGCTGGTTGGGAAAGGAGGGATGAGATGCCGGTACTCCACACCATCCTCTTCAACTCCCCCCTAAGGGAAGAAGAGGTGAGGCTCATGATGGAAGAGGCCCAAAGGGTCTTGGGGCAGATCCCGGGGGTACGGGGCTTTACCTTCGGCCAAGCGGTAAAGCCCGAGGCCCGCTACCGCTACCTCCTCCAGGTGCACTTCGCCCACGAGGGGATCATCCCCCTCTACCGGGACCACCCCCTGCACCAGGACTTCGCGGACCGGGTCTTCCGCCCTGCGGCCCCGGACCGGATCACCACGGACTACCTCCTCCTATGACCCCCGAAGCCCTACGCCTTAAGCCCTACGGGGAGGCCGAGGCCCAGGCCCAGGCCGTCCTCGTGGACGGGTATGGGGAGGCCCTGATCCTCGAGGGGGAGGGAGGGTTTTATGCCCTCTACTACCTCTTCGGCCTGGCCGGCCTCCGGGCCCCCGAGCCCCACCACCTCCCGGACTGGGTGGAGGGTCCCAAGGGGGACCCCAAGGCCTTCCTGCCCCCCTACCGGATGGCCCGCTGGCTGGAGGACAACGGGTACCAGAGCTACGTGAACGAGCCCAAGTAGGAGGTGCGGATGTACGAGGAGCTCACCTACCAAGAGGCCAAGGGCAAGGCCCAAAAGGCCCTGCACGACGGCTACGGGGAGGCCCTTATCCTTAAGGACGAACACGGGCACTGGGCCCTCTACTACTTCTACGGCTACCAGGAGCCCCCGCCCCACGCCCGCCCCCACTGGCTGGAAGGCCCCAAGGAGGAGCCCGACTTCCGGGCCCCCTTTGCGATGAAGCTCTGGCTCGAGGAACATGGCTACGAGGACTTCCAAAACGACGTGGACTGATGGAACCCCATGCAGGCCCAAGCCTGCATGGGGGCCCCGGTAGAACCCGCAGGGTTTTTCGGAACAAGCGCAGGAAGCAACATGATGGAACCCTACCCCCGCCTCAACCGCCTTTTCGGGCCCACGGGCCGGCTCCTCGTGGTGGCCATGGACCACGGGATCTTCGGGGAGCCGGGCTTCCTCAGGGGCCTCGAGGACTTCCCCCAGGTCCTAAGGGCCCTGGTCCAGGCGGGCCCCGATGCCCTCCAGCTCACCCCGGGCCAAGCCCCCCTCCTCCAAGGCCTTCCCCGCCCTAAGCCCGCCCTCATCCTGAGGCTGGACACCACGAACGCCTACCAAGCCCTTTACGGGCGTAGCCCAGGGGCCCTCTTTGCGGAGGCCAGCGAGGCCACCCTGGAGACCGCCCTCCGGCTGGATGCGGCCGCGGTGGTGGTCAACCTCCTCTGGAAGGAAGGGGAGGTGGACCTCTACCGGGACACCTTAAGGGCCATCCTCCGCCTAAAGCCCCTCTCTGAGCGCTATGGCCTCCCCCTCATGGTGGAGCCCCTGGTCCTCAAGCCGGGCTACGAGGTGGACGGCCGCCCGGAAGTCCTCGCCCCCCTGGTGCGCCAGGCGGTGGAGCTCGGGGCGGACCTCCTCAAGGTGGACTTCACCGAGCCCCTCGAGGCCTTCCACCAGGTGGTGGAGGCCGCGGCGGGCCGGCCCGTCCTGGCCCGGGGCGGGGGCAAGGTGGAGGAGGCTACCCTCCTAAACCGCACCCAACTGGTCCTAAAGCAGGGGGCCCGGGGGGTGGTGTACGGGCGGAACGTCTTCCAGCACCCCGACCCCTCGCGGCTCGTGCGCACCCTGATGGCCCTGCTCCACGGGGGTGATCATGTGGAAGGAACTCCTGGATAGCCACGAGCGGATCTGGGCCCTATGGTGGCCGGCCCTCCTCGCCCTTTCCCCCGAGGAGGCCTCGCGCCCCTTGGGGGGAAGCTTCCCCAGCGTCTACGCCACCGTCCTCCACCTCGTGGGCTCGGAGTGGGCCTGGCAGGAACGGCTGGAGGGCCGGGAGGCCTCCTTGCCCCCTCCCGAATGGGCCAAGGACCTGGCCGCCCTCCAGGCCCGCTACCAGGACCTGGTCCCCCGGCGCCTGGCCTTCCTGGAGAGGGAGGACCTCGAGGCCCCCCTTACCTACCGGGGAAGCGACGGCAAGCTCTGGCGCACCACCCGTGCCTGGGCCCTCCTGCACGTCTTCCACCACACAGCCTTCCACCGGGGGCAGCTGGCCACCCAGTTCCGCCTCCTCGGGCGCACACCCCCAAGCCTCCACCTCATCCACCTGCACCGGGAAGAGGCGGGCTAGGGAAGGGGGTTAGGCGGTGAGAAACTCCCGCAAGGCCTCGGCCGCGGGGTTGCCCAGGGCCTTTTCCGGATAGAGCAACCAGAAAAGCCGCCTTAGCTCCAGGCCCCGGATCCTCAGGGTCCTGAGGTTGCCCACCTTTACGTTGGGCCGCACCACCACGCTGGAGACCACCCCCACCCCCGCCCCCTCCAGGACCAGGCGCTTGGTCACCTCGTTGTTGTCCGTATAGAAGACGGGCCTCACCTGAACCCCCCGCTGCTCCAAGGCGGAGGCCAGAAGCTGGTAGGTCATGGTGCCCGGGGCCCGGGTGATGAGGGGCACCTCCCCAAGCTCCCAGGCCTCCACCTCCTCCCTTGGGGCCCAGGGGTGGTCTGGGGGAACGATGACCACCAGCTCGTCCTCATAGAAGAGAATCCGGGCAAAACCGTCCAGCTCTTCCACCGCCTCCACCACGGCCATCTCGATCTCCCCCCTAAGGAGCCTTTCCGTAAGGCGCTCCGAGCTCCCGCTTTCCAGGGCGATCCGTACCCCCGGATGGGCCCGCTTGAACTGGACCAGGTACCGGGGAAGGACGTAAACGGCCATGGTGGTGGCTGCCCCAAGGACCACCTGGCCCCGCTCGAGGCGGTCCAGGGCCTGGGCCGCCAAGGTGAACTCCTCCAGGGCCTGCACCGCCCGGCGGGCCTCGGGCAAGAGGGCCTGCCCCGCCCGGGTCAGGACTAGCCTCCGCCCCTGGCGCACGAAGAGGGACTGGCCCACCAGCTTTTCCAACGCCCTAAGGTGCTGGCTCACCCCAGGCTGGGTCATCCGCAGGGCCAAAGCCGCCCGGCTCACGCTGCCCTCCTCCACCACGCTCAGGAAGACCCGCAGGGCCTGGGGGTTGGGGTAGGTGCGCCGACCATACATAAGGCTATTTTATCCAGATATCCAAAACCATAGATTGCATTATTCGGGACAAACCCCTAGCCTAAGGCCCAAGATGCCGGAGAAGGAGCAACCCACCCGAAACCTCTCCCTAGACCTCCTCAGGGCCACGGAGGCCGCAGCCCTTGCGGCCTCCCGCTGGGTAGGCCTGGGGCAGAAAAACGCCGCGGACCAGGCAGCGGTGGACGCCATGCGCCTCATCCTGAACACCGTGCCCATGCGGGGGCGGGTGGTGATCGGGGAAGGGGAAAAGGACCAGGCCCCCATGCTCTACAACGGGGAAGCCGTGGGCACAGGGGAAGGCCCCGAGGTGGACCTCGCGGTGGACCCCGTGGAGGGCACCCGCCTCACGGCCAATGGCCAGGCGGGGGCCATCAGCGTGATCGCCGCGGCGGAGCGGGGAGGGCTATTCGACCCTGGACCCGCCTTCTATGCGGCCAAGCTGGTGGTGGGGCCTGAGGCCAAGGAGGCCATCGACCTCAGGGCGAGCCCCGAGGAAAACCTCAAGGAGATCGCCAAAGCCCTGGGCAAGGAGGTGCGGGAAGTCACCGTCTTCGTCCTGGACAAACCCCGCCACGCCCACCTCGTAGAGGCCATCCGCATGGCCGGGGCCCGGGTAAGCCTCCACACGGACGGGGACGTGGCCGGGGCCTTGGCCGCGGTCCTGCCCGATACGGGGATCGACGTCCTCATGGGCACAGGAGGCACCCCAGAAGGGGTCTTGGCCGCAGTGGCCGTCAAGGCCCTAGGGGGCAACATGCAGATGCGCCTGGACCCCCAAAGCGAGGAGGAGCGCTGGCGGGTGGTCCACCACGGCCTGAGCCTGGAAAAGGTCTACACCCTAGAGGAACTCTGCCCCTCGGAGGAAACCTACTTCGCGGCCACGGGGATCACGGACGGGCCTTTCCTCAAGGGGGTGCGCTACCGGCGGGGCCAGGCCATCACCCATAGCCTGGTCATCCGGGGGCACACCCGTACCTTGCGCTACCTCGAGTCCTACCACCACCTGGACCAGCTGAGGGCCTTAAGCGGTGGCCTATACTAGGCCCCTGCTGAGGGAAAGGGAGGTAAGAGATGTCCAAAAACTTACAGGACAAGTACAAAAAGGGCGGCGTAGTGGAGTACAAGGAGATGGGGTACTACGACCCCGACTACGAGCCCAAGGAGACGGATGTTCTGGCCCTTTTCCGGATCACCCCCCAGCCCGGGGTGGAACCGGAAGAGGCCGCGGCCGCGGTGGCCGGGGAGTCCTCCACGGCCACCTGGACCGTGGTCTGGACGGACCGCCTCACCTACCTGGACCGCTACCGGGCCAAGGCCTACCGGGTGGAGCCCGTGCCGGGCAACCCCGAGCAGTACTTCGCCTGGATCGCCTACGACCTGGCCCTTTTCGAGGAGGGCTCCATCGCCAACATGGCCTCCTCCATCATCGGCAACGTCTTCGGGTTCAAGGCCCTTAGGGCCTTGCGCCTGGAGGACCTGAGGATCCCCGTGGCCTACCTCAAGACCTTCAAGGGAGCTCCCCACGGGATCCCGGTGGAGCGGGACCTCCTCAACAAGTACGGCCGCCCCCTCCTCGGGGCCACGGTCAAGCCCAAGCTGGGCCTCTCCGGGCGGAACTACGGCCGGGTGGTCTACGAGGCCCTAGTGGGGGGTCTGGACTTCACCAAGGACGACGAAAACATCAACTCCCAGCCCTTCATGCGCTGGCGGGACCGGTTCCTCTACGCCCAGGAAGCGGTGATGCGGGCGGAGGAGATGACGGGAGAGCGCAAGGGCCACTACATGAACGTCACCGCCGCCACCATGGAGGAGGTCTACAAGCGGGCGGAGTTCGCCAAGGAGATCGGCTCGGTCATCATCATGGCCGACCTCACCATGGGCTACACCGCCCTCCAATCCCTCTCCAACTGGTGCCACGATAACGGGATGATCCTCCACCTCCACCGGGCCTCCCACGCCACCTTTACCCGCCAGAAAAACCACGGGATCAGCTTCCGGGTCCTCGCCAAGTGGATGCGGATGCTTGGGGTGGACCACATCCACGCGGGCACCGCGGTGGGCAAGCTGGAGGGGGACCCCAACCTGGTGCGGGGCTACTACGATATCCTGCGGGAGCAATACGTCAAAGCCGACCCCGTAAAGGGGATCTACTTTGACCAAGACTGGGCCTACCTTCCCGCAGTGATGCCCGTAGCCTCCGGCGGGATCCACGCGGGGCAGATGCACATCCTCCTCCACCTCTTCGGGGACGACGTGGTCCTCCAGTTCGGGGGCGGCACCATCGGCCACCCCATGGGCATCCAGGCCGGGGCCACGGCCAACCGGGTGGCCCTCGAGGCCATGGTCCAGGCCCGGAACGAAGGCCGGGACATCCTGAACGAAGGCCCCGAGATCCTGAGGAAGGCAGCCAGGCACTCCCCCGCCCTGGCCGCGGCCTTGGAGCTTTGGAAGGACGTGAGCTTCGACTTCACCCCCACGGACACCCCGGACGTCTTGCCCACAGCCACCCAGTAAGGAGGGAAGGATGCGGATCCACCAAGGGACCTTTTCCTTTCTCCCCGACCTCACGGACGAGGAGATCGAGAGGCAAGTGGCCTACATCATCCAAAACGGCTGGGCGGTTTCCATCGAGTACACGGACGATCCCCACCCCTACAACGTCTACTGGGACATGTGGGGCCTGCCCATGTTCGACCTCCAGGACACCGCCCCGGTGATGTACGAGTTCAAGAAGTGCCGGGAGGCCTTCCCGGACCACTACATCAAGATCAACGGCTACGATCCTTCCCCCATGTGGCAGGCCCAGCGGGTGAGCTTCATCGCCCACCGGCCTAAGGAGGAACCCGGCTTCCGGCTGAAGCGCACCCTGTGGACGGACGGAAGGGTGCAGAAGTACAGCCTCGAGGGGTACGAGGCGGCAAAGCCCCGGGGCCAGCGGTACCGCGACTAGACCCCAAGGGTCCGGGAAGTCCCCCCAAGGGGCTTCCCGGACCTCTAGCAAAGGAGGTCCCAATTGGAGAAGGAGATCCTGGGAGAAGTCCAGGCCAAAGACCTCAAGGCCCTCTTTGCGGAGACCGGGGTCTCCAAGGTCCTGGAGGAGATGGACCGCACCCTGGTAGGCCTGGCCCCCGTCAAGCGCCGCATCCGGGAGATCGCGGCCTATCTGGTGGTCTCCAAGCTGCGGGAGGAGCTTGGGCTTAGCAGCCAACGGCCCGTCCTGCACATGGCCTTCACCGGCAACCCCGGTACCGGGAAGACCACCGTGGCCATGCGCATGGCCACCATCCTCCACCGCCTAGGCTACATCCGCCGGGACCACCTGGTGGTGGCCAGCCGGGACGACCTCGTGGGCCAGTACATCGGGCACACCGCCCCCAAGACCAAGGAGGTCCTGAAAAGGGCCATGGGAGGCGTGCTCTTCATCGACGAGGCCTATAGCCTCTACCGCCCGGAAAACGAACGGGACTACGGCCAGGAGACCATCGAGATCCTCCTCCAGGTCATGGAAAACGAGCGGGAGAACCTGGTGGTCATCCTCGCGGGGTACAAGGACAAGATGGAAAAGTTCTTCAGCCTCAACCCCGGGATGCGCTCCCGCATCGCCCATCACATCGACTTCCCCGACTACACCCTGGAGGAACTCTTCCAGATCGGGCTCCTTATGCTCAAGGAGCAAAACTACCGCCTTAGCCCCGAGGCGGAAAAGGCCTTCCGGGAATACATCGCCTGCCGGAAAGCCCTCCCCAACTTCGCCAACGCCCGAAGCATCCGCAACGCCATCGACCGCTTCAAGCTCCGCCAGGCCCTGCGCCTTCTGGAAAAGGGCGGCCCCGTGAGCCGGGAAGCCCTTACGGAGATCGCCGAGGAGGACATCCGGCAAAGCCGGGTCTTCCAGGAATGCCGGGAAAGGAGGGAAAAGGATGCCGGATAGACCCTTCATGTTAGGGATTGCCGGGGACTCTGGGGCAGGCAAGACCACCATCAGCGCAGGGATCGCCCGGCTCATGGGGGAGGACCGGACCACGGTCATCTGCGCGGACGACTACCACAAGTACGACCGCAAGCAGCGGGCTGAGCTGGGGATCACCCCCCTGAACCCGGCCTGCAACTACATGGACATCTTGGAACAGCACATCGGCCTCCTCAGCCAAGGCCAGGCCATCCTCAAGCCGGTCTACAACCACACCACGGGCACCTTTGACCCCCCGGTCTACGTCCCCGCGCCCAAGGCCGTGCGGGAAGGGGATCGGCTCATCCCCCGGGTGGTCGTCGTGGAGGGCCTCCTCACCTTCTCCACCCCTCTCTTGCGGGAACGGTTCCACCTGAAGGTTTACCTTAACCCGGAGGAGGAGCTTAGGCGGGAGTGGAAGATCAAGCGGGACGTGGCCAAGCGGGGCTACACCCCGGAGGCGGTGGTGGCGGACATCGAAAGGCGGATGCCGGACTCCCAGGCCTACATCTGGCCCCAAAAGGAGCATGCGGACATCGTGGTCCGCTTCTACCGGCCCCCAGGCTACGACCCCGAGCAACCGAACACCCTCTCCGTACGCATCGCCATCAAGCACAGCCTGCCCCAACTGGACCTCATGGAGGTCCTCCACTCGGCCTACGAGGAGGAGCCGGCCATGCTGCGGCTGGAAACCCGTAAGGAGGCCAACATCCTGGACATTTCCGGGGGCCTGAGCCCCGAAAAGGCCCTGGTCTTCGAGCGCCTCGTCTGGGAGCAACTTGGGCCCCACGCGGAGCACTTCAACCCCGAGGTGGTGGGTACCTTCCTCGACAAGGCCGGCTCCAGCTACCCCCTGGCCCTCACCCAGCTCATCATCGCCTACTACCTGGTGCACATGCGGGAGGCGGCCATCCGTCAGGGCATCCTGTCCTATGCCTAGGCCCCTCATCGCCCCTTCCATCCTCACCGCGGACTTTGCCCGGCTGGGGGAGGCCATCCGGGAGGCGGAGGAGGCGGGGGTGGACTGGATCCACCTGGACGTGATGGACGGCCACTTCGTCCCCAACCTCACCTTTGGCCCCCTGGTGGTGGAGGCCATCCGCCGGGTCACGGGCCTCCCCCTGGACGTCCACCTCATGGTCCTCCACCCCGAGCGCTACCTGGAGGACTTCGCCCGGGCAGGAGCGGACTCCCTC
The DNA here is from genome assembly GCA_041641215.1 of Thermaceae bacterium. Lineage (GTDB taxonomy): Bacteria > Deinococcota > Deinococci > Deinococcales > Thermaceae > Thermus. Next base: position 112,562 of record JBEPYU010000001.1, read on the forward strand.
ACCGTCCACTTCGAGGCCACCCCCCACCCCCACCGGGCGGTCCAGAGGATCAAGGAGCTCGGCAAGCGGGCAGGGCTAGCGGTGAACCCCGGGACCCCCATCCAGGCCTTTGAACCCCTGTTGCCCGAGCTGGACCTAGCCCTCCTCATGAGCGTGAACCCGGGGTTTGGGGGGCAGGGGTACATCCCCCGGTCCACGGAGAGGCTAAAGGCCCTCCGGGCCCTGAGGGATGCCCTCAACCCCTCCTGCCTCCTCCAGGTGGACGGGGGGATCAAGCCGGAAAACGCTGGGGAGGTCTACCAGGCAGGGGCGGATGTCCTGGTGGTGGGAAGCGCCCTCTTCAACGGGAGGCCGGTCAAGGATAATCTGGAGAGGCTGAAAGGAGGGATCCATGCCGCTCGTCACGGGTAAGGAGGTCCTGGACAAGGCGCGCAAGGAGGGTTACGCGGTACCCAGCTTCAACACCAACAACCTGGAGATCACCCAGGCCATCCTCGAGGTGGCGGAGGAGATGGCCGCCCCGGTCCTCATCCAGATCTCGGATGGGGCCAGGAAGTACGCAGGGATGGAAAACCTGGCCAACCTGGTCAAGGACATGGCGAGCCGGGTCTCGGTGCCTGTGGTCCTCCACCTGGACCACGGGGCGAGCTACGAGATGGTCATCCAGGCCCTCCGGGCCGGCTTTACCAGCGTGATGATCGACGCCAGCCACCACCCCTTTGAGGAAAACGTGGCCGAGACGAAAAGGTGCGTGGAGGCGGCCCATGCGGTGGGGGTGAGCGTGGAGGCCGAGCTTGGCCGGCTCCAGGGCATCGAGGACAACATCCAGGTCTCGGAAGCCGAGGCCTTCCTCACCGACCCCGAGGAGGCGGAGCGCTTCGTGGAGCTCACGGGGATCGACTACCTGGCCATCGCCATCGGGACCAGCCACGGGGCCTACAAGGGCAAGGGGCGGCCTTACATCGACCACGCCCGCCTGGAAAAGATCGCGGCCCGGGTCCCCATCCCCCTGGTCCTCCACGGGGCCTCGGGGGTGCCGGGATGGCTTAAGGAAAAGCTCCTGGCCACGGGGGCCGAGCTCAAGGAGGCCACGGGGATCCACGACGAGGACATCAAGAAGGCCATCGCCAACGGGATCGCCAAGGTCAACATCGACACGGACCTACGCCTGGCCATGACCGCGGGGATCCGGGAGGTGGTCACCCAAAACCCCAAGGAGTTCGACCCCCGGAAGATCATCGGCAAGGGGAGGGAGTACATCAAGCAGGTGGTCCGGGAGAAGTTCCTCCTCCTAGGCACCGCGGGCCGGGCCAAGGCCTAGCCAACCCCTTAGGACCTGGAGGTTCCAGGCGTCCTCCTCGGGCCCCCTAGGGGTTTCCAGGATAAAGGGGCGCGCCCTTAGGCGGGGGTCCAGGAGGGTGTCCCTAAGCCCCTCCCCGATCCTCCCCTGGAGGAGATGGGCGTGGTGGTCCAGGTGGCTGCCCAGCCCCCCCACGGAGTCGTTGAGATGGACCAAGTAGACCCGCTCTAGGCCAAGGGCCCGGTCCAGCTCGTCCAAAACCCCTTGGGGGTCCTCGTGGACGGGGTAGCCGCTCGCAAAGGCGTGGCAGGTGTCGTAGCAGACCCCCAAGGGGGTGCCCTCGAGGAGCCAGGCCAGGTCCTCAAAGCGGGCCCCTACCTTCTCCCCTCCCCCTGCGGTGTTCTCGAGGAGGAGGCGGGGCCTTTCCCAGACCCCCGCGAGCTCCAAGGCCCTCAAGGCCCCCTCCTTCACCCTCTTAGGGTTCCCAGACCCCGGGTGGACCACCACGTACTCCACCCCCAGGAGGCGGGCCTTGGCCAGGTCATCCGCCAGGCTTTGGACGCTCTTTTCCCAGAGGTCCCCTTCCGCCCCGAGGTTTACCAAATAGGAGGCGTGGATGGCCGCGGGGATCCCCCCCGCCATCTCCCTAAGGGCCCGGAACTCCTCCACCTCCTTGGGGCTTAGGGCCCTAGGGCGCCAGCTCCGGGGGCTTTTGGCGAAGATCTGGAAGGCGGTGAGGCCTAGGGCCATGGCCTCCTCCACCGCCCCCGCAACCCCCTTTTTGCCCCCTATGGAGAGGTGGAAACCGTAAGGAGGCATCAGGGGAGGACCTCCAGGCGGACTGGGGTAGCGGAAAGGGCCCCGATGGCCTTGGCCGCGGCGTAGGAGAGGTCGATGATGTACCGCCCCCCAAAGGGCCCCCGGTCGTTGATGCGCACCACCACGCTCCGCCCGTTTTTCAGGTTGGTGACCCGCACCCGGGTGCCGAAGGGCAGGCTCGGGTGGGCCGCGGTGAGGGCATACATGTCGTAGATCTCCCCGCTTGCCGTCCGCTTACCGTGGAAACCAGGACCGTACCACACGGCCAGTCCCTCCTCAAAGACCAAGGGGGCCTGGGCCTTCCCCACCTTGAGGACCTGGCCCGGGTGGATGAGGTCGGAGGTGAGGCCATTCAGGCGCTTAAGCTCCGGGACGCTTAGGCCATGGCGCCGGGCGATGGCGAAAAGGGTATCCCCCGGCCTCACGGTGTAGGTCTGGGCCAGGGCAAGCCCCAAGAGGAGGAAAACCCCAAACCCCCTCATGCCCTTTACTTTTGGTTCGTGCGCTTCCAGGTTCCGAAAAAACTCCACGGAGACTTTCTACCGGGGCCCCCATGCGTCAGCGAAGCTATGTTTTGGCGCAAGCCTGCATGGGGTGGTATCAAAGGGGCACCTCCAGGCTCCGGGGGAAGCGGGAAAGGAGCCGGATCCCGTCCCCTTCCAAGAGGACAAGCTCCTCAAGCCGCACCCCCCCCACCCCGGGCAGGTAGACCCCGGGCTCCACGGTGACCACCATGCCCGCCTCCAAAACCTCCTCCGAACCTTGGGCCAGGCGCGGGGCCTCGTGCACGGCCAGCCCCACCCCGTGGCCCAGGGCGTGGACGAAGTGGGCCTCGAGGCCATAGGCCCTCAAGGCCTCCCGGGCCGCCCCATCCACGGCCTGGGCCTTGACCCCTGGCCGCAAGGCCTCGAGGGCCCGGAGGAGGGCCTCCTCCACCGCCCGGTAGGCCCGGGCTAGGACCTCCCCCACCTCCCCTAGGGCGAAGGTCCGGGTCATGTCCGAGGCGTACCCCTCCCAGCGGGCCCCTAGGTCCAGGGTGACGAGCTCCCCTTGGGCCAGGGGTTTGGCCGAGGGGCGGGCATGGGGGGAGGCTCCCCTTACCCCTGAGGCCACGATGGGGGGGAAAGCGGGCTCCGCCCCCCGGCGCCTTAGGGCCCACTCCAGCTCCAAGGCCAAGGCCCGTTCCTCCACCCCTGGCCTCAGGAGGGGAAGGACCTCGGCCAAGGCCTCCTCCGCCAAGGCCTGGGCCCTTTGGATGCGGGCTATCTCCTCCTCCCCCTTACGCACCCGCAAGGCCTCGATCACCCCGTAGGTGGGGACCCACTCCCCCCTAGCCCCGTCCCTAAGCCGCTCGTAGGCCGCATAGGGGAGGTGCTCGGCCTCAAACCCCACCCGGCCCCTTAGGTCCTGGAGAAAGGCCCTTTGGGCCTCCCGGGTGAGGATCCGCACGGGGATCCGGCTTTCCTCCTGGGCCGTGGGGTAACGGGGATCGGTGAGGAGAAGGGCCCCTTCCCGGGTGAGGAGGACCTGGGCCTCCTCCGGTTCGGGAAAGCCCGAGAGGTAGCGGACGTTTTCCGGGCGGGTGACGTAGAGGGCATCCAGGCCCAAACCCGAAAGGAGGGCTTTGGGATCCACGGGGGCCACTATACCACCCGCTCCAACCCAAAGACCACCCGGCCCTCCTCGTCCTCCAAGGCGGTGAGAAAGCCCCGGGGCTCCCCGGGCCCAAAGGCCAAGGCCAAGACCTCCTCCGCAATCCGCTCCCCAAAGCCCGCTAGGGCCTCCTTATACGCGCCTTCCGCCCGGTAGACCACCCGGATCCGGTCCGAAACCCTAAGGCCCATCTCCTTCCTCGCCTGCTGGAGGTGGCGGATGAGGTCCCGGGCCAGGCCCTCTAGGCGCAGGGCCTCGTCCACCCGGGTGTCCAAGGCCGCCACGTAGCCCTCCTTCTCCAAGGCCTGGTACCCCTCGGGGGCCTGGGCCTCGAGGAGGACCTCCTCCGGGGTTAGGTGCACCTCCTTGCCCTCCACCTTTAGGACCACGGGCTCGCCCCTAAGGAGCCATCCCACCACCTCGGCCTCCCGCTTGGCCAGGGCCTCCTTGAGGGCGGGGAGGAGCCTGCCGTACTTCCGCCCAAGGAGGGGCAGGTTGGGCCGTACCCGGTAGCTTAGGACCTCCTCCCCCGGCTCCAACACCCGTACGGCCTTCACGTTGAGCTCCTCCGCGATCTCCGGGGCAAAGCGCCTTAGGCCCTCCCGCTCCAGGGGGGTGGGGGCGGTGACGAGGAGGAGGGGCAAGGGGGTACGGGTCTTGACCCCGCTCCTTGCCCGGGCGGAACGGGCTAGGGCCACCACCTTGAGGACCGCCCGCATCTTCCCCACCAGGGCCTCGTCCTTTAAGGCCTCCTCCACCTCAGGCCAGTCCGCAAGGTGCACGGAAAGGGGGGCCTTCTCGTCGATGCTCCGCACGAGGTTTTGCCAAAGGACCTCCGCAAGGAAGGGGGTGAAGGGGGCCATGAGCTTGGCCAGGGTGACCAAGGCCTCGTAGAGGGTGGCGTAGGCCGCCTCCCGGTCCCCTGGGTCCTCGTTTTTCCAGAAGCGCCGGCGGTTACGGCGCACGTACCACTGGGAGAGGTCCTCCACCACGAAGTCGCGGAGGGCCCGGGCGGAGGTGGTGGGGTCGTAGGCCTCGAGGGCCGCGGTCACCCTCTCGATCAGGTCCTGGAGCCGGGCCAAAAGCCAGCGGTCCATCTCGGGGCGGGCCCCAGGGGGTGGGGGATCCTGGAGGCGGGGCCGGTCCAGGTTGGCGTAGGTGACGAAAAAGCTATACACGTTCCACAGGGTGAGGAAGTAGTCCCGGACCACCTCCCGCACCAGGTTGGGCCCAAAACGCCGGTCCGCCTCGGGAGGAGCGGAGACGTAGATGTAAAAGCGCAAGGCGTCCGCCCCAAAGGCCCGGAGGATCTCCCAGGGGTCCACCACGTTGCCCTTGGACTTGGACATCTTCTGGCCCTTCTCGTCCAGGATGAGCCCGTGGCAGATCACGTTCTTGAAGGCGATGGAGTCGAAAAGGAGCACCCCAAGCTGGTGCAAGGAGTTGAACCAGCCCCGGGTTTGGTCGATGCCCTCGGCGATGAAGTCCGCAGGGAAACCCTTTTGGAAGGCATCCCCGTTCTCGAAAGGATAGTGCAGGGAGGCAAAGGGCATGGCCCCCGAGTCGTACCAAACGTCGATGACGTAGGGCACCCGCCGCATCCTGCCCCCACACGCACAGGCGAGCTCCACCCGGTCCACATAGGGGCGGTGGGGGTCAAAGGGCTCGGGCAAGGGCTCGAGGGCCCGGGCCCTAAGCTCAGCCAGGCTCCCGATGGCCTCCTCCTTCCCGCAGGCTTCGCACACCCAAATGGGCAGGGGGGTACCCCAGTAGCGGTTGCGGGAAAGGGCCCAGTCCACCAGGTTCCGCAACCACTCCCCGTAGCGGCCTTCCCGGATATGGGGGGGAACCCACCGGATCTCCCCGTTCTTCTCGAGGAGCCGCTCCTTGAACAGGGTGTTCCGGATAAACCAGGTCTCGGTGGCGTAGTACATGAGGGGGGTGGAGCAACGCCAGCAGTGGGGGTAGTTGTGGCGGTAGGTTTCCTCCCTAAAGAGGAAACCCCGGGCCCTTAGGTCCTTCAGGATGGCCCGGTTGGCCTCCCGGAAAAACTGCCCCGCGAAAGGAGGCACGGTGAGCTTCCCCTCCTCGTCCACGGTTTTGAGCATGGGAAGGCCATAGGCCCGGGCGGTCTCCAGGTCCTCAGCCCCAAAGGCCGGGGCCTGGTGGACGATGCCCGTGCCCTCCTCCCGGGTCACGTACTCCGCGAGCACGGTAAAGTAGCCCTTCTCCAGGGGCTGGGGGTAGGGGGGCTCGTAGGCCAGGCCCTTAAGCTCCCGGCCCAGGAAGGTCCGGACGGGTTCCACCCCCAAAAGGGCCCGGCCCAGGCCCTCCTCCGCCAAAAGGACCTCCCCCTCCCAGGGGAAGGCCCCATAGGTGTAGTCGGGGTGCAGGGCCGCGGCCACGTTCCCGGGAAGGGTCCAAGGGGTGGTGGTCCAGATGAGGAGGCTCGCCCTCTCTAGGCCTAGGCGTCCCGGTTCCTTGAGGGGGAAGCGGACGTAGACCGAGGGGTCCTGGATCTCCTTGTAGCCCAAGGCCACCTCGTGGGAGGAAAGGGGGGTGCCGCAGCGGGGGCAGTAGGGGACCACCTTGTGGTCCCGGTAGAGGAGGCCCCGGTCGAAGAGGTTCTTGAGGCTCCACCAGATGCTCTCGATGTAGGTGGGCTCCAAGGTGGCGTAAGCCCCCTTAAGGTCCACCCAGTACCCTATCCTCTCCGTGAAGGCCTCCCACTCCTTCTCGTAGGCGAAGACGGACTCCCGGCAGGCCTGGTTGAAGCGCTCGATCCCGTAGGCCTCGATCTCCCTCTTGTTCTTGAGGCCGAGCTTCTTCTCCACCTCGAGCTCTACGGGCAGCCCATGGGTATCCCATCCCGCCCGGCGGGGCACGTAGTAGCCCCGCATGGTCTTGTAGCGGGGGAAGAGGTCCTTGTAGCTACGGGCCTGGGCGTGGCCCACGTGGGGAAGGCCGTTGGCCGTGGGCGGCCCCTCGTAAAGGGTGTACTGGGGCCCACCCCGGCGCCTTTCCACGCTCTTCTCGAAGATCCCCTCCCGTTTCCAAAAGGCCAGTACCTCCTCCTCCAGCCTGGGAAAGTCGGGCTCGCCTACCTCCTTGAACATACCCCCTCCTAAAGAAAGCCCGCGCCTTTCGGCGCGGACGAAAGCCCTAAGGGCCTCCGCGGTACCACCGCGCTTCCTAGGGGTTTTCCCCTAGGCCCTCTTTGGCGCGATGACGGGCGCCACCCGGCGGGCATTACTCGGGCCCTAAGGCCCTTTCCTCCCGCGGCTCCGGGGCGATCTTCCCAAGCCTGCCCTCACCACCGGGCTCCCACCCTCCCCGGCTCGCTTGGGGCTTTTGGGCAGGGGTACTCTCCCCATCCTCGCCTTTACAAACCCTCCGCCCTGGGGTAGAATCCCCCCTTGGCGGCTAAGCCCATGCTAGCAGCCCCCTCTTCCTCTTGACAACCTCTCCCTTCCTGCTAGAGTAAGGCTTAAGCCCTAAGGTTTCCCCTTTGTGAAAAAAGGAGCAGCCTATGGAGCTCTACTTGGACACGGCCCACCTAGAGGAGGTACGGGAAATCGCCGCCTGGGGCGTGCTTTCTGGGGTAACCACCAACCCCACCCTGGTGGCCAAGGCTTTCCTGGAAAAGGGGGAAAAACCCACCCCCGAGGCCCTGGAGGCCCACCTGCGCGCCCTTGCGGAAACCGTCCGAGGGCCGGTCTCTGCGGAGGTGACGGCCCTGGAGGCCGAGGCCATGGTGGCGGAGGGAAGGCGGCTTGCCGGGATCCACCCCCAGATCGTGGTCAAGCTGCCCGCCACGGAAGAGGGCCTCAAGGCCTGCCGGCGGCTTAGCGGGGAAGGGATCAAGGTCAACATGACCCTGATCTTCTCCGCAGGGCAAGCCCTCCTCGCGGCCCGATCCGGGGCGGCCTACCTCTCCCCCTTCCTCGGCCGGGTGGACGATATCGCCTGGGAGGGCAAGGAGGTCCTGCGGGAGATCGTGGAGCTGGTCCAGGCCCATGACCTTCCGGTCAAGGTCATCGCGGCCTCCATCCGCCACCCCCGGCACGTGGTGGAGGCCGCCCTCTTGGGCGCGGACATCGCCACCCTGCCCTACCCCATCTTCAAGGGCCTCCTCCGACACCCCCTTACGGACCTCGGCCTCAAGCGCTTTATGGAGGACTGGAAGAAGGTGCAACCATGAGGAAGAAAAACCCCCTACCCGAAACCCCCCTTTCCTACCAGGAGCTTGCGGCCAAGATCCTGCCCGAGCTCCACCTCTTGGCCCAGGAGATGGGCATCGAGGGGTACAAGCGCATGAAGAAGGACCAGCTCATCATGGCCCTCCTGGAGCGGCAGACCCAGGGCGAAGGCCTGACGCTGGTGAAGGGTTACCTGGAGATCGGCCCCGACGGCTACGGTTTCCTCAACGAAAACCTCTACAACCTGGAGTCCCGGGTGGCCATCGTCTCCGCAGGGCTTATCCGACAGTACGCCTTAAGGAGCGGGGACTACATCGTAGGCCAAGCCCGCCCCCCCAGGGAGAACGAGCGCTATGGCACCCTCCTCAAGGTGGAGGCGGTCAACGACCTAGACCCCGAGGCGGCCAAGAACCGGCCCCGCTTCGACGAACTCATCCCCCAGTTCCCCGACCGCCAGATCCGCCTCGAGACCACCCCGGAGGAGCTTTCCACCCGGGTCATCGACCTCCTCGCCCCCATAGGCCGCGGGCAGCGGGGGCTCATCGTGGCCCCGCCCAAAGCCGGGAAGACCACCTTGCTCAAGAAGATCGCCAACGCCGTCCTCAAAAACGAGCCCGAGATCAAGGTCATCGTCCTCCTCATCGACGAAAGGCCCGAGGAGGTTACGGACTTCCGGGAGAGCGTCCACGGGGCGGAGGTCATCGCCAGCACCTTTGACGAACCCCCGCAAAACCACATCCGGGTGGCGGAGTTCGTCCACGAACGGGCCAAGCGCATCGTGGAGGAGGGAGGGCACGTGATGATCCTCCTGGACTCCCTCACCCGCCTGGCCCGGGCCAACAACCTGGTCACCCCCCCTACGGGCCGCACCCTCTCCGGGGGGCTGGACTCCGCGGCCCTCTACTTCCCCAAGCGCTTCCTGGGGGCGGCCCGGAACATCCGGGGAGGGGGAAGCCTCACCATATTGGCCACCGCCCTCGTGGAGACGGGAAGCCGCATGGACGACGTGATCTTCGAGGAGTTCAAGGGCACGGGGAACATGGAGCTCCACCTCTCCCGCCGCCTCGAGGAGCGCCGGATCTTCCCGGCCATCGACATCCTAAAGTCCGGCACCCGCAGGGAGGAACTCCTCCTTGGGGAGGAGGTGGCCCACAAGATGTGGCTCCTCAGGAAGGTCCTCGCGGACATGGACCCCGCAGAGGCCATGGAGATGCTCCTTACCCGCTTGGCCAAGACCAAAAACAACAAGGAGTTCTTGGCCTCCCTGGCGGCCCGCTAAACGCCAAGGCCCAGGGCCAAGCCTAGGCGGAAAGGCCCTGGGCCACAAGCTCGGCGAGGTCCAACACCTGGGGCGGGTTTTCGTCCTGGGTAGCCTCCGCGTTGAACATGGCCATGCAGAAGGGGCAGCCCGTGGCGATGGTCTGGGCCCCCGTGGCCTTAAGTTCCCCGTAGCGGTTTTGGGAAACCCGCATGGCCCCGGGCTCCTCCTCCTTCCAAAACTGGGCCCCGCCCGCCCCACAGCAGAAGCTTCCCTCCCGGTTCCTCGGGGGGTCCAAGACCTCGAGGCGGAGACCCCTCAAGGCCTCGCGCGGGGCCTCGTAAACCCCGTTGTGGCGCCCGAGGTAGCAGGGGTCGTGGAAGACCACCCTTCCCGTCCCGCCCTTAAGCCGGAGGCGGCCCTCCTTGAGGAGCTCGGCGATGAACTCCGAGTGGTGGACCACCCGGTAGTGCCCCCCAAAGGCCGGGTACTCGTTTTTCAGGGTGTGGAGGCAGTGGGGGCAGGTGGTGAGGATGGTCTTAGGGGCTACCCCGTTTAGGGTCTCCACGTTCTCCGTGGCGAGCTGGAAGAAGAGGTACTCGTTTCCCGCCCGGCGGGCCACATCCCCCGTGCACCTTTCCCGCCTCCCCAAAACCGCCCAGTCCACCCCCGCGGCGTTGAGGATCTGGACCATGCTCCGGGCGATCCGCTGGGCCCGGGGATCGTAGCTCGCCGCGCAGCCCACCCAGTAGAGGACCTCGGGATGGGGCTTCTCCTCCACCGTGGGCACGGAAAGGCCTTGGGCCCAGTCCAAGCGCCTATCCTGGCCGATGCCCCAGGGGTTGCCCGAGCGCTCCATGCCCCGGAAGGCGTTTTGGAGCTGGGCGGGGAAATCCCCCTCCATGAGGACCTTGGCCCGGCGCACGTCCAGGATGTGGAGCATGGGCTCATTGCCCACGGGGCAGACCTCCACGCAGGCCATGCAGGTGGTGCAGGCCCAAAGGGCCTCCTCGTTTAGGGCAAAGGCCATGAGGGGCCTTGGGCTTTCCTCCCCTTGGGCGAAGCGGGGAAGGATGGCATTGAGCTCGTAGCGCTCGGAGATGAGGATGGCCGCGGGGGACAAGGCCTTGCCCGTGGCGTAGGCGGGGCAGGCCTCTTGGCAGCGGTTGCACATGATGCAGGCGTAAGCGTCGAGGAGGCGCTTCCAGGAGAAATCCTCGAGCCTTTCCGCCCCAAAGCGCTCCCCCTCGAGGTCCAAAGGGGCCAAGGCCCCCGGGACCTCCTTGCGGAGGGCGAGGTTGATGGGGGCCAGGAAGAGGTGGATGTGCTTGCTCCGGGGAAAGTAGGGGAGGAAAAGGAGGATGGAGCCCATGGCCCCCCACCAGAAGAGGTGCTCCATGAGGGTCAGGGCCCCAGGGCCAAGGCCCATAAGCCCCTGGGCCAGGAGGCTGGCCACGGGCTGGTAGGGGTCGGGCCCCGCCTCTGCGAGGTAGGCGGCCTGGTGGAGGAGGCGGCTACCCACGTGGAAGGCGATGAAGGCCCCCACGATGGCCGAGTCCCGGGGGATCCCCTCCCGCACCCTTTCGTGTAGGGGCACCTTGGGGTTCCAGGTGAAGTCCTTAGGCCTTAGGAGGTAGCGCCGGAGCATAAGCCCTAGGATCCCCACGAGGATTAAGGCCGTAAGGAGGTCCCCAAGGAGGTTGAAGGGATCCCAGAGGCCCCCTTGGGCCCTAAAGGGGAAAAACCCCTGGAGGAGGTCCACCAGGTTCACCAGGAGGTAGTAGACGAAGCCGTAAAACACGAAGGCGTGGAGAAGGGAAACCCAAGGCCTCCGCTTGAAGACCGTCCGCTGGGTTAGGGTGAGCCAGATGGCCCTCCCCACCCGCCCGGGAAGGTTTTGCAGGCGCTCCGCCTCCACCGGCTGCCCCCGGCGCACGGCCCGATACACCCGGGCAAAGCCCACGTAGGCGAAATAGAGGCTTACCGCGGCCAGGAGGATAAAGAGCAGCTTCTCCCCTAGGGTGAGCATCCCGCCTCCTTTATACCAAGTATAATTAGGCCAACCCCCCGGGGCAAAACTAGCCTCCCCCAAAGAGGTGGAAGGCGCCCAGGGCCACCGAGGCCCCAAGCAGCGCCCCCACCAGGACCTCGAGGTAGGTGTGGCCGAGGAGCTCCTTCAGGGGCTCGGCGATGGGCCCCCCTTGGGAGAGCTTCCGGAACTCCTGGACCAGCTGGTTGAGGAGCTGGGCGTGAAGGCCTGCCGCCCGCCGGATCCCCGTGGCGTCGTACATGACCACCAGGGCAAACACCGCGGCCACGGCAAACAGGTGGCTATCGAAGCCATCCCTTAGCCCTACCCCTATGGCCAAGGCGCTCACCGTGGCCGCGTGGGTGGAGGGCATCCCCCCGGTCTCCAGGAAACGGCCCCACTGGAACCGGCCCTCCAGGAAGTAGTGGATGAGAAGCTTAAGGGTCTGGGCGATAAGGTTGGCCAAAAGGGCCGTCCAGAAGAGGTCGTTAGAGAGCAGCTCCATAACGCCTCAAAAGGGCGGCCTTCAGGGTGTTGTGCATGAGCATGGCCACGGTCATGGGGCCCACCCCCCCGGGCACGGGGGTAAGGGCTTGGGCCACCTCCGCCACCTCGGGGTGCACGTCCCCAAGGAGCCTTCCCCCCACGCGGTTGATCCCCACGTCCACCACCACCGCTCCCGGCTTCACCCAGGCCTTGGGCACCAGGTGGGGCCGGCCCACGGCCACCAGGAGGAGGTCCGCCTCCCGGGCCAAAGCCCCAGGGTCTGGGGTCTGGGAGTGGACCAGGGTCACCGTGGCGTCCTCCCGGAGGAGGAGGGCCGCCAAGGGCTTGCCCACGATGTTGGAGCGGCCGAGGACCACCGCCCGCCGCCCCCGGATCTCCACCCCATGGTGCCGGAGGAGGCGGAGGATCCCCAAGGGGGTGCAGGGGAAAAGCCCTTCCCCCCCGCTCCAAAGCCGGCCCACGTTAAGGGGGTGGAAGCCATCCACGTCCTTAAGGGGGTGGATGGCCTCGAGGACCCTTTCCGTGCGGATCCCCTTGGGAAGGGGAAGCTGGACCAGGATCCCGTCTACCTCGGGGTCGGCGTTGAGCTCTGCGATCCTCTGGAGGAGGCCCTCCTCGGGGAAGTCCTCAGGGTAAACCTCCACCTGGCTTCGGAAGCCGAGCTCCCGGGCCTTCCGGTCCTTGAGGCGCACGTAGGCTATGGAGGCGGGATCCTCCCCAAGCCGGATCACCCGGAGGGTTGGGGTAAAGGGCAGGGCGGCAAGCCGGGCCCGGATCTCCGCGTACACCCCCTGGGCCGCCTCGTGGCCGGGAAGAAGCCGGGCCCCCACCTAGGCCTCCTTGGGTACGGTCCGGAGATCCCCCCCCTCGATCCGGCGGTACACCCGGGCCAAGACCCCGTTCACAAAGGCCTTGGAGTGTTCCCCCCCGTAGCGGTTGGCGATCTTCACCGCCACCTCGATGAGGGGAGGGATGGGGGTAGGTTCGTAGAGCATCTCGTACACCGCAAGCCTGAGCACGGTAAGGTCCGTCTTGGACATCTGGGCGAAATCCCACCCTTCCACGGTCTCCTTGAGGACCTGGTCTACCTCCTCCCGATGGGCCGCGTACCCCTCGAGGAGACGCCGGGCAAAGGCGATGGCCTCAGGGTCCAAGGGGTCCCCATAAGGGTCCTCCTCGCCCCCGATCTCCCCTAGGGCGTGCCCAAAGGCCGCCTCCAGGTCCATCCCCCCCAGGGTATGGGCGAAGAGGGCCCACATGGCCACCTCCCTAGCCCGCCTGCGCATGGGCTTCCCCCTTGGCTCCCAGGCTACCCCTCACGGGCCCAGTCTACTCCACCCGCCGGGCCACGAAGTTGGTGTAGACCTCCCCCCGGCGGAAAAAGGCGTTTTGCAAGACCTTCTGGTGGAAGGGGATGGTAGTCTTGATCCCCGGCCCCTCGATCACCGTCTCCCCCAAGGCCCGCTCCATGCGGCGGATGGCCTCCTCCCGGGTAGGGGCCCAGGCGATGATCTTGGCGAGGAGGCTATCGTAGTGGGGAGGGATCTCGTAGCCCGCGTAGAGGTGGCTATCCACCCGGATGCCCGGGCCCCCCGGGAAGTGCAGGGTCTCCACCTTGCCCACCGCGGGACGGAAACCCTTCTCGGGATCCTCCGCGTTGACCCGCACCTCGAGGGCATGCCCCCGGACCTCCACCGCCTCCTGGGAAAACCAAAGCCCTTCCCCCATGGCGATGCGGAACTGGGCCTGGACCAGGTCGATCCCCGTGACCATCTCCGTCACGGGATGCTCCACCTGGATGCGGGTATTCATCTCGATGAAGTAGAAGTTCCCCCCCTTGTCCACCAAGAACTCCAGGGTACCCGCGGAGACGTACCCCACGTGGGCGGCCAGGCGCACCGCGGCCTCGGCGATGGCCTTGCGGGTCTCATGGGGCAGGGTGCTTGGGGCCTCTTCCAGGAGCTTTTGGTGGCGCCTTTGGATGGAACAGTCCCTTTCCCAAAGGTGCACCACCCTCTCCCCATCCCCCAGGACCTGGACCTCGATGTGACGGGGCTCCTCGATGTACTTCTCCAGGTAGACCGCGGGATTACCAAAAGCGGCCCGGGCCTCCTCCTGGGCCTGGGCCAGGGCCCTTTCCAGGTCCTCCTCCCTATGGACCACCCGCATCCCCCGGCCCCCACCTCCGGCCGCGGCCTTGAGGATCACCGGATAGCCCATCTCCGCGGCCGCCCTCTTGGCCTCCTCGGGGCTTTGGATGATGTCCGTGCCGGGAACGGTGGGCACCCCGGCCTCCTTGGCCAGAAGGCGGGCCGTGGCCTTATCCCCCAAGGCCCGCATGTTCTCCGGGGTGGGGCCGATGAAGGTGATCCCGTGCTCCCGGCAGATCTCCGCAAAAAGGGCGTTTTCCGCCAGGAAGCCGTACCCCGGGTGGATGGCGTCCGCCCCGGTCACGATGGCCGCGGAGAGGAGGTTGGGGATGTTGAGGTAGCTCTGCCCCGAAGGGGGAGGCCCAATGCAGATGGCCTCGTCCGCAAGGAGCACGGGGAGGCTTTTTTCGTCCGCGGTGGAGTGGGCCACCACCGTCTTGATCCCGAGCTCCCGGGCAGCCCGGATGATCCTAAGGGCGATCTCCCCCCGGTTGGCGATGAGGACCTTCCTCATAGGGGCTCGATGAGGAAAAGGGGCTGGCCGTACTCCACGGGTTCCCCGTTTTGCACCAGGATCTTCCGGACGATGCCCGAAACCTCGGACTCGATCTCGTTCATGAGCTTCATGGCCTCGATGATGCAAAGGACCTGCCCCTTCTCCACCCGGCTACCCACCTCCACGTAGGGCGGGGCGTCGGGGGCCGGGGCGCGGTAAAAGGTGCCCACGATGGGGGCCTTGATCTCCACGCACCGGGGGCAGTCCTCCGCCTTGGCCTCGGGCTCGGGCAGGGGAGGAGGGGGGGAAGGTGAGGGCGTAGCGGCCAGGGGAGGCTGGAGGACCGGGGAAGGGGCTCCCCCATCCCCACCCCGGCGGACGGAGAGCTTGTAGTCGGGGGTCTCGAGGTTCAGTTCCTGGACCCCGTGCTCCACCATGGCCTGGAGGATCTGCCTAAGCTCCTTGGGGGTCATAACCACCTCAGGCCCGGCCCACGTACTCCCCGGTCCGGGTGTCCACCTTGACCACGTCCCCAGGCTCCACGAAAAGGGGCACCTGGACTACGGCCCCCGTCTCCAAGGTGGCGGGTTTGCTGCCCCCAGAGACCGTGTCCCCCCGCACCCCAGGGGGGGTATCCACCACCTTGAGCTCCACCACCGTAGGGGGGGTGATCTTCAAGGGCCTCCCCTCGTACATGTCCCCGAGGACGGTCATCCCCTCCTTGAGGAAACGGGCGGCCTCCACCTGGGCCCTAGGCAGGTGGAACTGCTCGTAGGTCTCGAGGTCCATAAAGACCAGGTCTTCTCCCTCCGGGTAGAGGTACTGGAGCTCCCGGGTCTCCACGTAGATCTCCTCGAGCCTTTCCCCCGAATGGAAGGTCCGCTCGAGGGTGGCCCCCGTCTCTAGGTTCTTGAACTTGGCCACCACCTTGGCCCCGCCCCGGCCCAGCTTCTGGTGCTGGTACTCGATGCACTCGTAAAGGCCTCCTTCCAGCTTGACCTTGGTGCCTGGCCTCAGGTCCGTTACGCTGATCATGCCACCTCCTCTAGCTCCACAACCTGGGGCTTAAGCCCTAGGAGGTCAATATACCGGAGGTAATCCCCTTCCGAAAGCTCCCGTCCCGCAAGGGCCACAAGGAGGGCCTCCATCACGTTGGTGCCAAAGCTCCGCCCACCTAGGCGCGGGGTGGTGGTGATGAGGCGGGCCACCTTGCGGGCCTTAAGGAACTCCAGGTCCTCAGGGGTGGTGGTGTTGGTGAGGACCGTCTTCCCCTGCATGTCCTTAGGCATGTGGCGGCGGATATAGTGCCAGTCCCCGGCCACAAGGTCCGCCCAAAGGTAGTACCGGCTCCGCCAGTCCTCCACCACCTGCTCCTGCTTTTCCCCCGTGGGGTAGAGGAGGTGGAAGGGCAACCGGGTAAGGAGGGGCAGGAGGAGGTAGGCGAGTTTCTGCAGGAGGGAAAGGCTGTATAGGGGAATGGGAAGCCCCAGGGCGAAGATGAGATCCCCATAGAGGGCCTTGGCCCCAGCCTCCGCCAGGGCCTCCGCCAGGCCAAAACGGTCCACGGCCGCGGGGAGGAGCACCTTGGTCTCCCGCCAAGGGATCAAGGAGGCGAGCTCCGCCACCGCACGGCGCTCCAAGGTGTGCTTGAGGCCTGAGCCATCCACCACCGGGGTCCTCTTGGCCGCCTCCTTGAGCCTTAGGGCGTCCCGGATGGCATAGCGTCTTCCCCCCGCCACCAAATAGAGGTCGATGCCCCCGAGGCCGATGGCGTCTACCTCCCCATCCAAAGCCCGGATGAGGGCAATGGCCTTGGCCAGATCCCCGTCCGTGCCCCGCCTTTCCAGGACGATCCTCTCCCCTAAAACCTCCACCTCGGCCACGGAATCCCGGCGGCTAGAGCCCAAGGAGACGGAAACCACGCGCTTGGCCACGGGGGGCCATTCTACCCCAGGCGGGCCCAAAGGGCGAGGAGGAGGAAAAGGGCCCCAAGGAGGAAAAACCACCCCCCTCCCCGGGCCCCCAGGAGGCGGGCTAGGACCCCGAAGACCAAAGACCCAAAGGCCAAGGCCAAGAAAAGGGCGGGAAGGTTCCCCAAAAACGCCTCCATCCCCTAAAGCCTAGCGCAAGGCCCGAAGGAGGAAGGAAAACGCCCTTTGGCGAAAGGCCTGGTCCACCTCCCCCCGGAAGAGGTGGCCCCCGGGGTAGGAAAAGCACTCCACGGGCTTCTTAAGGGCCTTGAGCCTCTGGCAAAGCTCAAAGGACCACCCCCGGGTCACCTGGGCATCGTAAAGGCCGTGGTGGACGCTGTAGGGCACGGAAAGCTCCGCCAGATAGGTCCAGGCGGAGGCCCGCTCAAGGACCTCAGGGGGCAAGGTGATGCCCTTTACTTTTGGTTCCTGTGCTTCCAGGTTCCAAAAAAACTCCACGGGGACTTTCTACCGGGGTCCCCATGCGGGCTTGCGCCCGCATGGGGCGGTATGAAAAGCTCCCCTCCCCGGGCACCGCCCGACCAGTAGCGGATCCGCTCGTCCCCGCTAGAGGACCACGCCCCTTAAGGGGGGGTCCACCAGGCTCACGAGCTGGGCCACGCCGCCCCCCGTGGAGTGGCCGAAGAGGGCGATGCGGGCGGGATCCGCCTGGGGGAAGACCCCCTTTCGCACCTCGGCGAGCAGGTTCAGCACGTCCACGGCATAAGGGTGGCGGAGGCCCCGGGCCGGGGGGCCCTCCGAGGGGGGATGGCCCTGGTAATTGGGGTGGAGGACGAGAAGACCCCGTCCCGCCAGGAAGTCGGCGTAGGGGGTGGTGTAGAGGAGGCGGTAGCGGCCCGGCTCCACGTATGGAGAACCACCACCGGGAAGGGCCCTCTGCAGGTTGGCGAAGCCGTGGACCCGGAACCCCTCTGGGAAAACTGGACCCGGGCGAAGCGGGGACGGTCCTCCAGGGTGCGCTCCACGCGGAAGCCTCCCAAGCCTAAGGCCCCGGGTGGGGGCCGGGTGTGGCCTCGGGCCGGAGCCAGCCTGCCTGCAGCCCCTTGAGACCGATGGCGTGGTAGACGAGCTGGGCCGCGGTCATCTCCGCGTGGAACTGGCCGTTGGGGGAAAGCTCCACGAAGTCCATCCCCACCACCTCCTTCTCCCGGAAAACGGCCTCCAGGAGGTCCACCACCTGCCGGTAGGTAAGCCCCCCCGGGAGGGGGGTGCCCACGCTGGGCATGAGGGAGGGGTCCAGGACGTCGAAGTCCAGGCTCACGTAGACCCGGGGGCCCAAGGCCTCGAGGATGGCCCCCAGGGGCAGGCCCTCCTTGTGGATCCGGTGGGCGGGGAAAAGGGCTACCCCTCGGGCCCGGACCAGGTCCAGACCCTCCCGGTCCAGGGCCCGGATCCCCACCTGGACCAGGGGAAAGCCCTCCTGGAGGAGCCGGTAGAAGGGGGAGGCATGGGAGTAGATGGACCCCTGCCACTCGGGGTAGAGGTCGGCGTGGGCGTCCACGTGGAGGAGGGAGAACTCCCCCAAGGCCTCCCGGTGGGCCATGGCCAGGGGGTAGGTGATGGAGTGGTCCCCGCCGAGGGCCACCAGGAACTTCCCCGCCCGGAGGTGGGCGAGGGCCGCCTCGCGGATCAGGCGGTGGCTCTCCTCCGCGCTTCCCGCCACCCAGGGGACGGGATCCGCGGCGTGGATCCCCACCGCCTCGGGGGCCACCTCGAGCTCCAGGAGGAAGGGTTCAAGCTCCCGGCTTGCGAGGAGGATGGCCTCCGGGCCCCGCCGGGCCCCGGGCAGGAAGGAAAGGGAAAGGTCGTAGGGCACGGGCAGGATCACCACCCGGGCCTCCTCGTAGGGGGTTTGGGTTTCTCCAAAGATGAGGGCCATACCAGAGACAATAAAGCCCCAAAAGGTAGAGGAGGACCAGAACCACCGCAGGCGCCCCCAGGGTGCATGGGCTTGCCCGGCGCGTTCCAAGGCCCTCCGGCAAAGCCCTGGGCCTCGAGGCCAGCCTTGAGGAGAAGGGGGGTCCCCTCCTGGGTCGGAAGTCCAGCCTGGCCCGGGCCTCTGCGGGTTGGTTTTACCGCGCTTTCAGGTTCCCAAAAAGACCGCAGGGACTTCCCAAGGCCCCCGTGCAGGCCTGTATGGCATTTGCTCTGCGCTTAGGGGAGGGGTGGTGGCCAAACGGGCCCTGGCTTTTTGCAAAGGGTCGCCTAATGCTATAGTAAGGATACAATGGTAGAGCCCACCTTAATCCTCTATGGCGAGCTGTACGAGGAGGCCCTTCGGGCCCTGGAGGAAACCCTAGGGGAAACGGGCGGACGGTACGCCCTCTTGGTGGACCGGAAGGGCTTCGTCCTAGCCCACAAGGAAGCCCTCTGGGCCCCTAAACCGCCCCCCTTGGACACCCTGGCCACCTTGGCCGCAAGCCACGCCGCAGCGACCCAGGCCCTGGCCCAGCTCTTAGGCGAGGCGCGCTTCCAGGAGATCATCCACCAAGGGGAAAGGATGGGACTTTACGTGGACGAAGCCGGACCCTACGCCCTTCTCCTCCTCATCTTCGACGAGACCGCCCCCCTGGGCAAGGTGAAGCTCCACGGCAAACGGGCAGCCGAAACCCTAGCCCATCTTCTGGAGAAAAGCCTGGCTAACCCCCCAAGGCTGGCCATAGACAGCCGATACCACAAGGAGGCAAGCCTCCGACTAGACCAAATTTTCGGCGACACCAACTAAATGAGCACCATTAACTTCGCCAACCGGGAGATCAACTTCAAAATCGTCTACTATGGGCCCGGGCTTGCCGGCAAGACCACCAACCTCAAGTGGGTTTACGAACGCGTGCCCAAAGAGCGGCGAGGGGAGATGGTTTCCATTGCCACGGAAGACGAGCGGACCCTCTTTTTCGACTTCCTCCCCCTGGACCTAGGCGAGGTGCAGGGGTTTAAAACCCGCTTCCACCTCTACACCACTCCGGGCCAGATCTTCTACAACGCCAGCCGCAAGCTCATCCTAAGGGGGGTGGACGGGATCGTCTTCGTGGCCGATTCATCCCCCAACCGCCTGAGGGCCAACGCAGAGAGCATGCGCAACCTGCGGGAAAACCTTGCAGAGTACGGCCTTACCCTAGAGGATGTTCCCCTCGTGTTACAGGTCAACAAGCGCGACCTCCCAGAAGCCCTACCTGTGGACATGGTGCGGGCAGTGGTGGACCCCGAAGGCCGTTTCCCCGTTTTCGAAGCGGTAGCCACCGAGGGCAAAGGGGTCATGGAAACCCTCAAGGAGGTAAGCCGCCTGGTCTTGGCCCGGGTAGGCAAGGGTTAGGCGGCCAGCCACCCTTTCACCCCCTCGCCGATGGCGGGGGTTTAACCTTTTTAGGTTGGACTAAGGGAATGTTGTAAAAGTCTGCCATACCCGATGTAAAAGTCTGCTATACTCGAGGGGTGAACGCTACACGTAGACCTTACCCCAGCGATTTGACCGACGAGGAGTGGGCCATCCTGGAACCCTTGATCCCCGCCCCCAAACCCGGCGGCCGACCCGCCAAGGTGCCCAGGAGGGAGATAGTGAACGCCATACTCTACGTCCTGCAAAACGGCATCAAGTGGCGGGCGATGCCTCACGACCTGCCCCACTGGTCTACGGTCTACCACTACTTCCGCAAGTGGCAGAAGGAGGGGGTCTGGGAGAGGGCTGCCCAAGCCCTGGCCCGCCTGGACCGGGAGCGAGAGGGGAGGCATGCTTCCCCAAGCGCCTTGGTCCTAGACAGCCAGTCCGTCAAGACCACGGAAGGAGGGGGCCCCGGGGAAACGACGGGGCGAAGGTCACGGGCTTAGCCCGTAGCTTGCAGGTGAAGGGGAGAAAGAGGCAGATCCTGACGGACACGGGAGGTCGTCTCTTGAAGACCTTTGTCCATCCGGAGGGTGAGCACGACAGGTGGGGTGGAAAGGTGGGGAGCGGACCTTTGCTTGGTTGGGGCGGAACCGGAGGTTGGGGAAGGATTACGAGTACCATCCTGAGGTGACGGAGGCTTGGATGTATCTGGGCATGATACGTTTGCTGGTGAGGCGGCTGGCTAGGGCCGCTTAGTCCCTTGTGGGGGGGTTTTACGACAGTCTCTAACCCCTTAGCCTATGGCTGGCAGACCACCGGGTATTCGTCACGGCAGGAACCTGTCAGGGTGAATCCTGCTCCATTGCAATCGTAGAACAATGCGATCGTCACCGAGGCACCACTCGAGGACCCGGCTTTGCCGGGAGGAGGCACTTGCATGTGGTTGGGAGTGGTTTTCTATCTAGCGCTGCTATACCTCTTGCTGGTTGGATTCCTTTTCCCTGGACTCCAAAAAGTTTGGGCGATCAAACTCGGCCTGTACCTTGCAACCGGCTTCTTTTTGCTGGTCTTCCTGATGTTGCTGCTAACGTGGCTAGTCCTAGTGCGAAAGTACCCTAGGATGGCCATAAGCTTAACGTTGAGTTTCTTGAGCCTCTTCTCCCCACCTGTCCTTGCAACGGGCTTCCTCCAGCTTATCGGTCAATTCGTAGCCTTAGCCCGCTACCGTTTCCGCCCACCCACCCCAGAAGCGTACAGGCAGCAGGTTAGCTACACCCTTCCTTTCAAGGGGGTGTGGTGGGTCGCCAATGGTGGACCAGACGCGTCCACTTCGCACTCTTGGGGTCTCATAGGCCAGCGCTACGCCTACGATTTCGTCATCACTGATGAAAGTGGGAAGACCTATCGCCATGACGGGCGGCGAGTTGAGGATTACCATGCCTTCGGGGCTCCGGTGTTGGCACCGGCAGACGGTATCGTGGTAGCAGTCCAAAACCGCCACCGCGACTGCCCATGGCCAGGAATGGTTGACCCTTTAGCCTGGAGCATTATTGGCAATTACGTGGTGATACGCCATGCGAATGGCGAGTACAGCCTCCTCGCTCACCTGCGCCGGGGAAGCGTGAGAGTACGCCCTGGGGATCAGGTGCAGCGGGGGCAGATAGTTGGAGAGTGTGGCAATTCCGGGCACTCTAGCGAACCCCATCTGCACTTTCAGGTCCAGGACCATCCAAACTTCTTCCTGGCTGCTTCCCTCCCGGTACGCTATAGCCGATGGTGTCGTGTTAAGGGAGAGCATTGCCAGCAGGTGGAGGAGGGGTTTCCCGTCCGGGGGGAGCACGTGGCAAACTGCGAAAGCGCGCCTGACCATCTGCACTGTGCCGGATGACTCGATGGTCGTCAGTCCTCGAGCTGGGTAGGCTTACCCCACGATACCACCTCATGAAGGTTTACGCCAGAATGTAGCTTCGCTGACGCATGGGGGCCCCGGCAGAAAGTCCCCCTGGAGTTTTTTTGGAACCTGGAAGCGCAGGAGCCAAAACTAAAGGGTATAATGGGGGATGGCGCCAAGACGCCGGGACTATGCCGCAGATTGAGACCGTAGAGATCACCGAAGAGCTTAAGCAGAGCTTCATCAACTACGCGATGTCCGTCATCGTAGACCGGGCCTTGCCCGACGTCCGGGATGGCCTTAAGCCTGTGCAGCGGCGGATCCTCTTCGGAGCCTACCAGGAAGGGGTCTTGCCCAACCGCAAGCACGTGAAAAGCGCCAAGATCGTGGGGGAGGTCATGGGCAAGTACCACCCCCATGGGGACGCGGCCATCTACGAGGCCCTGGTGCGCCTTGCCCAGCCTTGGAACCTGCGCTACCCATTGGTGGATGGTCAGGGCAACTTCGGCTCCATCGACGGGGATCCGCCCGCGGCCCAGCGCTACACGGAAGCCCGCCTTTCCCCCTTGGGGGCGGAGATGCTCCAGGGCCTCGAGAAGGAGACCGTGGACTTCCGCCCCAACTACGACGGCTCCCTCAAGGAGCCCGAGGTCCTCCCCGCAGCCCTGCCCAACCTCCTGGTCAACGGGGCAAGCGGCATCGCGGTAGGGATGGCCACCAGCCTCCCCCCCCACAACCTCGGGGAGGTGGTGGACGCCCTGGTGGCCATGATCGAAAACCCCGGCATCTCCCTCGAGGAGGTCCTGGGCTACCTGCCGGGCCCCGACTTCCCTACAGGAGGGAAGCTAGCCCGTAAGGGGATCCGGGAGGCCTACGCCACGGGGCGGGGAAGCCTGAGGCTAAGGGCTAAGGTGCGGGTGGAGGAGAAGGGGGGCCGCCCGGTCCTCGTGGTCACGGAGATCCCCTACCAGGTGAACAAGGCGAACCTCATCGCCCAGATCGCGGGCCTGGTCAAGGCCAAAAAGGTGGAGGAGATCGCGGCCCTAAGGGACGAGTCCGACCGCAAGGGCCTCCGCATCGTCATCGAGCTTAAGCGGGGGGCAAACCCCGAGGCGGTGTTGAACACCCTCTACAAGCACACCGCCCTGCAGACCTCCTTCACCGTGAACCTCCTGGCCATCGTGAACGGCGAGCCCAAGGTCCTCTCCCTCCTCGAGGTCATGCGCCACTACCTAGACCACCGCCGGGAGGTCCTCAGGCGCCAAAGCCTCTTTGACCTGAGGGAGGCCGAGGAACGGGCCCATATCCTCGAGGGGCTTCTCCTTGCGCTAGACCACCTGGACGAGGTCATCGCCCTCATCCGGGGCTCCAAGGACGCGGCCGAGGCCAAGGCAGGGCTTATGGGGGGGTTTGGGCTTTCCGAGGCCCAGGCCCAGGCCATCCTGGAGATGCGCCTCCAGCGCCTCGTCGCCCTGGAACGGGCCAAACTCCAGGAGGAATACCAAGGGCTCCAGGAGGAGATCGCCCGGCTTAGGGGCCTCCTCGAGGACGAGGCCCAGCTTTGGGGAGAGGTCAAGCGGGACCTCCTGAGGATCAAGGAGCTCTACGCCGACCCCCGGCGCACCCTTATCACCGCCTTCGAGGAGGATTTCGCCCCCGAGGATCTGGTCCCCGACGAACCCATGGTCCTCACCCTCACGGCCCAGGGCTTCCTCAAACGCCAGCCCCTGGAGGCCTACCGGGCCCAGGGCCGGGGGGGAAAGGGCAGCCTAGCCGGCCGGGCCCGGGCCGAGGACGAGACGAGCCACGTCCTGGTGGCGGGGGCCCACGCCCACCTCCTCCTTTTCACCAACCAGGGCCGGGTCTACCGGCTTAGGGTCCACGAGGTGCCGGAGATGGGCCGCCAGGCCCGGGGGGTGCACGCGAAGGCCCTCCTTCCCCTGGGGGAGGAGGAGAGGGTGGCCGCCCTCTTAGCGGTGGAAAGCCTGGAGGAGGACAGGGCCCTGGTCTTCGCCACGGAAAGGGGCCTGGTGAAACGCACCCCCCTAGCGGAGTACGCCAACCTGGGGTCCTCGGGCCTCATCGCCATCCGCCTTCAGGAAGGGGACCGGCTCGTCGGGGTGGCCCTGGCCGACCCGGAGGACGAGGTCCTCCTGGCCACCCGGGAGGGGATGGCCATCCGCTTCCCCCTAGAGGAGGTGCGGGCCACGGGCCGGGATACCCAAGGGGTGACGGGGATCCGGCTCAAGCGGGGGGAGGACCGGGTGGTGTCCCTGGTCGTGGTGAAACCCGGAGAGGCAGCCGACCTCCTCGCGGTGGGCGCCAAGGGTTACGGGAAACGGACGCCCCTAGGGGAGTACCCCTTGCAGGGCCGTGGCGGGGTGGGGGTGATCACCTACGCGGTGGGCCCCAAGGTGGGGCACCTCACCGCCCTCCTCAAGGTGCGGGGGGATGAGGACCTCCTCCTCCTCTCCAAGCGGGGGCTCGCCCTACGCACCTCGGTGGAGGGGATCCGGCAGTCCTCGAGGGCCACGGCCGGGGTTAAGCTCATGAACCTCCCCGAGGAGGATGAGGTGGCGAGCGCCTTCGTGGTGGAGGAGGGCTAATGGAAGAGGTGGTGCTCATCACCGCCCCCGACGAGGAAACAGGGAAAAGGCTGGCTAGGACCTTGGTGGAGGAGGGGCTTGCGGCCTGCGTCAACCTGGTGCCGGGGCTTGCCTCCATCTACCGCTGGGAAGGGCGGGTGGTGGAGGACCGGGAGGTCCTCCTCCTGGCCAAGACCACCACCTTGGCCTTCCCCAAGCTTAAGGCCCGGGTCCTGGAGCTCCACCCCTACCAGGTGCCGGAGATCCTGGCCCTGCCCGTCGCCGAGGGGCACGGGCCTTACCTCGCCTGGCTCAGGGAAAGCCTAGGGGAACCGGGATCCGGGCCTTAGGGCTTCCTCCATTTTTTCAAAAATTTGGTTTACAAAAACCCTGGGCCCGTGGTACCCTGGCCCCTAGGAGGTCATCCATGGTGGAACCCCGAGAAAGGGTGACTTTCCAGCCTGGGGAGGTGATCCTTTACCCCGGGGCCCCAGGGCCCAAGGACAGGGCCTACCGGGTCCTGGAGGGGCTGGTGCGCCTCGAGGCGGTGGACGAGGAGGGCAACGCCCTCACCCTGCGCCTTGTCCGCCCGGGAGGGTTCTTTGGGGAAGAGGCCCTCTTTGGGGCTTCCCGGAACTATTTCGCCGAGGCGGTTACAGGGGTTGTCCTGGAGGCCCTCCCCCCAAACCCCTCGCCCGAAGAGCTCAAGGCCCTGGCCGAACACCTCTCCGCGGCCTTGAGGGAAGGGTACCTCCGCATCGAGCGCTTGGCCCACCAGAGGCTCAAGAACCGGATGGCCGCGGCCCTCCTCGAGCTCGCCCAAACCCCCTTGGCCCAAGAGGAAGAGGGAAAGGTGGTCCTCCACGCCACCCACGACGAACTTGCGGCCGCGGTGGGAAGCGTCCGGGAAACCGTGACCAAGGTGATCGGGGAGCTCACCCGTGAGGGATACATCCGCTCGGGATATGGCAAAATCCTGCTCCTAAACCTGGAAGGCCTCGAGGCCCTGGCCGCAAGGCGAAGCTAAAGGGGAGCTTTAGCCCCTTCCCATTCCCTTCCCTTCCCCACCCCCTAAAATTAGGGAAGATGCGGTGGCTTTTGGTGTGGACCCTTCTTGCCGCCTGGGCGGCAGGTCCTGGGCCCATCCTCGGCCCAAGCTTGCCCCAGGGCACGGAGCTCCGGCTTTTCTCGGAGAACCTCCGGGTCCTCTACGCCGCCTGGCGGGTGGAGGGGAACCGGCTCGTCCCCCTCTCCCCTCCCTTGCGGCCGGAGGAGGGAACCCGGATCCGCCTGGTGGTGGCCCGCCCCAATAGCCCCGTGGAGACCTACGAGGGGGTGTTGAGCAAGGGGGAGGTGTGGCTCCTCCTACCAGGACCCGAGGGCCCCAAAACCCCCTTCCCCTTGGGGCAAAGCCTTAAGGAGGTCTACCGGCTGGCCTTGGCAAGCCTTTGGGAGGGACGGTGAAGCGGATCCTCCTCATCGAGGACGACCCCGAGGTGGCAGCCCTCCTAGAGCTCGAGCTCAAGGAGGCGGGGTTCGCGGTGGACTGGGCCAAGGGGGGCATAGAGGGCCTCCTCAAGCACCGGCAAAACCGGCCCGACCTGGTGGTCCTGGACCTGGGCCTGCCCGACCTGGACGGGGCCGAGGTGGCCCGGAGGATCCGGGCCACGGACGACACCCCCATCCTGGTCCTCACCGCCCAGGATGCGGTGGAAAGAAAGGTCCACCTCCTCTCGGACGGGGCGGACGACTACCTGGTCAAGCCCTTCCACCCGGAGGAGCTCATCGCCCGCATCCAGGTACAGCTTAGGCACAAGGAGGGAAGCGAGGTCCTGAGCGTGGGCCTTTTGGAGCTTTACCCCAAAAAGCGCCAGGTCCTTTTCAACGGGAAGGAGGTCCACCTCTCCCCCAAGGAGTTCGAGCTCCTAAGCCTCCTCATGGCCCGCCCGGGGCGGGTCTTCCCCCGGGAGGAGATCGAGGAAAAGCTTTGGGGTAAGCCCTTGGGCAAGGAATCCAATACCCTGGACGTGCACGTGGCCAACCTCCGGGCCAAGCTCAGGGAGGCAGGAGCCTACGGCTACCTGCGCACCGTGCGGGGCTTTGGGTATGCCATCCGGCCCACGCCGGAAAAATGAGGGCTCCTAGCTTCCGTAGGCGCCTGGCCCTCCTCTTCGGCCTCCTTTGGCTTCTCCTCCTTTTCCTCACCCTTCTCCTTGCGGAAAGGGTGGCCGAGGCCCGGCTCAAGGCCCGCCTCGAGGCTGGCCTCCTCAAGGACCTGGAAAGGGTGGCCGAGGCCTACCGCAAGGGGCAAAGCGGGGCGCTCATCACCACAGGAGGGATCTACCTCCACCTCTACGACGAGGGGGGAAGGGACCTCATCCTCACCCAGCCCGAACACCGCCTAGACCCCGCCCTCTTGGCCCAGGCGGGGACGGATCCCCAGGTCTTTTGGTCTAGGGGGTTTCTTGCGGGGGCCATCCGCACCCCTTACGGGATCCTGGTCCTCACCCAGGAAACGGAGGAGGTGCGAAGCACCCTGGACCTCCTCCGCCAGACCCTCCTCGAGACCTTCCTCCTCCTCTTCCCCTTGGGCCTGGCCCTGGTCTCCTTGACCGCCCGGCTGGCCGCCCGGCCCCTCCTCCTTGCGGCCAGGGCCGTGGGGACCAGAGGGCCTGAGGATCTCCGGCCCATTGACCTTCCCTTGCCCCAAGACGAGGTGGGGCAGATGGTGGAGCGGGTAAACGGCCTCCTCCGGGCCCTCTCCGAGGCCAAGGAGCGGGAAAGGGCCTTCCTTGCGGAGGTGAGCCACGAGCTCAGGACCCCCCTTACCGTCCTCCTTGGCCACCTGGACCGGCTTCGGCGCCACCCGGGGGATCCGAAGGCCCTCGAGGCCGCAGAAAGGACGGCCAAGAGGATGGAACGCCTGGTGGGGGACCTTCTGGACCTGGCCCGGGGGGAGGCGGAGCGGAACCTCAACCCCCATATCGTGGACCTCTTGGCCTTGGCGGAGGAGGCCGCAGGGGAACAGGGGGTGCGGGTTTTGGGGGAAAGGGTGGAGGTCCTGGGGGACCCGGACCGGCTTTTGCAGCTCCTGAGGAACCTCATCCGCAACGCGGTGCGGGCCGCAGGCCAGGAGGGGGTGGAGGTCCGGGTGGGCCGGGAGGGCCCCCAGGCGGTCCTCGAGGTGGAGGACCGGGGCCCGGGGATCCCCGAGGAGCTCCTCCCCCGGCTTTTCCAGCGCTTCGCCCGGGGGCCCGGAGGGGGCACAGGCCTAGGCCTAGCCATCGCCCAGGCCATCGCCCGGGGCCACGGGGGGGAGATCCAGGTGGAAAGCCGCCCGGGAAGGACCGTCTTCCGGGTACGCCTGCCCCTCCTCGAGGAGGAGGGCTAGACCTCCAACCCCAGGGGTAGGTTCCATGTATCTTGCCCTCCGAGGGAGGCTCTACCGCCCAAGTTTCTGGGCTCCCACGCCCGCGGGATTGATGGGTAGCCACCCGCCCCGACCCCCCCGCCGCAGCGGGGTAAGGGGAAGAAGCAGGCTTTGGTGGCTGTGGCCCACGGGCTCTTGAGGTGGATGATGGGGAGGCTCAGGGAGTACTACGCCACCCGGCTAGGCCAGGGGGTGGCTTGACAGCCAAGACAGTATCAATCCCCTACGGGGCTAACAACCTTTGCAACCCTTACGGCCCTTACCTGGTGGGGGCATTGAACCAGGTGTTTCAATCCCCTATGGGGCTAACAACCTTTGCAACTCTACCCCCTGGGAATCGGCCTCAGGAGGGAGCTGACAAGCCCATTTTCGCACGCGGCTCCCATTTGTCAAGGGGTTGTGGTTTATGAGAAGAGGAAAATTGGGGAAAATCACGTCCTGGACGTTTGCGCACGCGATTATGCATTTGGAAGATGAGAAATTGGGGTTTTCTACCGATGATCATGGAGTAGATTGCTATACGCATGCACTTTGTGAAAAAAGGTGCCCCTCGAGCTCGTAAAGAGGGGGCATGGTCTGCGGTTGACACCCCCAAGGCCTAGGGCCTATCCTAGGGTGCGGCCCGTGGAGGGCCAGGGGGCATGTTTGAGCGCCTAGGGGCAAGACTTCGGGAGGCAGTGGATAGGCTCCGGGGCCGGGGCCGGATCGGCGAGGAGGACCTCAAGGCCACCTTGCGGGAGATCCGCCGGGCCCTCCTCGAGGCGGACGTGAACCTCGAGGTGGTCCGCTCCTTCGTGGAAACCGTGCGGGAAAGGGCCCTAGGCCAGAAGGTCCTGGAAAGCCTCACCCCCGCGGAGGTGGTCCTGGCCACGGTGTACGAGGCCCTACGGGAGGCCTTGGGGGGGGAGGTCCGCCACCCCACCCTAAGGGACCGCAACCTCTGGTTTTTGGTGGGCCTCCAGGGTTCGGGGAAGACCACCACCGCGGCCAAGCTGGCCCTCCACTACAAGTCCCGGGGGCGTAGGCCCCTCCTCGTGGCCGCAGACACCCGGCGCCCCGCGGCCAGGGAACAGCTCCGCCTCCTCGGGGAGCGGGTGGGGGTGCCGGTCCTCGAGGTCCTGGATGGGGAGACCCCCGGGTCCATCCGCCGCCGGGTGGAGGAGCGGGCCCGCCTCGAGGCCCGGGACCTGGTGATCGTGGACACCGCAGGCCGCCTCCAGGTGGACGAGGCCCTCATGGAGGAGCTTTTCCGCCTCAAGGAGGCCCTCCGCCCGGATGAGGTCCTCCTCGTGCTGGACGCCATGACCGGCCAGGAGGCCTTAGGGGTGGCCCGGGCCTTTGACGAGCGGGTGGGGGTCACGGGCCTTATCCTCACCAAGCTGGATGGGGATGCCCGGGGCGGGGCGGCCCTTTCCGCCCGGCACGTCACGGGCAAGCCCATCTACTTCGCCGGGGTCTCGGAGAAGCCCGATGGGCTAGAGCCCTTCTACCCCGAGCGCCTGGCGGGCCGTATCCTGGGCATGGGGGACCTGGCCTCCTTGGCGGAGAAGGTGCGGGAGGCGGGCCTAGGGGAGGAGGCCCCCAAGCGGGCCAAGGAGATCACCCTCGAGGACTTCCTCCGCCAGATGCAAGGCCTCAAGCGCGTGGGTTCCTTCTCCGAGCTCCTCGCCCTCCTCCCCGGGGCCCAAAGGGCCTTGCCCCCGGGGTTCCAGGTGGACGAGCGGGCCCTAAGGCGCCTCGAGGCCATCGTCCTCTCCATGACCCCCGAGGAGCGGCGAAACCCGAGGATCCTCAACGCCTCCAGGAAACGCCGCATCGCCAAGGGCAGCGGGACCAGCGTGCAGGAGGTCAACCGGCTTCTAAAGGCCTACGAGGAGACCAAGGCCCTCTTGAGGTCCCTGGAGAAGCGCAAGGGCCGGGGCCTCATGGGAATGTTTTGGAGGTAGATCATGGTCAAGATCCGTCTTGCCCGGTTTGGTTCTAAGCACAACCCCCACTACCGGATCGTGGTGACCGACGCCAGGAGGAGGCGGGATGGGGCTTACCTCGAGGGCCTCGGCTACTACGACCCTCGGAAGACCACCCCCGAGTGGCTCAAGGTGAACGTAGAACGGGCCCGCTACTGGCTTTCCGTAGGGGCCCAGCCTACGGACACCGCCCGGCGCCTCCTCCGTCTGGCCGGGGTTTTCCGCCAGGAGTGAGGCCTGGGGCCCTGGTACCATGGGGGTGCGGTGGCCCGTAGAGCGCCTGAAGGACAACCCCAGATAGCCGACCTCTTGGAGTTCCTGGCCAAGAGCGTGGTGGACCAGCCCCACCGGGTGCGGGTGAGCGAACGCCGGGCCCCGGAGGGCTTGCTCTACGTGGTGGAGGTGGCCCCCGAGGACAAGGGGCGGATCATCGGCAAGGAGGGGCGGGTCATCGAGGCCATCCGCACCGTGGTGCGGGCCTTCGCCAAGCGCAAGGTGGGGGTGGAGGTGCGGTGAGGCTGGTGGAGATCGGCCGCCTAGGGGCCCCCTATGCCCTGGGCGGGGGGGTTAGGTTCCGCGGGGAGGAGGTCATCGCCCACCTCTCCCGGGTCTACGTGGAGGGCCAGGGGTGGCGGGCGGTGGAGGGCCTTAGGCGGGTGGGCAAGGACCTCATCCTCCACCTCGCTGGGGTCAAGACCCGGGACCTCGCGGAGGCCCTGGTGGGCCTTAGGGTCTACGCCCTGGCCGAGGACCTGCCCCCCCTGGAGGAGGGCCGGTACTACTACTTCGCCCTCCTCGGCCTACCCGTTTTCATCGGGGAGAGGCAGGTGGGGGAGGTGGTGGACATCCTGGACACCGGGGCCCAAGACCTCCTGGTGGTCCGGGGGGTGGGGGAGAGGCTCCGGGACCGGGCCACCCGCCTCCTTCCCCTCCAGGCCCCTTACGTGCGGGTGGAGGAGGGGCGGATCCTCGTGGAGCCCATCCCGGGCCTTTGGGACTAAGGCGTAAGCCTGCATGGGGGCCCCGGTAGAAGAGTCCTCGTAGAGTTTAAAGCAAAGGGTATAAGGTGCGCTATACCATCCTTACCCTTTTCCCGGGCCTTATCCGCCCCTGGCTGGAGGAATCCCTCCTCGGGCGGGCCTTGGCCCAGGGGCTTATCCGGGTGGAGGTGGTGAACCTCCGGGACTTTGGCCTTGGGCGGCACCGGACCGTGGACGACACCCCTTACGGGGGGGGCGCGGGGATGGTGATCCGGCCCGACGTGGCGGTTATGGCCCTCGAGGCCGTCCTCCCCGCAGACGAGGTCATCCTCCTCACCCCAAGCGGAACCCCCTTCACCCAGAAGGTGGCGGAGGAGCTTGCGGGCAAGGGCCACCTCGTCCTCCTTGCGGGCCGCTACGAGGGCTTTGACGCCCGGGTGGAGGCCTTCGCCACCCGCCTCCTTTCCGTGGGGGATTACGTCCTCATGGGAGGGGAGGTGGCGGCCTTGGCGGTCCTCGAGGCCACCGCCCGCCTTCTCCCTGGGGTTTTGGGGGATCCGGAGAGCCACCGGGAGGACTCCTTCGCCCGGGGCCTCCTGGACTACCCCGCCTACACCCGCCCCCCGGAGTTTCGGGGCCTGAGGGTGCCGGAGGTCCTCCTTTCCGGTCACCACGGGGAGGTGGCCCGCTTCCGGCGCCGCCAGGCCCTAGAGCGCACCCTGAGGTGGCGGCCCGAGCTTTTGGCCCAAGCCTCCCTCACCCGGGAGGAGGTGGCCTGGCTTGCGGAGATGGACCGGGAAGGGTAGACTAGGCCACTGGCCCGTGAACCCGTGGGGGTTCCTCTGGGCGGAGGAGGCAAGATGAACCGAGGCGCATTGCTTAGGCTCGTGGAGTCCCGCTACATCCGCACCGATCTCCCCGCGTTCCGCCCCGGCGACACCGTCCGGGTGGCCTACCGGGTCAAGGAGGGCAACCGGACCCGGGTTCAAAACTTCGAGGGCATCGTGATCCGCATCCGCAGGAACGGGTACAACTCCTCCTTTACCGTGCGCAAGGTGAGCTATGGGGTGGGGGTGGAAAGGATCTTCCCCATGCACTCCCCCCTCATCGAGAAGGTGGAGGTTGTCCGCCGGAGCCGGGCCCGCCGGGCCAAGCTATACTTCATCCGGAACCTTCCCGAAAGGGAGATCCGCCGCAAGCTCAAGCTGGACCTCAAGCGGGCCACCGAGGAGGGGTCTAAGGAAGGCGCCTAGTTGCCCTTGGGGGCGTGGGGTTTTATGCCCCTTTCCAAAAGGCCTCACAGGGCTTTGCTATCGGGGCCCCCATGCAGGCTTGTGCCTGCATGGGGTGATATTAGGAGGCCCCACGCCCTGGCCTTTTCCAGGGCCTCCACCCGGTTTTTGGCCTCCAGTTTTCGGTAGAGGTTTTCCAGATAGTCCCGGACTGTTTCCGGGGAGATCCCCAAGGCTTTGGCCATTTGCTTGGCGGAAAGCCCCTGGGAGAGGAGCCCAAGGACCTCCTCCTCCCTCCGGGTCAGGGGGGGCAGCTCAGGAAGGGCTAAGCCCTCTTCCCCTTGGGCTACCCGGAGGAGGCGGGCTTTGAGCTCGGGGGCGGTGAGCTCCTTGGAGAGGTAGGCGTCCGCCCCGGCCTCCTTGGCCTTGAGGCGGAGGGCGGGCTCCTGGTAGGTGGTGAGAAGGGCGATAAGACCCTTGTACCCCGCTTCCCGAAGGGCCTTGCTGCACTCGAGGCCGTCCATAACCGGCATCTTGAGGTCCAAGAGGACCGCCTCGGGCCTTAGGCGCAAAGCGAGCTCCAGGGCTTCCCGGCCGTTTTCCGCCTCGGCCACCACCTCTAGCCCCTCGCCCTCGAGGCCGGCCCGGAGGCCCAGGCGGAAAAGGGGGTGGTCGTCCGCAATGAGGACCCTCAAGACGTCTCCATTGTAGGCTGAAGCCACCTTGAACGCCCTGGCCCAGCTTGGCGCATGTGCTCAAGGAGGGGGTAGAGGAGACGGTCCTTGGGGGCCTGGCCGATACCCCACGGGGCGCCGCCTGGCCGAGGAGGCCCTCCGGGGAGCCCTAGCCTTCTTCCTCTCCCTTCACGATGGGCACGCCCACCGCATTGCCCCATTCCGTCCAGGAGCCATCGTAGTTCTTCACCCGGGGGTAGCCCAGGAGGTACTTGAGGACAAACCAGGAGTGGCTGGAGCGCTCCGCGATCCGGCAGTAGACCACCACCTCCTTGTCCTTGGTCACCCCTAGGGGTTCGTAGAGGGCCCTAAGCTCCTCCGCGCTCTTGAAGGTGCCGTCGGGGTTTACCGCCTTGGCCCAGGGGATGTTTTTGGCCCCGGGGATATGCCCCCCCCGGAGGGCCCCCTCCTGGGGGTAGCCCGGCATGTGGGTGAGTTCCCCGCGGTACTCCTCGGGGCTCCGCACGTCCACCAGGGCCCCCTTGCCCTCCTTGACCCGGAGGATGTGCTTTAGGACCTCGTCCCGGTAGGCCCGGATGGACTCGTCCCGGTAGGGGACCTCGTAGCGGCCTGGGGGGTAGGTGGGGACCTCCGTGGTCAGGGGCCGGCCTTCCTCCACCCACTTCTGCCGCCCCCCGTTCATGAGGCGCACGTCCCCATGCCCGTTGTACTTGAGAAACCAGAAGGCGTAGGCCGCCCACCAGTTGTTCTTGTCCCCGTAGAGGACCACCGTGGTGTCGTTGGAGATGCCGAGGCGTTCCATGAGCCGCGCAAAGGCCTCCTCGTCGATGAAGTCCCGCACCACGGGATCCCAAAAGTCCTTCTGCCAGTCGATCTTCTGGGCTCCGGGGATATGGCCCGTCTCGTAGAGGAGGATGTCCTCGTCCACCTCGAGGATGCGGATCTTGGGGTCCTCGAGGTGGGCTTGGACCCACTCCGTGCTTACCAACACCTCGGGGTGTGCGTATCCCATACCCACCTCCGGCCCGATTATACCCTGTAAGCCGATGACGGGCGGCCTCCCTTGGGGGGAAGCAGACTTGACCGATATGTGGCCTTGGGGTAAAGAGGGGGCATGACCCTACGCGAGGCCTTGTCCCAAGTCCCCGACCCCAGGGCCCGCAACCGGCGGTATCCCTTGTGGGGCTTGTTGGCCCTCA
>JBEPYU010000002.1:0-100137 GCA_041641215.1 Thermaceae bacterium
GAGCCTCTTCCGGGCGGGGCTGGACCTGCTCACCCTTTGGGCGCTTGCCCTCTGGGGTGCAGGGGGAGGAAGGCGCGGAAGTCCCTTGGGGTTATGCCCTATGGAGGTTTTGACGTGTACATAGGTTTTGAGTTAAGAATTTTCCTTCTGTATACCCGATTATCCCATTGGAACCATAAACGCGAATGGTACCGTTGTCTTGGAGCTTGCTTTTACGTATGAACTTGCCGTTTTTCAAAACAAAAACTCCTCCCAACTTCACCCACTGCCAACCTTCTGGAAGGTTTGACCCGGGGCGGGGGAAGACTTCAGCCAAGGCAGCTTGCATAAGGCGCTCGGTGTCCCGTTTGGCCTCCTCCCGCAGGCGCCTCGCCTCCCGCACCCGTGCCATCAACTCCTCGACCCGTGCCACGATGCGGCGTTGCTCCTCGAGGGGTGGAAGGGGGATGAGAACACTCAATATTAGAGGCTGTCGTAAAAGTGTGATATGCTCTGAGGGTGACTCCCCGTAGAGCATACCCCAGCGATTTGACGGACGAGGAGTGGGCCATCCTGGAGCCCTTGATCCCCGCCCCCAAGCCCGGCGGCCGACCCGCCAAGGTGCCTAGGAGGGAGATAGCGAACGCCATACTCTACGTCCTGCAAAACGGCATCAAGTGGCGGGCGATGCCCCATGACCTGCCCCACCCGTCTACGGTCTACCACTACTTCCGCAAGTGGCAGAAGGAGGGGGTATGGGAGAGAGCCGTCCAAACCCTGGCCCGCCGGGACCGGGAACGAGAAGGGAGGCATGCTTCCCCAAGCGCCTTGGTCCTAGACAGCCAGTCCGTCAAGACCACGGAAGGAGGGGGCCCCGGGGAAACGACGGGGCAAAGAAAGTAAAAGGGAGGAAACGGCAGATTCTGACGGACACCGGGGGGCGTCTTTTGAAGGCCTTTGTCCATCCGGAGGACGAGCACGACAAGAGGGGTGGGCAGGCCTTGCTTTTGGGGATGGACCTCCTCTTGTGGCCCCGGGTGCGCAAGCTTTTCGTGG
Source organism: Thermaceae bacterium (assembly GCA_041641215.1). Taxonomy (GTDB): domain Bacteria; phylum Deinococcota; class Deinococci; order Deinococcales; family Thermaceae; genus Thermus. Next base: position 1,036 of record JBEPYU010000002.1, read on the forward strand.
ACTGGGGGTACCGGGGTCTTGCGGGACTGGCTTCCTCCCTGGGGTTGGAGATGGAGGTGGTGGCTCGTCCCTACGCGGGGGTGCGAGGGGTCTGGGTGCGGGAAGGAGAGGAGACGCCGGAGATTCCGCGGGAGGGTGGGTTCAAGCCTTTGCCCAAGCGGTGGGTGGTGAAAGGACCTTTGCCTGGCTGGGGCGGAACCGACGGTTGGGGAAGGATTACGAGTACCATCCTGAGGTAGGGGAAGCCTGGATGTATTTGGGCATGATACGCTTACTGGTGAAGCGGCTGGCCAGGGCCGCGTAGCCTCTCGTGGAGGGCTTTTACGACAGCCTCTCATACCCTTTGCTTTTGGTTCCTGCGCTTCCAGGTTCCAAAAAAACTCCACGGGGACTTTCTACCGTACCGGGGCCCCCATGCGGGCTTGCGCCCTCATGGGGTGGTTCGTGCGCCTCCAGGAGGGCAACTGAGGACCCCCAGGGGCTTGGGCCTGGGGGCGCTATGCCGTGTGCCCTGCCCACTGGGGGGTGCCCCTCCTCGGCCCTCAGGGCTGAAGGGTGGACCCCTTGACCTCCCGGGAGAGGAGGGCGTAGGCGTACCCGTCCGTAAGGGCCTTTAAGGAGGCCTCCAGGATGTTCGCGCTGGCCCCCACGGTGGCGAAGCGCTCTAGAGCCCGCCGCATCTCCACCATGACCCGGACCCCGCTGCTTGTGCCCGCCTCCTGCCCGGAGAGGATCCGCACCTTGTAGTCCACAAGCTCCACGTCCGCAAGCTCAGGGTAAAAGCCCAGGATGGCCTTGCGGAAGGCCCGGTCCAGGGCGGAAACGGGCCCATGGGGGCTCTCTGCGGCGGTGTGCTGGAGGCTTTCCCCCACCCGGACCCGGACCGTAGCCTCGGCCCAGGCGGTCTCCAGGCCATTCCCGTGGACGAACACGGAAAACCCCTCCACCCCGAAAGGGAGGGCCCCGCCCCTTAGCCGGTGGGCGAGGAGGTAGAAGCTCGCCTCCGCCCCCTCGAAGGCGTACCCCTCGTACTCCAGGGCCTTGACCTCCTGGAGGAGGCGCTGGGCCTCCTCCCTCGAGAGGTCCACCCCCACCTCCTGGAGTTTGGCGAGGAGGTTGGAGCGGCCGGAAACCTCCGAGACGAGGAAGCGCCGCTGGTTGCCCACCCACTCCGGGGGCAGGTGCTCGTAGGTCCGGGGGTTTTTGAGGACCGCAGAGACGTGGACCCCGGCCTTGTGGGCGAAGGCCGCCTCCCCCACGTAGGGGGCCCGGCGGTTAGGGGTCTGGTTGGCCCTTTCGTCCACGAAGTGGGCCAGGGCCTTGAGCTCCCTAAGCCGCTCTGGGGGAAGGGCGGGGATCCCGTACTTGAAGACCAGGGTGGGGAGGAAGCTCGTGAGGTTGAGGTTGCCGCACCGCTCCCCGTAGCCGTTCACCGTTCCCTGGACGTGGGTGGCCCCCGCGCGCACCGCGGCCAGGGCGTTGGCCAGGGCTAGGCCCGCGTCGTCGTGGGGGTGGATCCCGATCCTCGCCCCAGGGAAGCGCTCCACCACCCCCTTGGTGATGGCGTAGACCTCCTCGGGAAGGGTCCCCCCGTTGGTGTCGCAAAGGACCAGGGTATCCGCCCCCCCCTCGAGGGCCGCCTCCAGGGTGGCCAGGGCGTAGCCCGGGTCCTCCTTGTAGCCGTCGAAGAAGTGCTCCGCGTCGTAGATCACCCGGCGGCCCTGCCTCCGGAAGAAGGCCACGCTTTCCCAGATCATGGCCAGGTTCTCCTCGAGGTCCGTCTCCAGGGCCTCGAGGACGTGGAGGGTCCAGCTCTTCCCGAAGAGGACCACCACCTCCGTGCCCGCCTCCAGGAGGGCCCGAAGGGAGGGGTCCTCCTCCGGGGCCAGGCCCTTCCTGCGGGTGGCCCCGAAGGCCGCAAGGCGGCTTGCCCCGAGGTCCACCCCCCGCATCCGGGCGAAGAACTCCGCGTCCTTGGGGTTAGAGCCGGGCCAACCCCCCTCGATGAGGGGGATCCCGAAGGCGGCAAGCCTCCTGGCGATGGCCACCTTGTCCTCTACGGAAAGGCTGATCCCCTCCCCTTGGGCCCCATCCCGTAGGGTGGTGTCCAGGATCTCCACTAGACCCCTCTTTGCACCTCCTCGAGGGAGGGCGGATGGCGGGTGGCAAGGCCTGAAGCAAGCTTCCCCGCGGCGTCTAAGAAGGCCCTGGCGCTAGCCTCCACGATGTCCGGGGAAACCCCGTACCCCGTGGCCTGGCGCTCCCCTAGGCGGAGGCGCACCGTGACCTGGCCCAAGGCCTCCGTGCTCCCGGTCACCGCCTCCACCCGGTAAAGCTCAAGCTCAGGGGTAAAGCCGATGGCCTCGGAAAGGGCCTTGTAGACCGCATCCACCGGCCCATCCCCCGTGTGGGTGGCCACCCGCTCCCCTTCCGGGGTGCGGACCCGGACGGTGGCCGTGGGGAGGAGGCCCGAGCCGGAGAAGAACTGGACGTGGAGGAGTTCGAAGGGGTGGGAGACGGGCAAGAGCTCGCTTTCCACGAGGGCCCTGAGCTCCTCCGCGGAAAGGGGGCCCTTCTTCTCCGCCACCTCCTTGAACCGGGCGAAAAGGGCCCTAAGCCGCTCCTCGGGGAGGTCCCTAAAGCCCAGGTCCTCGAGGGCCTTCCTGAAAGCCGCCCGGCCCGAGTGCTTGCCGAGGACGAGCACCGCGGGCCTCCTTCCGATGAGCTCCGCGTCCATGATCTCGTAGGTGCCCCGGTGCTTGAGGACCCCGTCTTGGTGGATCCCCGACTCGTGGGCGAAGGCGTTGTCCCCCACGATGGCCTTGTTGGGGGGCACAGGCATCCCCGTGTAGCGCTCCACCAGGCGGGAGACCCGGTAGATCTCCCGGGTGTTGATCCGGGTGTAGGCCCGGTAGAGGTCCCGGCGCACGTAGAGGGCCATGACCACCTCCTCGAGGGCCGTGTTCCCCGCCCGCTCCCCGATCCCATTGACCGTGCACTCCACCTGGCCCGCCCCATTGAGGATCCCCGCGAGGGCGTTGGCCGTGGCCAGGCCCAGGTCGTCGTGGGTGTGGGTGGAGATGACCACCTCCCGGCCCCGCACCACCTCGTCCCGGATCCTGCGGATCAGGGCCCCGTACTCCTCCGGGGTCCCATACCCCGTGGTGTCGGGGATGTTGATCGTGGTGGCCCCGGCCTCGATGGCCACCTCGTAGAGGCGCTTCACGAAGTCCCACTCCGCCCGCATCACGTCCTGGGCGGAAAACTCCACGTCGTCCACGTAGCGCTTGGCGTAGCGGACCATCCGGTCCGCCATCTCCAAGACCTCCTCCTCCGTCTTCTTGAGCATGTACTGGAGGTGGATCTTGGAGGCGGAGGTAAAGACGTGGATCCGGGGCTTTTCCGCCCCCTCCAGGGCCTTCGCCGCCTGGTCGATGTCCAGGGTGTGGGTGCGGGCCAAGGCCGCGATGACGGGGCCCCTTACCTCCTGGGCGATCCGGCGTACGGCCTCGAACTCCAGGGGCCCCGATACGGGGAAACCGGCCTCGATGATGTCCACCCCCAGCCGGGCCAGGGCCTGGGCGATCTCCAGCTTCTGGTCCAGGGAAAGGGCCACCCCGGGGCTTTGCTCCCCATCCCGCAGGGTGGTGTCGAAGATCCGGATGTGCCGTTCCTCCATCAGCCCACCTCCTTGAGCACCTTGCCCTTGAGGAAAGGCATCATGGCCCGAAGCCTGGCCCCCACCTCCTCGATGGGGTGCTGGCTCCAGCGGCGCCGATTGGCCTCCAGGACGGGCCTACCCGCCTGGTTTTCCAGGATCCATTCCCGGGCGAACTCCCCGGTTTGGATCTGGCGGAGGATCTCCCGCATCCGCCTCTTGGTCTCCTCGAGGGGCACCGCCACCTCCCCCCGGGTGTAGTCCCCGTACTCCGCGGTGTTGGAGATGGAGTAGCGCATCCCCGCAAGGCCCGCCTCGTAGATGAGGTCCACGATGAGTTTCACCTCGTGGACCGTCTCAAAATAGGCCATCTCCGGGGGATAACCCGCCTCCACCAGGGTCTCAAACCCCGCCTGGATGAGCCGGGTAAGCCCCCCGCAAAGCACGGCCTGCTCCCCGAAGAGGTCGGTTTCCGTCTCGTCCTTGAAGGTGGTGGGGATAACCCCAGCCCGGGTGGCCCCGATGGCCTTGGCGTAGGCCAAGGCGGTGGGGAAGGCCGTCCCCGAGGCGTCCTGGTGGACGGCCACGAGGGCCGGCACCCCGCTTCCCCTTTGGTACTCGCTCCGCACCAGGTGGCCGGGGCCCTTAGGGGCCACCATGAAGACGTCCAGGTCGGGCCGGGGGCGGATCTGGCCGAAGTGGATGTTGAAGCCGTGGGCGAAGGCCAAGGCCGCCCCCTCCTTGAGGTGGGGCTCCACCGCCTTCCGGTAAACCTCCGCCTGGAGCTCATCGGGGAGGAGGACCATGACCAGGTCGGCCTCGGCCACCGCCTCCTCCGTGGGGAGGACCCTAAGCCCCAGGGCCTCCGCCCGGGGGAAGCTCTTAGAGCCCGGGCGGAGGCCCACCCGCACGTCTACCCCGGAGTCCTTGAGGTTCAGGGCGTGGGCGTGCCCCTGGGAGCCAAAGCCCAAAACCGCCACCTTTTTGCCTAGGAGAAAACCCAAGTCCGCATCGTGATCGTAATAGAGCTTCATACCGCCTCCTTTTTCTCCCTCGGCCTAAGGACCCTCTCCCCACGGCTCATGGCCACCGCCCCGGTGCGCATGACCTCGAGGATCCCATAGGGCCTTAGGGCCTCGATGAAGGAGTCTACCTTGGTGGAGTCCCCCGTAAGCTCCAGGATCAGGCTTTCCCGGGCCACGTCCACCACCCTCGCCCGGAAGGCCTCCTGGATGTCCTTCACCGCCAGGCGCTCCTCCACCCCCCCCACGTGGACCTTGACCAGGCAAAGCTCCCGCTCCACGTGGGGCTCCGTGTGGTCTGTGACCTTGATGACCTCGATGAGCCGGTTGAGCTGCTTTTCCACCTGCTCCAGGGTCTTGTCGTCCCCGAAGACCACCAGGGAGATCCGGGATAGGCCCGGCTGGTGGGTGGTGCCCACGGCCAGGCTTTGCAGGTTGAAGCCCCGCCGGGCGAAAAGGCCCGTGATGCGGTTGAGGACCCGGGGATGGTCCTGCACGAGGACGGAGATGATGTGCCTCACGCCTCCACCCCCTCCTTTTCCCGGGGGTCCTCCACGATCATGTCCTCCGCCGCACCCCCTGCGGGGATCATGGGGAAGACCCCCTCCTCCTGGTAGACCTTGAACTCCGCCACCACCGGCCCCTCGGCCTCGAGGACCGCCTCCACCCCCTTCATGAGGTCCTCCTTGCGCTCCACCTTTACCCCCCGGATCCCATAGGCCTCGGCCAAGCGGGCGAAATCGGGGTTGGAATCCGCAAGGTACACCTCGGAGTAGCGGCGGGCGTGGAAGAGGTCCTGCCACTGCCGGACCATCCCCAGGTAGCCGTTATTGAGGATCACCACCTTGACGTCCAGGCGGTACTTGACCAGGGTGGCGAGCTCCTGCAGGGTCATCTGGAAGGAGCCATCCCCGTCAAAGTCGATCACCAGCTCCTGGGGTCTTGCCACCTTGGCCCCGATGGCGAAGGGCAGGCCCACCCCCATGGTGCCCAACCCCCCGCTCGTGAGGAAGCTCCGGGGCCGGCTTACGGGGAAGAACTGGGCCGCAAACATCTGGTGCTGGCCTACCCCCGTGGTCACGATGGCCTGGCCCCCCGTGGCCTCATAGAAGGCCCGGATCACCTCCTGGCTTTGGAGGTGGGGCTTGGGCCGGACGCGCAAGGGGAAGCGGGTGCGCCACTCCTCGAGCTGGCGCCACCACTCGGAAAGCCTTAGGGGCCTGGCCTCCTTGAGCATCTCCTTGAGGACGGTGCGGGCGTCCCCCACGATGGGGATGTGGGTGCGGACGAGTTTCCCGATCTCCGCAGGGTCGATGTCCACGTGGATGATGGTGTGGGCGTGGGGAGCGAAGCGGGAGACCTTTCCCGTCACCCGGTCGTCGAAGCGGAGGCCGATGGCCAGGATGAGGTCCGCGTGGTAGATGGCCCGGTTGGCGGCCACGGTGCCGTGCATCCCCGGCATGCCGAGCCAAAGGGGGTGGTTGCCGGGGAAGGCCCCGAGGCCCATGAGGGTGGTGATCACGGGGATCCCCGTCCGCTCCGCAAAGAGGAGGAGCTCCTCGTGGGCGTGCTGGGCCCCGCCCCCCACCATGAGGACCGGCCTTTCCGCCTTGAGGAGGGCCTCCATGGCCCTTCCGATCTGCTTGGGATGGCCCCTTAGGGTGGGCTTGTAGCCCGGGAGGTCCAACTCCACCTCAAAGGAGCCGGAAAACTCCGCAAGCTGTACGTCCTTGGGGAGGTCGATGAGGACCGGGCCCGGCCGCCCCGTGGAGGCGATGTAGAAGGCCTCCTTCACCACCCGGGGGATCTCGTTGACGTCCTTGACCAGATAGTTGTGCTTGGTGATGGGCATGGTGACCCCGGTGACGTCCGCCTCCTGGAAGGCGTCCGTGCCGATGAGGCTCGTGGGGACGTTTCCGGTGATGGCCACCACGGGGGTGGAATCCATCAGGGCATCCGCCAGGCCCGTGACCAGGTTCAAGGCCCCAGGTCCGCTCGTGGCCATGACCACCCCCACCCGGCCTGAGGCCCGGGCGTAGGCCGTGGCTGCGTGAACCCCACCTTGTTCGTGCCGCACCAGGATGTGGCGGATGGGGCTATCGTAGAGGGCATCGTAGGTGGGCATGATGGCCCCCCCCGGGTGCCCAAAGATGACCTCCACCCCTTCCCGCTCCAACGCCTTCAGGAGAACCTCGGCTCCCTTCATCCCTCCTCCTAAACGGGAGCCCCCCCGGTTCTCCGGGGGGGCTCGGGATGCGCCTGTGGCCTAGGCCCTACCCCCCCCTGGCCCTACGATTAGGACCAGGCCTAGGGATAGGGCAAGGCCAAAGGGCATCTTGGCTAGAAGGCTAGCAGGGCCTGAGGGGTCTTGTCAAGGATGGGGGTTCGGTCGCCACTGGGACTACCCCCCTTGGATCCCTAAGCCTGGGGGAGGGAGGTGGTGGCCAAAATCTCGGCGATGCGGGCGGCGGCCGCACGGGCCTCGAGGTGGAGGAGGCCCAGGTTCACCTCCTTGGGGGCCTCCACGGCGAGGACCGCCCCCTCCCCTGCTGCGTAGACCACCAGGTAGTCCGTCTTGCCCCGAACGGCCATCTCCTCCAGGCCCCCGATGTCCAGGCTGTGGTTGATCCGCTTCCCAAGGGCAAAGACCGCCGCAGCCATCGCCGCCACACGGGCTCCCAAGGCCTCGGGGAAGTCGGTGGCCACGGAAAGGCCATCCGTGGAGGCCACCATCACCCCCTTGATCTCCGGCACCGCCTGACGCAAAGCCCAAATCTCCCGCTGGACCAATTCCTGTCTGGTCATCTCTACACCCCCCTTACCCCCTAGATAGAGGCCAGCCTAGCCCCCCCTTCCCAACTGCTGCCTAAGCCTCTCTATCTCCTCGTCCACTATATGGGTCAAACCGATCTGCTCCTGCAGGGCCGCGCTCAACCCCGAAGCCTGGGCGAAGGTCTCGATGTAGCCCTTGACGTTAAGGGCCTGCGAAAGGGTGGCCAGGCGGGTCATGGCCTCCATCAGGGCCTTGGACTCCGAAGGGGGCAAGGCCTCTCTGGCCCTTTCCCTCAGCTTGCTGAGGATGTAGGTCCAAGCCGCCAGCATCATGGGGCTCTTCACCCGGCGGCGGAAGTGCAAGACCCCTAGGAGGACCATCCACTTCCAAAAATCGGCGTCATGGGGCCCCTGGGCCACCCGGAGCCAGAACCTCCGCAGGCTCTCCTCCCGCTCGGGCCTCTCCCCTTCCCGGAAAACCGCCCGGGTGGTGGGATGGGCGAAAAGGGTGTCGTAAAAACCCCCAATGAGTTCATCGGTGAGGGAGAGGAGGAAGTCCTGGTGCTTTTGGATGGTGAGGCTATCCTCCGGGCGGAAGCGCCAATCCGGAGGGATCATCTCAAAGACGCGTTCCATGATTTGGTCGAGGTCCATAGTCACCTCCCACCTTAAATCCCCTAAGTAGTTAGAATTATACGGAATCGGAAGCAACTGTCAAGCGTGTCCAGATGGGGGAACCAAATACCCTGGGAGAGGGACTGGAAGCATTGACTTTTGGCATGATCAGTACCCAAAACTTGAACAAGCGCCTAGCCGTCAACCAGCGTAACCCAAGCTGCCACCCCTTCCTCCTGCAAAAACCCTTAGGCCCTCGCGCACCGTAGCGGCCTTTTGCTGGGGGGCCTTCAAGGCCTGTGCTTGGGTAATTGTGTTAAGATAGGACAACTATGGGAGCACATTCCCGACACGGGATCCAAGCCCGCCCAACCGCACACCCGAAACCCCCCCTGACCTGCCTACAGGAGGTGAAGGCATGGCCATCTTTGGGGATCTCAAGGACCTCCCCCTAGGGGACCTGATCCCTGTCCTCACTAAGGGGGAAGGAACCCTAGAGGTGTACAACCTCAAGGGGCACCCGCCCGTCACCCTACACGTCCAACGGGGACGGATCACCTGCGGGTTCCTCGGGGGGCGGCCCACCCCTGCCCCGGAGCTCCAGGCGGCCCTTTTCTACCTGGCCTCGGTCCGGGAGGGGAGGTTCGAGTTCCGGCCCCAGACCCCCTCCACCCCTTGCCCCTACCCCGTGGCCCTGAGCGTGGAGCACCTCTTGCCCTCCAATCCCCTCCTATCCGCCTGGTTTCCCCCCCCAGAAAGGCGCTTCCGCCTCCAGGAAGGCCTTAGGCCCGAGGACTACCACCTGCGCGCCTTCCTCAAAAGGGCAGAGGAGCTCCTCCTCAAAGGGGCCTCGGCCCGGGAGCTGAGCCAGGCCCTGGGGATCTCCCTAGAGCACGCCCAGTACCACCTGTACAAGCTCCAGCGGCTGGGCCTCCTCATACCCCAGAAGGAGGAGGCGCCCAAAAAGAAGCCCGAGGCCAACGTGGTTAGCCTAATCCAAGCCCTAAAGGCCCGTTTCCTGGGAGGTGAGTCCTGAACCCCCTCAAGGTGATCGTGTCCGGCCCGGTGGGAAGCGGCAAGACCACCCTGGTCCGGACCCTTTCGGAAACGGAGGTGGTGGAGACGGAGGCCCCGGCCACCGAGGCCATCGGGAAGCCCACCACCACCGTGGCCATGGACTTCGGGACCCTCCACCTGGGGGGGTACACCCTCTACCTCTTCGGGACCCCAGGGCAGGAGCGTTTTGACTTTGTCTGGGAGATCCTCCTCGAGGGGGCCTTGGGGATCTTCTTCCTGGTCCGGGGACACCAGCCCGGGGACCTGGCCCACGCCCGGCGGCAGCTCGACCGCCTTCTGGCCTTTGGGCCCGTGCCCTACGTGATCGGGGTCACCCACCAGGACCTGCCCCAGGTCTGGACCCCCGAGGAGGTGGCCCTCCTCCTCGGGGAACCGGAGGAGCGGGTGGTGGGCCTGGTGGCCACGGACCGCCAAAGCGCAGCCCAGGCCCTGCTTAGGCTTTTGGAGCTAATCCTAAAGGAGGGTGAGGCAAGATGACCAAGGAGGAACAGCTGAACGGAGTCCTTATGGAGCTCAAAAAGACCCTACCCGAGCTCAAGAGCGTGGTCCTAGGCACCACGGATGGCTTGCCCCTTACCCAGGAGGGCCCGGAATCCCCAAGGGTAGCGGCCATGGCCGCCACAGTCCTGGGCCTCGCCAACCGGATCAGCCAGACCGCCCGCATAGGGGAGATGCAGGAGGTGATCATCCAGGGAGAGGAAGGGTACTTCTTTGTCTTCGCCGTGGGGGAAAAAGGGGTCCTGGCCCTGGTGGCCCCTAGCCACGCCAACCTGGGCCTGATCCATCTGGAAGCCAAGGGCTACGCCCAGAGGCTGAGCGAGGTGCTCTGATGGGAAAGGACCGGGCTTACCTCCAGGCTACGGCAGTGCCCGACCACCCCGTAAAGGACCTCACGGCCTGGCCAGACTTCTTCGTGGCCCTAGGGGAACTAAGCGGCCTCCAGATAGGTTTCCTCCCCGCCACGGACTTCCCCGAGTACTTCCGCCTTCTGGAGGAAGTGGACCTGGTCTACGCTAGCCCCCTCTCCGCCCTCCGCCTAGAGGACCGGCGGGGTTTCCTCCCCCTGGCCGCCCCCAACCGCTACGACGAGGTGGTCTTCCTGGCCAGGGCAGGGGTGGCCAAGGACCTGGCGGTCTTCGCCAACCAGCCCTTCGGAGGGGTGGAGGGGCCTTTCGCTACCTTCCTCGCCCAGAGGATCCTGGAGGAGGCGGGGATCCAGCCCGGGCCCTTGCGCCCCTACCCCACCTGGGAGGAGGTCCTGGCCGCCCTCAAGTGGGGGGAGGTGGAGCGGGCCATCCTGCCCTGCATGGGCTGCTTCGACCGCCTTTCCTCCCTAGCCCAAGAAGGCTTCGAGGTAGTCTATGTCTCCCAAACGGAAAAGGCCTACCACCTCTTCATGCTCCACCCTGAACACCGGGATAAGAGGGAGGCCCTCCTAGGGGCCCTTTACCGTCTGCCCGAGCACCCCTTGGGCAAGGAGGCCTTGGAGGCCCTGGGAATCGAGGCCTTCCGCGAGGTCACCTCCACGGAAAACCTCCGGGCCCTCCTCGAGTAAAGGGAGGCGGGGCTAGGCCCCGCCCCCTTGGTGGCGGCGGTGGGACTTGAACCCACGACACCACGATTATGAGTCGTGTGCTCTGACCAGCTGAGCTACGCCGCCCAGCAAGGACCATGATAAGGACTGGGCCAAGGAGCGTCAAGCTCATCCCTTGAGCCTCGCCACCATGTGCATCGGGATGGGCCAGGGCATCGCCATGGTGGTGGAAGCCCTATAGGCTGGGGCCCATGCCGCCGGCCTGGCGCTTCGTGCTGGCCATGGGCCTGGTAAGCCTCCTCTCGGACCTGGTCTATGAGGGGGGGCGGAGCATCGCGGGGGCCTTCCTCGGGACCTTGGGGGCCTCGGCCCTCCTCGTGGGGCTGGTGGCCGGGCTGGGGGAGCTTCTGGGCTACGGGGTCCGCCTCCTCTCGGGGAGGATCGCCCAAAAGTGGGGGGTTTATTGGCCCCTCCTCTACCTGGGCTACGGGATGAACCTCCTTTCGGTGCCGGCCTTGGCCCTGGCCCCAGGGCCCTATGCGGCGAGCCTCCTCCTCTTCCTCGAGCGCCTGGGGAAGGGCCTCAGGACCCCGGCCCGGGACGCCCTCCTCGCCCGGGCCGGGCAGGAGGTAGGGGTGGGACGGGCCTTTGGGGTGCACGAGTTCTTGGACCAGTTCGGGGCCTTCCTTGGCCCCCTCCTCGTGGCCCTGGGGGTGGCCTATGGGGGGTACCGGCTGGGGTTCGCCCTCCTCCTCCCCATGGCCCTCCTGGCCCTCCTCGTCCTCAGCGGGGCCCGGGGCCTCGAGGAGGGCTCCTGGGAAGGGGCCAAAGGGGAGGGCCTACCCTCGGGCTTTTACCTCTACTTCCTCTTCGCCGCCCTTTTTGCCTTGGGCCTGGCCCACTTCCAGATCCTGGCCTTCCACCTGGAGAAGGCAGGGGCCCCCCCGGCCCTCATTCCCCTCCTCTACGCCCTGGCCATGGGGACGGACGCCCTCTTGGCCCTCTTCGGGGGATGGGCCTTTGACCGAGTGGGGTTCCGGAGCCTGGTCCTCGCCCCCCTCCTGGCCCTCTCCGGCACCCTCCTCCTCTTCCTGGGCCCAGGGCCTGGGGCTTGGGCCCTGGGGAGCGCCTTTTGGGGCGGGGCCTTAGGGCTAGGGGAAAGCCTCCTTAAGGCCGGGGTAGGCCGGCTTGGGGGCTCGGCCTGGGCCTATGGCCTCTTTGACGGGGGGTTCGGCCTGGCCTGGATGGGGGGAAGCCTCCTCATGGGCCTCCTCTATGGCCTCTCCCCTGCCCATGCCGCGGGCCTAAGCCTCTTTGGGGAGGCCTTAGCCCTCCTGGCTTTGGCCTTTCTCCTCCGCCGGCCTTAGGGATCGGGCCAGGTCCCGGTCCAAGGCCTCGTAGGCCCCGTAGTTCAGGAGATCGTAAAGCTCAGCCCGGGTCTGCATCTCGGGGAGAAGGCCCACCTGGGTGCCCTCCTCGAGGAGAACCCGGTAGGCCCGCTCGTAGGCCTTGGCCGCAAGCCTCAGGGCGGTGACCGGGAAGATGACCATCTGGTACCCCAGGCGGGCGAAGTCCGCCACCCTGAGGTAGGGGGTCTTGCCGAACTCCGTCATGTTGGCGAGGAGGGGCAGGTCCAAGGCCCGGCGGAAGGCCCGGAAGGCCTCCTCCGAGGGCAGGGCCTCGGGGAAGATGGCATCCGCCCCGGCCTCCGCATAAAGCCTAGCCCGGGCGATGGCCCCCTCTAGGCCTTCCACCGCGTAGGCGTCCGTGCGGGCCACCACAAAGAGGCTTGGGGCCGCGCGCTTAAGGGCCTGGACCTTGGCCGCCATCTCCTCCGGGGGGACCAGGGCCTTGCCCTCGAGGTGGCCGCAGCGCTTAGGGAGGAGCTGGTCCTCGATCTGGATGGCCGCCACCCGGGCCTCGTAGAACTCCCGGGCGGTGCGGAAGGCGTTTAGGACCCCCCCAAACCCCGTGTCCGCGTCTACGAGGAGGGGAAGCCCCGTGGCCCGCACCAGGTCCTTGGCCCGCTCCAGGACCTCGTTCAGGGTCACGAGGCCCAGGTCGGGCAGGGCCCGGGTGGCGGCGTAGGCCGCCCCCGAGAGGTATAGGGCCTGGAAGCCCATCCGCTTGGCGATGAGGGCGGCCAAGGCGTCCGGGGCCCCCGGGAGGACCAGGGGCCTATCCCCCTGGATAAGGGAGCGGAGCCTTTCCGAAAGGGCCTCTTGGCCCGGAACCCCTTCCACAAACCAGGCCATCAGAACCCCCAGAGGGCCTCCACAAAGCGGTCCACGGGCCACTGGGGAAGGCCAGGGTCCTCGAGGAGGAGGGCGTAAAGCCTCCCCGCCCGCCCCTTGGGGAAGTAGGCCTCGAGGGCCCCCCGGACCTTCTCCTTGAGGAGGGGAATCCCCTCCCCCCGCCGCCTCGGGTGGCCGATCGGATAGAAGACCTCCACCCGGGGGGTAGCGGTCCCGTCCCTGAAGAAGACCTGGACCGCGTTGGGGATGGCCCGCCTTTCTGGGTCGTAGTAGGCCTCGGTGTAGGCCGGGACCTCCACCACCTCCGTGACCGCCCTCAGGGCCTCGATCCGGGGGTCTAGGGCGATGGGCTCCTCGTAGTGGGCCTCCGTGAGCTCCCCGTAGATCAGGGCCACGGCCACCATGTACTCCAGGGAGTGGTCCCGGTCCGCGGGGTTCTTCAGGGGGCCCTTCTTGGAGATGATGCGCACCGCGGGCTCCTGGGTTTCAATCCGGATGCGTTCCACGGCCTCCAGGCGGCCTTTCACCTCGGGGTGGAGGGCTAGGGCCGCCTCCACCGCGGTATGGCCGTGGAACTCCGCGGGGAAGCGGATCTTGAAGAGGATGTTCTCCATGACGTAGCTCCCGAGGGGCCGGGCCAGGGTGAGGGGCTTTTTCGTCACCACCTCCTCAAAGCCCCAGCGGGGCGCGGAAAGGGCCTGGGGGTAGCCCATCTCCCCCCGTAGGGCGAGGAGGGCAAGCCAAAGCCCCCTCGCGGAGGCGTCCCCCGCGGCCCAGGACTTGCGGCTTCCCGTGTTGGGGTAGTGGCGGTAGGCCCGCAAGGGGCCCACGTCCACGAAGGCGTTGGAAAGGGCCGCGAGGAGGGCCTCCCGGTCTAAGCCCAAGAGGAAACCCGCGGCCGCGGTGGAGGCCACCTTGACGAAAAGGACGTGGTCAAACCCCACCCGGTTTAGGCTGTTCTCCAGGGCCAAGGTCCCTTGGACCTCGTAGGCCTTGATGAGGGCCGTGAGGACGTCCTCCACCCTAAGGGGAGGCTCCCCTTGGGCCCGCCTCCTTTGGCTGAGCCAGTCCGCGAGCATAAGGACCGCCCCCAGGTTGTCCGAGGGGTGGCCCCACTCCGCGGCGAGCCAGGTGTCGTTGTAGTCCAGCCAGCGCACGAGGAGGCCTAGGTTAAAGGCCGCGGTCACGGGGTCCAGGAGGTAGGGGGTACCGGGAACCCGGGCCCCCTCCTTGGGCTCGGCCCCCGGGACCACGGGGCCTAGGAGCTTCCGGGCCTCCGGGACCCTAAGGGCTAGGAAAGCGCAGGCCAAGGCGTCGGCCAGGGCATAGCGGGCGGTCTCGTAGGCCTTTTCGGAAAAGGCCTCCCGGGAAAGGGCATAGTCCGCGAGGCTTTCCAGCAGGGGGTCGTAGGCCATCAGGCACCTCCCTTGAGCCCCCGGGGGCCCACGTAGATCGCCCGGGGCCGGAAGAGGCGGTTATGGGCCAGCTGCTCCATCACGTGGGCCACAAGGCCCGCGGTGCGGGCGGCGAAGAAGATGGGGGTGTAGAGGGGGATGGGCAGGCCGAGGACGTAGTAGACCAAGGCCGCGTAGTAGTCCAGGTTGGGGTAAAGGCCCTTGGCCTCCCGCATGACCTCCTCCCCCCGGATCCCCACCCTTAGCCAGCGCGCAGCCTCGGGGCGGGTCCTGGCCAAAGCCCCTAAGGTCTCCTTGAGGAGGGCCGCCCGGGGGTCCATGCGGCGCATATAGACCCGGTGGCCAAAGCCCATGATCCGTTCCTTGCGGGCAAGCCTCTCCCGGATCCAGGCCTCGAGGCCCTCCTCCGTTTGGGCCTCGAGCATCATGCGCATCACGGCCTCGTTGGCCCCCCCGTGGAGAGGCCCCTTGAGGGAGGCCGCGGCCCCCGTAAGGGCCGCGTAGAGGTCGCTTAGGGTGGAAGCGATCACCCGGGCGGCGAAGGTGGAGTTGGGGAGTTCGTGCTCGCTATAGGCGATGAGGCTTTGGTCAAAGGCCCGGACCTCCTCCGGGGAGGCCTCCCGCCCTAGAAGGGCCTCGAGGAAGGCCTTGGGGAAGGAGTCCCCCTCTAGGGGCAGGGGGGGTTGGCCCTGGGCCACCCGCTCCAGGTTGGCCACCACCGCGGCCGAGCGGGCGATGGCCCTAAGGCCCTGCCGCCTCAAGGCCTCTGGGGAAAGGTCCTGCACCTCGGGGTCAAAGGGCCCTAGGGCCGAGACCGCGGTGCGCAGGCGGTCCATGGGGTGGGCTGAAGGGGGAAGGGCCCTTAGGGCCTCGTAGACCCCCTGGGGCACCCCTGCGGCCCCCAGGAGCTCGGCCTCGAGGGCCCGCCTTTCGGCCTCGCTGGGTAGGCGGCCATCCAGGAGGAGGCCCACCACATCCACGTAGGTGCGTGTTCTCGCGAGCTCTATAAGGTCGTACCCCCGGATGACGATCTCCTCCTGCTCCACATCCAGGAAGGAGATGGCGGTCTCTGTGGCCGGAACCCCCTCTAGGCCTGGCCGGTATTCCATTTCCATGGGGAAAGGTTACCCCAAGGGGCCCCCAGCGTCAACAAGAGCCCTTTAGCCGCCCTTCCCTACGGGTTAAATTCCCCAAAATTCTTCCATTCATCGACCTGCGCCAAAACGGCACCTCCCAGAAGGGGTCCTTTTCCCAAAAGCCCCCCTTGCGCTAGAGACCCCCGAAGCACTCCTTTAGGCCCCGGCCCCAATTGGCAGGCTGCCTAGGGGGGAGCACGTTAGAATGCTCCCATGCGCCCCAGGCTGGACCAGGTGCCCGGGGTTTTGGGGGAGATCGGGAGGAGAAGGGCCCTAGAGGTCAAGCCCTACCCCTTGCCGCCCCCTCCCGCAGTCCCCTCCCTGGCCGAGGCCCTACGGGGCCCCGGGCTTAAGGTGATCGCGGAGGTCAAAAGGCAAAGCCCATCCCAAGGGCCCATCCGGTCCATAGACCCCTTGGAGGCCGCCTGGGCCTACGCCGAAGGGGGAGCCAAGGCCCTAAGCATCCTCACCGAACCCCACTGGTTCGGGGGAAGCCTCGAGGACCTCGTGCGGGTGCGGCCCGTGGGCCTACCCCTCCTCCGCAAGGACTTCGTGGTGGACCCCTTCATGCTCGAGGAAGCCCGGGCCTTTGGGGCGAGCGCCGTCCTCCTCATCGTGGCCCTCCTCGGGGAACTCACGGGGGCCTACCTGGAGGAGGCCAGGCGGCTTGGCCTCGAGGCCCTGGTGGAGGTCCACACGGAAAGGGAGCTGGACCTGGCCCTGGAGGCCGGGGCGGGGATCCTCGGGGTGAACAACCGGGATCTGGTGAGCCTCCGGGTAGACCTCAAGACCGCCCCCCGCCTTGGGCGGAGGGCCCGGGAAAAGGGGTTCCAGGGGCTTTTGGTGGCCGAGTCCGGCTACGGGAGGAGGGAGGAGCTTAGGCCCCTAGAGGGGCTTTTCGATGCGGTCCTCATCGGCACCCGCCTCATGCAAAGCCCCGATCTGGCCAAGGCCCTAAGGGCCCTGGTAGGATAGGCCCCATGCGGATCATCCCCGCGGTGGACCTCAAAGGGGGAGAGGCCGTTCGCCTCGAGGGGGGAGACCCCAGCAGGGCCACGGTCTACTACCCCGATCCCCTGGAGGCCGCCAGGCGCTGGGAGGAGGAAGGGGCGGAGCTCCTCCACCTGGTGGACCTGGACCGGGCCTTGGGCCTCGGGGATAACCGTCCGGTCCTGGCCCGCCTGGCCCAAGGCCTCAGGATCCCCTTCCAGGTGGGGGGTGGGATCCGCACCCTGGAGGCCCTGAGGGAGGTCCTGGACCTGGGGGCCATGCGAGGGGTGGTGGGCACGGTGGCCGTGGAGAACCCTCCCCTCCTCCGGGAGATGCTCGCCCTGGCTGGGCCCGAAAGGCTCGCGGTGGCCCTGGACGCCCGGGGGCTAAGGCCCGTGGTCAGGGGCTGGCGGGAGGAGGCCGGGCCCCCTATCCCCGCCCTCCTCGAGGCCTGGGCGGCCTTGGGGGTGCGGACGGTGATCTATACGGACGTGGAGCGGGACGGCACCTTAAGGGGCCTCGCCCTGGAGGCCATCGCCCGGGTACGGGAGCTTTGGCCCCATGAGCTCATCGCAGGGGGCGGGGTGGCGGGGCTTGAGGACCTCCGGGCCCTCAAGGCCCTGGGGGTGGATGGGGCCCTGGTGGGCAAGGCCCTTTACGAGGGCCGGGTGAGGCTTAAGGAGGCGGTATGAGGCTTTGGGGCTGGCTTTTCCTCCTTTCCCTCCTCCTCATCGGGGGACTAGGGGCCTACCTCTACCTGGCCCTCCCCTTCCTGGGGCTTCCCACCCCTTGGGGGGTTTTCCCCTTTTACTACCTCCTCCCTTTGGCCTATGCCCTAGGGCTCCTCGTGGGCCTCCTCTACGCCTTGGCCCTAGGCTACGGGGCCTATAGGGCCCGCAAGGCCCTCCTCCGGGAGGCCCAGGGGCTAAGGCGGGAGCTCGAGGCCCTAAGGAGGGCCCACCCCGAGGAGATCCCCAGGATCCCCGACCGGGAGGACGTGGGGTAGTGGAACGGGTGGCCTGGCGCCTCCTCCCCTTGCCGGAACCCCAGAGGCTCCTCGAGGCCATGGAGGCCTTGGGGGTGGGGCCGGAAGCCGCCCTAGCCTACCTGGCCCGGGGGTTTAGGGAAGAGAGGGACCTCCACCCCCCCCTAACCCTCCTCCCCTTGGGGGGCCTATGGGAGGCCGCCGATCTCCTCCTTGGGGCCATCCGGGAGGGCAAGAGGATCCGCATCCACGGGGATTACGACGCGGACGGCCTCACCGGCACGGCCCTCCTCCTTAGGGGCCTACGGGCCCTAGGGGCCAACGTCCACCCCTTCATCCCCCACCGCCTGGAGGAGGGGTACGGGGTCCTCATGGAGCGGGTCCCCGAGCACCTCGAGGCCTGCGACCTCTTCCTCACCGTGGACTGCGGGATCAAAAACCAAGCGGAGCTTAGGGAGCTCGTGGAAAACGGGGTGGAGGTCCTGGTCACGGACCACCACACCCCCGGGGAGGCCCTCCCCCCCGGCCTCCTCCTCCACCCCGCCCTCACCCCGGGCCTGGGGGAGCGCCCCACGGGGGCAGGGGTGGCCTTCCTCCTCCTTTGGGCGGTCCACGAGCGGCTAGGCCTTCCCCCTCCCCTGGAGTACGCGGACCTGGCCGCGGTGGGGACCATCGCGGACCTCGCCCCCCTTAAGGGCTGGAACCGGGCCCTGGTCCAGGAGGGCCTAAGGCGCCTAGGGGACTCGGCCACCCTGGGCCTACGCCTCCTCGCGGAGGAGGTGGGCTACCAGGGCCGGGCGGAGGAGGTCGCCTTCCGCATCGCCCCTAGGCTCAACGCCGCGGGCCGCCTGGGAGAAGCGGAAAAGGCCCTAGCCCTCCTCCTCACGGAGGGGGAAGAGGAGGCCAAAGCCCTGGTGGCGGAACTCCACCGCCTCAACGCCCGCCGCCAGGCCTTGGAGGAAGCGGCCCTCAAACGGCTTTGGCCCCGGGTAGACCCCGAGGCCAAGGCCATCGTCCTCCTGGACGAGGAGGGCCACCCCGGGGTGCTGGGCCTGGTGGCGAGCCGGATCCTCGAGGCCACCCTGAGGCCCGTCTTCCTCGTGGCCCAGGGGAAGGGCAGCGTGCGGAGCCTCCCTCCCGTGAACGCGGTGGAAGCCCTAAGGGGGGCGGAGGACCTCCTCCTCCGCTATGGGGGGCACCGGGAGGCCGCGGGCTTCGCCCTCGAGGAGAGGCTTTTCCCCGCCTTCAGGGAAAGGATCCTGGCCTATGTGGCCCGCCTCCCCGACCCCCTACGGGAGGTGGAGGTCATAGGCCCCCTTCCCCCCAAGGAGCAGCTGGAGGAGGTCTTCCAGGCCTTGGCCCGCCTCGAGCCCTACGGGGTGGGCAACCCCTATCCCCTCTTCCTCCTTTCGGGAACCCCAGAGGAGGTGCGCCCCCTCAAGGAGGGCCGGCACCTCGCCTTCCGCCTCCAGGGGGTGCGGGTCCTGGCCTGGCGCAAGGGGGAGATGGCCCTTCCCCCCAGGGTGGAGGTCGCAGGCCGCCTCCTCCGAAACCATTGGAACGGGAGCGTGGCCTACGAGGTGGAGGCCATGGAGCTCAGGCCCCCAGGGGCCCTCCTGGGGGGCGAGGCCCCCTTTGCCTTCCCCCTAGACCTCAAGGAGGCCCTAAGGCGGGCCCAGGAGGGCGAGCCGGTCTACGTGCCCGAGGACAACCCCGAAGGCCAGGCCTACGCCAAGGCCCAGGGCTTCCGCCTGGCCCCCCCGGAAGGGGCCGCCCTTTGGCTGGGCCTGCCCCCCCACCCGGTCCCCGCGAAGGGGGTGGGGGTGGCCTTGGGCCCAAGGGCCCGGGAGGCCCTGGCCGCCTCGGCCTCCCACCCCCTCATGGCCTTCCTCGTCCGCCGCCTCCTTTGGGCCTACGAGGAGGGGCATGCCCCCCTTTTCAGCGAGGCCCTAAGGGCCTACTGGACGCTAAGGAGGGAAAATGTACAAAGCCCCCAGGGAAGCCCATGAGGCGAGGATCTACACCCTGAGCTACCGGGTCTATGGCCTCATCTACTTGGTCCCCGGGACGGGGACCGCGGACCTCCTCAACCAGGACCGCCCCTACCTCCCCGTGACCGGGGCCCTCCTCTACGCCCCGGGGTTCCACCACCCCCCGAGGGCCCAGGAGCTCAAGGCCAGCCTGGACTTCCTCGCCCTGCGCAAGGAGACCATCGCCTGGGTGGTGGGCGGACGGGCCTCCTCGCCCCCCACGAGCCCCGCCTACCTGGAAACCCGGCACCTGGCCTTCCTCATGGAGGGCTTCCTCCTTGCGGGGAAACTCCTCCTCCCTAAGGGAGTGCGGCTTTCGGACTACCTGTCCCAGGCCAAACCCTTCCAGAGCCTCCTCGAGGCCCGGCTTTACCCCCTAGCCCCCGACCGGCCCATGGTGCAGCTAGCCCCCCTGGAGAGCTTCCCCTTCCTCACGGTGAACCTCCGCCTGGCCCAAGGGGTGGCCGAGGCCCCCGGATGGGAGGAGGACCCCCGCCTCACCCTATTCGGCTGAGGGCCTCCCGGATCCTCGCTAGGCGGGCCAGGTTTTCCTGGAGGCGGGCCTCCTCGGCCTCCACCACCTCCTTGGGGGCCTTCTCCCTGAAGCCTGGGGCCGAAAGCTTCCTCTGGCTCCTTTCCACCAGGCCCTCGAGCTCCCGAAGGCGCTTTTGCTGGCGGGAAAGCCAGGTCCTGAGGTCCACCACCCCCTCCAAGGGGAGGTGGACGGTCACCCGGGGCAGGGCCTGGACCAGGGCCTTCCCCGGCGGGGGCCCCTCCCGGGGCTCGGCCCGGGCCAGGAAGCGGAAGGCCTCGAGGCTAGCCCAGATGGGCCCGGTCTCCCCCTCCAGGTAGACCTCGAGGACCTGCCCCGGGGGAAGCTCGGCCTCGGCCCTTAGGGCCCGCACCCCGGTCACCCCCTCCTTGAAGGCCTGGAAGGCCCTTAGGGCCTCCTCGTCCCGGGGGCCGGGCTCGGGCCAGGCCTCAAGGGCTAGCTCCTCCTTGCCCGTAAGGGCCTGGTAGAGCTCGCTCGTGAGGAAGGGCATGATGGGGTGGAGGAGTTTGAGGAGCTGGGCCAGGGTGGCCTCGAGGGTCCTTAGGGTGTAGAGGTTCCCCGCCTTAAGGGCCGGCTTGCTCGCCTCCAGGTACCAGTCGCAAAACTCCCCCCAGATGAGCTCGTAGAGGCTGCGGGCAGCTTGGGCCAGGTCCAGGGCCTCATAGAGCCGGGTGACCTCCTCGATCCCCTGGCTTAGGCGGGCCTCCATGTACCGGTCGGCCAGGGTGGGGGCCTCGTGGCGGGGCTGGAAGTCCCGGCGGGCGAGGAGGAGGAAACGGGCCGCGTTGTAGAGCTTGTTTGCGAAGTTGCGGCCCATCTCGATCCAGCGGAGGTCCAGGCGGATGTCCTGCCCCCCGGTGGCCAGGTAGGTGAGGGCGAAGCGCAGGGCGTCTGCCCCGTAGCGCTCCACCATCTCCAGGGGGTCGATGACGTTCCCCTTGGACTTGGACATCTTCTGGTCCTTCTCGTCCAGGACCAGTCCGTGGAGGAGAACGGTCTTGAAGGGCCTTTCCCCAAGGAAATGGTACCCCGAGACCTCCATGCGGGAAACCCAGAGGAAGAGGATGTCGTACCCCGTGACCAGGACATCCCCAGGGTAGAAGGCCTTGAGGTCCTCCGTCTCCTCGGGCCAGCCCAGGGTGGAAAGGGGCCAGAGGGCGGAGGAGAACCAGGTGTCGAAGACGTCCTCGTCCTGGTGGATCCGGGGGCTCCCGCAGGCCGAACAAGCCTTGGGGTCCTCCAGGTAGGCCTCGGGCCGGGGCACGGTCACCGCCCCGCAGTCCTCGCAGTACCAGGCGGGGATCCTATGCCCCCACCAAAGCTGGCGGGAGATGTTCCAGTCCTTGACCTGCTTGAGCCAGTCGAGGTTCACCCGAAGCCAGCGCTCGGGCACGAAGGCGATCTCCCCTCTCTCCAGGCCCCGGATCACCTCCTCGGCCAGGGGCCGCATCCTAAGCCACCACTGGGGGAAGATGGCGTACTCTATGGGGGTGCCGCACCGGGAGCAGACCGAAAGGGAGATGGTATAGGGCTCCTCCTTCACCAGGTGGCCGGCCTTCCGGAAAAGCTCGATGGACTCCTTCCGAGCCTGGAAGCGGTCCAAGCCCCTTAAGGGCTCGGGGACCCTCTCCCCTCGCATCCGGCCCTCGAGGTCGATGACGGAAACGGCCTCGAGGCCATGCCGCTCCCCGATCTCGTAGTCCAAGGGGTCGTGGGCCGGGGTGACCTTGAGGGCCCCGGTGCCGAAATGGGGGTCCACCGCGGGATCGGCCAGGATGGGGATCCAGACCCCCGTAAGGGGGATCCGGGCCCTCTTGCCCAGGAGATGGGCGTACCGGGGGTCCTCCGGGTGCACGGCGATGGCCTGGTCCGCAAAGACCGTCTCGGGGCGGACGGTGGCGATCTCGATCCGTTCCCCGCCCTCCACCTCGTAGGCCAGGGTGTAGAGGAAGCCCGGGGTGAGCTCGGTCTCCACCTCCAGGTCCGAGAGGGTGGTCTCGCAACGGGGGCACCAGTTGACGAGGCGGGGGGCCCTATAGGCCAGGCCCTCGTGGTAGTAGCGGCTAAAGGCGTAGCGCACCGCCCGGGAACGCCTTTCGTCCATGGTGAAGGCCTCCCGGGACCAGTCCGCGCTGGCCCCCAGGCGCTTAAGCTGCCTCAGGATGGTCCCCCCGGAGGCCTCCTTCCATTCCCAAACCCTCTGCAAGAAGGCTTCCCGCCCCAGGTCGTGCCGGCTCTTCCCCTCCTTGAGGAGAAGGCGCTCCACCACCACCTGGGTGGCGATCCCCGCGTGGTCCGTACCGGGAAGCCAAAGGGCCTCGTAGCCCCGCATGCGCTTGTAGCGGATGAGGGCGTCCTGGAGGCTATTGTCCAGGGCATGGCCCATGTGAAGGCTACCCGTGACGTTAGGGGGAGGCATGAAGATCACGAAGGGGGGTTTTCCGCTCTTTGGATTGGCCACAAAAGGACGGCTCGCCCAGCGTTCCGCCCACTTGGGCTCCACCTGGCTCGGGTCGTAAGCCTTGGGCAGATCCACCATCCCCTCCAGTTTAGCAGGCCAGGCGGTAACGCCGCTCCAGGGCGTCCGTAAAGAGGGTAAGGAGGGTGGTAAGGACCAGGTAGATGAGGGCCACCGCAAGGTAGACCTCCACCGGGCGGAAGGTGGCCGCGATGATCCTCTGCCCCGAAAGGGAAAGCTCGGCCAAGGTGATGGCGCTCGCCAGGGAGGAGTCCTTGAGGAGGGCTACCAGGTTATTCACCAAGGGGGGGATGACGACCCTTAGGGCCTGGGGCAGGATCACCGTCCGCAAGGTGGCCCAGGGGGAAAGCCCTAAGGACCAGGCAGCCTCCCACTGCCCTTTGGGGATGGCCTGGATCCCCGCCCGCACCACCTCCGCGTTATAGGCCCCTACGTTGAAGGCCAAGGCCAAGAAGGCCGCCCAATAGGGGGTAAGGACCTCCTGGGCCCCAGGCCAAAGGGGCCTGAGGAGGAGGGGCAGGGCGTTATAGGCGAAGAGGATCTGGACGAGGAGGGGGGTGCCCCGGACCACCCAGACGTAAAAGGCCACGGGCAGGCGGACCCAAGCCTTCCCGGAAAGGCGCAAGACCCCCCCTACCACCCCGATGAGGAGGCCAAAGAGGCCGGAAAGGAGGGTAAGCTTCAGGGTAACCTGGGCCCCGAGGGCCAAGGCCTCCCCCGCGGAGGCCGCCCGCTCCTCCCCAAAACCCGCCCACAGGAAGTAGAGGCGAAGGGCCTCCCCCATGAGGGTGAAAAGGAGGAGGGTAAAAAGGAGCAGGGCCGCAAAGACCGCGAGAAGACCCAGCTCGGGGGAAGGCCTCATTTAACGGCAGCGGATGTCCTCAGCGAACCATTTCCGGCTAAGCTGGGCGTAGGTCCCATCCCGCATGAGGGTAGCCAGGGCCCCGTTTAGGGCCTGGAGGAGACCCCCATTCCCCTTGGCCACGGCCATGGCCACCCTTTCCTGGAAAAGGAGGCTGCCCGTCTGGAGGGTCCCCTCGAGCCTGCGTTCCCGGATGGCCTCCTTGGCCACGAAGCGATCCGTCACCCAAGCGTCAATCCGCCCGAGGAGCAGGTCTTGAAGGGCCTCCGGATCCTTCTGGTAGGTGCGCACCTCCTTGACGGGAAGCCTCCTCACCGCCTCGTAGTAGGTGGTCCCCACCTGGACCCCCACCACCTTGCCCCTCAGGTCCTGGGCGGTCCTGGGCCCCCCTTTGCGGCTCACCACCAAGCCCCCGGTGCAGTAGTGGGGATTGGCGAAGTCCACGGCCTTGGCCCTTTCCTCCGTGATCCCGTGGGAGGCGATGACGAAGTCAAAGCGGCCCTGGTTGAGCTGGATGAGCAGGGTGTCAAAGGACTGGGGGACCCACCGGGGCCTAAGGCCCAAGGCCTTGGCCAGGGCGTTGCCTAGGTCCACCTCAAAACCCGTGAGCTGGTTTTTCTCGTCGAAGTAGTTGAAGGGGGGAAACGCCCCCTCGGTGCCGATCCGGACCTCCCCGGACCTCTTGATCTCCTCCCAGGTTTTGACCTGGGCCCAGGCCAAGCCGAGGACCAAAATACCCGCTACCCAAACCCACCTGCGCATGCTGCACCTCCTTTTCCGAGCGGTTCCAAGTTCAAAAACTCGGACTTCCTACCGGGGCCCCCATGCAGGCTTGGGCCTACATGGGGTGGTATTATACCCCATGGCCTTACCGGCTAAGCCTCCGCCAAAGCCTAGGGGTGAGGAGGAGGACCACGGGCAGGATTTCGATCCGCCCGGCCCACATTTCAAAGATCAGGATGAGCTTGGACCAAGGGGTGAGGCCGGCATAGGAGCCCATGGGGCCCACCTCCCCAAGGCCAGGCCCAATGTTGCCCACCGCCTGGGCGCTTGCGGTAAGGGCCACCACGAAATCCCCTTCCAAAAGGGCGAGCAAAAGGGCCCCCAGGGCGAAGATCACCGTGTAGAGGAAGACGAAAACCGCCACCTGCCGCAAGACCCCCTCCTCCACCACCCGCCCCTTTAGGCGCAAGGGGACCACCGCCCGGGGGTGGAGGGTCTGGGTGACCTCGCGCCGGAGGAGGCCCACCAGGAGAAGCCACCGGACCACCTTCACCCCCCCTGCGCCCGAGCCCGCGCTTCCCCCGACGAACATGAGGACCACCAGGAGGGCCTGGGCCGGAACGGGCCAAAGGGCGAAGTCCGTGCTCGCATACCCCGTGGAGGTGAGGATGGAGACCACCTGGAAGAAGGCGTGGCGGAGGCTAGCCTCCAAGGGGTAGAGGCCATGCCCCAAAAGGTAAAGGGCTAGGCCCAAACCAAAGACCAGGACCACCCCGGCGTAGGCCCGGAACTCGGGGTCTTGGAGGAGGGGCCGGGCCTCGAGGCGGAAGAAAAGCCGGTACTGGAGGAGGAAGTTGACCCCCGCCAGGAACATGAACAAGGTGGCGGCCCACTGGAGGAGGGGGCCATAGGCGGCGAAGCTCTGGGGCTCGGGGCTAAACCCCCCCGCAGGCGCGGTGGTGAGGGCGTGGGCCAGGGCCTCCAAAGGGGGCATCCCCAAAAGGGCGTAGGCGGCGAAGGCCAAAAGGGTGAGGAGGAGGTAGACCCGCAAAAGGGCCCCCACGGTCTGGCGGAGCTTGGGGAGAAAGGGCTCCTTCTCCACCCCCGTCATCTCCGCGAAGAAGGCCTGGCGGCCGGCCACCCCAAGCTGGGGCAGGACCAGGAAGAAGAGGGCCAGGATCCCCAAGCCCCCTACCCACTGGGTGAAAGCCCGCCAGAGGAAAAGGCTTTGACCAAAGGCCGTAAAGTCCGTAAGGACCGTGGCCCCGGTGGTGGTGAAGCCGGACATAGCCTCGAAAAAGGCATCCAAAGGGGTAAGCCCCCCGGAGACCGCATAGGGAACCGCCCCTAAAAGGGGAACGGTGAGCCAAAGAAGGGCTACCACGGCAAAGACCTGGGCCCGGTCCCCCCCCAAGGTGGGGCGCCCCCCAAGCTTGAGGAGGGACCCCAGGGCAAAGCCCAAAAGGCTTCCCAAGAGAAACCCCCTGGGGTCCTCCCCCCAGAGGAGGGCCAGGAGGGCAAAGGGCAGGAGGAGAACCCCAAACCCCTGGTACACCGCCCCCACCAGGTGGGCCACGAGGCGCAGGCGGGCCCTAGGGGCTGAGCCTGGCCAAGACCTCATCCACCACCTCTTGGGCGGCCACCAGGTAGAGGACATCCCCCGGACGGGCCTCGAGGTCCCCCTGGTAGAGGAAAAGGCGGTGGTCCCGCTCCAAGGCCACGGGGACCGCATCGGGAGAGGCCAAGGCCCCTAGGGGCCTCCTTGGGGCCCCCTCGGGCAGGTGCACCTCGAGGAGGTCGATGGACTCCTCCGTGGTGGGGGCGTGGCCCACCTCGGGCTTGAGCCAGTTGAGGACCGCCCGCACGGCCACCTGCCTGGGGAATAGGGGCACGTCGATCCCCACCCGCTCAAAAAGCCGCCGGGTCTCGGAACGGGTCACCCGGGTGATCACCCGGGGGATCCCCAGTTGCTTGGCGAGGAGGCTAGCCAGGAGGTTCTTCTCGTCGTTATCCGTCACCGCCACCACCACGTCCATAAAGGCCACGTCCTCCTGCTCCAAAAGCTCGAGGTCCGTCCCATCCCCCTGGATCACCCGGGCCCTGGGGAGCGCCTCCGCCAGCCATTCGCACCGTTCCCGCTTGGGCTCCACGATGACCACCTCGAGCTTCCTCGCAAGGAGCTCCCGGGCCACCATGTACCCCACGTTGCCCCCCCCGATGACCATGGCCCGCCTGACCCCCCGGCCAGTGGTGAAGCAGGCCTCAAGCTCGCCGAAAGCCGCGGGCGTGGTCACGAAAAGGAGCTTATCCCCGGGCTCGAGGATGAGCTCGGGAAACTCGGGATGGGCAAAACTTAGGAAACGGCCCTCCCGCACCACGCCCACCACCAGGACGTTCCCAGGCCAAGGGAGATCCGCCAGGAGGCGATGGGCGTAAGGCCCCCCAGGGGCCACCTTGTACTCCACGAAGCGGAGGCGGCCTCCCGCCAGGCGCTCGGTGTCCACCGCCTCGGGCACCAGGATGAGCTCCACGATCTCCTGGGCCAAGGCCCGCTGCACCCAGATGACCCGGTCGATCCGGGTCCCGAGAATGTCCGCGGTCCTGGGGTCCGTGAGGACCTCCACGTACCCTCCCTTGCCCACAAAGCAAAAGGCCATCTTGGCCCCCAGGCCCTTGGCCAGGAGGCTCGCCAGGAGGTTGACCTCGTCCGAGTCCGTGACCGCAATGAAGAGGTCGGCCCGCTCGGCCCCCGCCTCCCGAAGGGCATCGGGGTCCGTGGCCCCGCCCACCACCACCCGGACGTCCAGGCTTTCCAAGCGGTCCTTGGCCCGGGGGTTATGGTCGAGGACCGTGACCTCGTGGGCCTTGCTCAGGGCCCGGGCCAGCTCCCCCCCTACCCCCCCACCCCCAGCGATGACGATGTACATCCTGCCCCCTAGGCCTGTACCCCGTACAGGTCGTAGGTCTCCGCCCGGGTGACCCGCACGGGGATCCTCTCCCCTATCCGGACGGTGCCATCCGTCTCCACATAGACCAGGCCATCGATCCCCGGGGCGTCCCGGTAGGTCCGGCCCACGGCGAGGCCGGGTTCAACTAGGTCATCCACCAGGACCTCCAGGGTCTTCCCCACGAAGGCCTGGTTTTTCCGGAGGCTGATCCGGGCCTGAAGGGCCATCAGCTCCTCCTTGCGGGCCTCCTTCACCTCCTCAGGCACCTGGCCGGGGAAGGCGTTGGCCTCCGCCCCCTCCACGGGGGAGTAGGTAAAGACCCCCACCCGGTCAAGCTCCGCGGCCTCCAAAAACTCCAGGAGGAGGCCAAAGTCCTCCTCCGTCTCCCCGGGAAAGCCCACGATGAAGGTGGAGCGGATGGCCAGGCCCGGCACCGCCCGGCGCCAGGCCGAAAGGGCCTCCAGGTAAGCCTCGGGCCCCCCAGGCCGCCGCATGAGGCGGAGGATCTTGGGGGAGGCATGCTGCAGGGGAACGTCCAGGTAAGGGAGGACCCGGCCCTCGGCCATGAGGGGGAGGAGGGCCTCCACCCGGTGGGGGTAGACGTAGTGGAGGCGGATCCAGGCCCCAAGCTCCGACATGTGGCGGAGGAGATCGGGGAGGTCTGCCCGCACGAGCCGGTCCCCCCAAGGGCTTTCCCGATGGCCGAGGTCCACCCCGTAGGCGCTCATGTCCTGGGCCACCAGGATGAGCTCCTGGGTGCCCGTGGCCACAAGCCGCGCGGCCTCGGCCAGGATCTCCCCCGCGTCCCGGGACCTTAGGGGCCCCCTGAGCTTAGGGATGACGCAGAAACTGCAGCGGTGGTTGCACCCCTCCGAGACCTTAAGGTAGGCGTAGTGCCGAGGGGTGAGCTTGACCTGGGGGGGGACGAGGTCCAAAAAGGGATCCCGCGGGGCCGGTAGGACCCGTCCCACCGCCTCCAGAACCCGCTCTACCTCCCCAGGTCCCGTGACCTCCAGGACCTCGGGGTGGCGGGCCCGGATGACCTCGGGCCTTGCCCCTAGGCAACCCGTGACCACCACCTTGCCGTTGGCCTTGAGGGCCTCCCCGATGGCCTCCAAGGACTCCTCCACCGCAGGGGTGATGAAGCCGCAGGTGTTGACGACGACGAGGTCCGCCTCCTCGTAGGTGGGGCTCGTCTCGTACCCCAAAGCCCGAAGGCGGGAGAGGATCTGCTCCGAGTCCACCAAGGCCTTGGGGCACCCTAAGCTCACAAAGCCGATCTTGGCCATACTCCCCCCGGGCCCACGCCCTAACGGGCCAGTATACTATGGCGCCTCATAGCGCCGGGTTAGGGGCTTAGCCCCTTCCCCCATGGGGCCCAGGTCCCGGCCATTCAGGATGACCCGGACGGCCTGGGGGTTGCCCGCCCGCACCTCCACGGGGAGGGGGAAGGAAAGGCTTGTGCCCACCTCGGGAATCCCCTCGTAAAGGCGCTTTTCCCCTTGGGTCACCCTAAGCCAGCTCCGCCCCTCCAGCCTAAGGACCAGGCCGGGCTGGCCCCTCTCCACCGCCCCTTCCTGAGGGTTGGGCAGGGGCTTCAGGCGGAGGTCCAGCTCCAAGTCCCCCTTAAGCTCGATCCGCCTCTCCAGGGGCTCATGGCCCGCAAGCTCCAGGCGGAGAAGGCGCTCCCCCCCCTCCAGAGGAGGGGTAGCCAAGGGGGTCTGGCCCAGGTAAAAGCCGTCCAGATAGGCCCTGGCCCCAGGGGGAGTGGTCCTTAGGACGAGGCGGTAGCGGGACTGGACCTCGGCCCCTGGGGAGTGGGGCACCACCACCTCCTTCCGGGAGGGCTTGAGGGACAACACCCCCAAGAGCAAAGCCGAGAGGGAGAGGGGCAAGAGCAAAAAAAACCACAGGCCAGAAACCCGCCGCCTGGGAGGAGGAGGGGGAGGTTCCGCAGGGGGGTTTGGGTAGAGGGCAAGGAGGACCTCGGGATCCAGGCCCAGGAAGAGGGCGTAGCGCCGGAGGTAACCCCGGGCTAAGGGGGGCTCGGGGAGGTCCTGGAAGCGGCAGGCCTCCAGGGCCTCCAAGACCTCAACCTTCAGGGCCAAGGCCCGGGCCGCCTCCTTCAGGGAAAGGCCCTTGGCCTCCCGCGCGCCCCTTAGGGTAGCCCCAAGCTCGCACACCCCACCCTATTCTAGGGCCTGGAGGGCCAGGCTGACCTGGGCCGCAAGGCGGGCGTTTTCCAGGAGGAGGCGACGGTTGACCCTGTCCGTGGCCCCTTGGGAAAACTCCGCCAGGCGCCGGAGGAGGTAAGGGGTAAGGGCCTTCCCGGAAACCCCCTCCCGGGCGGCCATGCGGGTGGCCGCCTCCACCCACCGGGCCACCTCCTCGTAGGGGAGGCCTTCCGAAACGGGGTTACAAAGGAGCACCGCCCCCAAGCCCAAGGCCCGGGCCTCCCGGAAGACCTGGGCCGCCTCCAGGGGGGTGTCTACCCGGGCGGGGAGGGGATAGGGGGAGTCGGGGCTATAGAAGGCCGGAAGGCGGTCCGTGCGGTAGCCCACCACCGTGACCCCCAGGGTTTCCAGGCGCTCCAAGGTGGCCTCGAGGTTGAGGATGGCCTTAGGCCCCGAGGCCACCACGAGCATGGGGGTGCGGGCCAGGGCCAGGAGGTCCGCGCTCTCGTCGAAGGGCTGGGGGTGCACCCCCCCGATCCCCCCTGTGGCGAAGACGTGGAGGCCCGCCCGGTGGGCGAGGTGCAAGGTGGCGGCCACGGTGGTCCCCGCGCTTTTCCCCTGGGCGAGGAGGGAGGCCAGGTTCCAGAGGCTGGCCTTCTCCGCCCCTCCCCGGGCCAGGGCCTCCATCTCCTCCCGGGTGAGGCCCACCCGCACCTCCCCCCTCACCAGGGCAATGGTCTTGGGCTCAGCCCCCTGGGACCGCACCTCCCCTTCTAGGGCCAAGAGGGTCTCCAGGTTGAAGGGATAGGGAAGGCCGTGGGTGAGGAGGGCCGATTCCAGGGCCACCAAGGCCTTGGGCATGGCCTGAGTATACCTAGAAGGCCTCCCTTAGGGTCCTCTCCAAGGGACCTAAGTAGCCCCGGCCGAAAAGGTGGACGTGGGCTAGGAGGTAGTAGACCTGGTAACGGGGAAGGGCCCTTTCCACCTCCTCGGGGATGGGGTAGGCCTCCCGGTAGGCCCGCCAAAAGGCCGGGGAAAACCCCCCGAAAAGGCGCATCATGGCCAGGTCCACCCCCCTTTCCCCCACGAAAAAGGAGGGGTCCAGGAGGGCAGGGCCTTCCGCAGAGAAGTAGACGTTTCCATGCCACAGGTCCCCGTGGAGGGGGGCAGGGCCCTCCGTGGGGAGGGGCCTCCGGAAAAGGGCCTCCACCTTAGGGCCTAGCCCCTCGAGGAGAGGCCAGGTGGCCTCGAGGAGGGGGGCTATGGCACGGCGGAAGAAGAAGTCCGTCCAGTCCTCCCCCTCCACGGCCGGGAGGGGAAAGGTCCCTAGAAAGCCGGCCTCCCCCCGGTAAACCCCCTCCCGCCTCCGGTGGAGGCCGGCAAGCATCCGGGCCAGGGCCTCAGGGTCCTCGGGGCCCGGGGGGAGGTAGGCGAGGACCAGGCCCTCTTCCCCCACCCAGTAGACCCTGGGGGTGCGCACCCCCCTTTGGGCCAGGGCCTCTAGCCCCCGGGCCTCTGCGGGGAAAAGGCCCCTCGGGGCCTTAGGGGCCAGCTTGACCACGTAGGGGCCCACCCGGTAAACCCGGGCGGTATCCCCCCCGTGGAGGGGGATGGGGGGACCTTGGGCCTCGAGGCCCGCCCGCCTAAGGAGGGCTAGGGGATCCATCCAGGAAGGCCCGCACCCCCCTCTCAATCTGGCGGTAGACCTCGAGGCAGAAGGCCTCGTCCCCGTAGTAGGGGTCCGGCACCTCCTCCGGAAGGAGGAGGCGCACCTTGCCCCGGGCCTCGGGGAAACGCCTGAGGACCTCCCGGAGGTTTTCCCGGTCCATGACCAGGATGTGGTCGTAGCGGCGGATGTCCTCCTCCGTAA
Source organism: Thermaceae bacterium (assembly GCA_041641215.1). Classification (GTDB taxonomy): domain Bacteria; phylum Deinococcota; class Deinococci; order Deinococcales; family Thermaceae; genus Thermus. The sequence continues at coordinate 32,134 of JBEPYU010000002.1, forward strand.
GGCGGCGGGCCACGTGGGGGAAGAAGGCCCCTTCCCTCTTCAGGACCCGCTCGGCCCGGGGATCCATGGGCTCCCCTTCGTGCCAGCCCCCCGTCCCTGCGGAGTCCACCTCATAGCGGCCCTCGAGGCCCCTCTCCTTGAGGAGCTTGCGGAAGGCCCCCTCGGCCATGGGGCTACGGCAGATATTGCCCATACAGACGAAAAGCACCCGCACCGGCCGCTCCACGGAGGCCATGATACCACCCCATGCAGGCTTGCGCCTGCATGGGGACCCCGGTAGAAAAGTCCCCGTGAGGTTTTTTGGGAAAGTAAGGGGTATGGTACCCCTAGTAGGGCACCTCTGCGCCCACCTCCGTGCCCTGTCCGGGCGCGGAGCGCACCCAAAACCGCCCGCCCCGGGCCTCCACCCGCTCCCGCATCTGGGTGAGGCCAAACCCCCCTAGGCCCTCCCCTTCCCGCCCAGCAAACCCCTGGCCGTCGTCCCGCACCAGGAGGAGGGCTCCCCGGGGGCTTAAGGGGCGAAGGGTAACCTCTACCCGGGTGGGGCTTGCGTGCTTGGCCGCGTTGGTAAGGGCCTCCTGCAAGACCCGGAAGAGGACAAGCTCACTCGCCTGGGAAAGGTCCAAGCTTTCGGGAAGGTCTAGGCGGACCTGGAACCCCGCCTGCTCCCCAAAGGCCAAGGCGTAGCGGCGGACGGACTCCAGGAAGCCGTAGCGCTCGAGGTCGATGGGCCTTAGGGCGAAGAGGCTCCGCCGCACCTCCCGGATCTGGGCCCTTAGGGTCTTGCGCACCTCGTCCAAGGCCCTCATGGCCCCCTCCCGGTCCCTATCCAGGAGGCGCTCCACCAGGTCTAGCCTCAAGGCCATGAAGGCTAGGCTTTGGGCCAGGCCGTCGTGGATCTCCCGGGCGATGCGGTTCCGCTCCTCCTGGATGGCAAGCTCCTCCGCCCGCAAGTAGGCCTGGGCGTTGCGCACGGCCAGGGCCACCTGGGAGGCCAGGAAGGAGAGAAAGGGCACCCGGCGCCTAAGGTCCTGGCCCTTTAGGACCAATACCCCCACCGGCCCCCGGGCCCGCATGGGAAGGGCTAGGGTATCCGGGGCGATGAAGGTGGGCTCCTCCAGGGCCTTAGCCCAAACCCCTTCCGCAGGGAAAGGATGGCCCGGCAGGTCCAACCCCTGGAGCACCCGGGGCACGAGGAGGCCTTCCTCGTCCAAAAGCAGAACACCCCCACCCTCCCCTCGGGCCCAGATGCGGATCCTCTCCAAAAGGCCCTCCAAAAGCCTTTCCAGGTTAGCCTCGGCCTTTAGGGCCTGGTCCACCTCAAAGAGGGTGAGGAGGTCCCGGTTCTGCGCAGCCACGGACTGGAGGGCCACCCCCACCTCGTGGGCCAAGACCTCGAGGAAGGGCTGCCCCAGGGAGGGGTCGGCCTCGAGGTAGCCCCTAAGGCCGGGAAGGGGCACCCTGAGACCCCCAGACCCCCGCCCCCCCCGGATGCCCTCGGCCTCCAGGGCCACATGTAGGCCCAAGGCCTCCTCTAGGGCCCGGGCGATCCTTTGGACAGCCTCCTCTAGGTTTTCGCTCTCCAGGGCCTCCCGGAAGATCCGGCCCGAGGCGGCCAGGCGGCGGTTGGCCTCCTCCAGGGCCTTTTCCGCCCGGGCCTTCTCCAGGATCTCCTGGGCGATCCACTCCAGGACGGCAAAGGTCACCAAGGGGCCTACAATCCCATAAAACCCTAGCCTCACCCAAAAGGTGGGATCGTCGGCCCTGTAGGGCCAAAGGAGGAGCTCGAAGAGGAGCACCACCCCCACGATCAGGGGGGGCAGGGCCCGCTGGGCCAAGCGGACCAGGCGGTAGGGGCTATAGTCCACGGTCTTTCCTGGCATACCGGCTTTGGCGCAGGAGGCCCCTTAGGAGCTGGACCTCCCCCTGGGAAAGGAGGGCCTTGTGGAAGATCCGCCTTAGGCGCCGCATGGCGTGGGGAAAGCGGTTGGCGTCCGTAAAACCCGTCTCCAGGATATACCGGCCTAGGTCCTCAAGAAAGGCCTCGAGGGCTCCGAACTCGGCCAGGGGTTCTTCCTGGGGAAAGGCGAAGCCCGGGGCCCCTAGGGCTAGGAAGAGCTCGTAGGCGAAGACCACCACCGCCTGGGCCAGGTTAAGGCTTGGCTGCTCGGGGGCGGTGGGGATGGTGGCCACGAGGTGGGCCAGGTCCAGCTCCTTGTTGGTCAGGCCCGAGGCCTCCCGCCCGAAGACCAAGGCCACCCGCCCCCCCCTTTTGGCCACCAGGGCCGCCACCTCCCTCGGGGTGACTACAGGAGCGGGGTAAAGTTCCCGGGGTCTCCCCGTGGTGGCCACCACCAACCCCACCCCTTGGAGGGCCTCCTCGAGGGAGGCCACGGGCCTAGCCCCTTCCAAAACCTCCTCCGCGTGCACCGCAAGCCAGTAGGCCTCCTTGGCCCAGGGGGGGCCTACCCGTGGGGAGGGGTTCACCACGTAAAGCTCCCTTAGGCCGAAGTTGCGCATGGCCCGGGCCACCGCCCCCAGGTTCATGGGCTCCTGGGGCTCTACCAGGACGATCCGGACCTCCGGGCTTAAGGAGGATAGACCTTTTCCCATCATCAGGGGTTCTCCGGCGTAGGGGGGGCCTCCAAGGGCTCTTCCCTAGGGACCTCCTCGGAAGGGGTAGGAGCGCCCCTCCCCTGGGAAGGGGCCCCGGCCTCTGGGGAAGGGGGGGGTGGGGGAGAACGCTCGGGCTCAGGGGGCGGGGGACGGGGAGGCTCCCAACCCGCAGGCACATAGACGGGGAGGCCCCCGGGATCCCAAAATCCGGTCCGCAGGTGGATCCGGACCTCCTTGAGCCCAGGAGGAGGGGGGAAGTCCCCCCCAGGACGCCCCCTTAGGGCCTCCTGGACGAAGTCCCGCCAGATGGGAGGGTTCACCACGGAACTCGAGGGCTCCCTCCCCCCCATGCGCAAGGGACGGTTGTCGTCCCGCCCGATCCACACCACCGCGGAAAGCCCCCGGGTAACCCCCGCAAACCAGAGGTCCCGGGCCTCGTTGGTCGTCCCCGTCTTACCCCCCACCACCCGGCCCGGCACCTTGGCCCGCCAGGCCAGGCTCTGCCCGCCGAGGTCGTAGACGTAGCCCTTGAGGAGGTCCCACCCCTGGTAGGCCACCTGGGGCTCGAAGAGGCGGAAGCGCTCGGGGCTTGCCCGGTAGAGGACCTGGCCCTTGGCGTCCTCCACCCGGAGGACGTAAAGGGGCGTGACCCTGTACCCCCCGTTGACAAAGGCCGCGTAGGCCGCGGCCAGGTCCACAGGGGTGATGGAAGCCCCTCCGATGGCGATGGCCAAGGTGGGGTAGCGCACGTGAAAGCCGGCCTTGGCGAGCTTTTCCGCTACCCGCTCCACCCCTATGGCCTGGGCGGCGTAGATGGCGGGCAGGTTGAGGGAGAGGTCCAGGGCATACCGTACGGTGATCTCCCGGTTCAGGAAGGTCCCGGAAAAGTTCCTAGGCCGCCAGACTCCCCCAGGCTGGCTGGGGTCGGGAAACTCCAGGGGCCTATCGGGGACCAAGGAGGCCTGGGTCCAGCCCGCCTCGAAGGCCGTGGCGTAAACAAAGGGCTTAACCGCGCTTCCGGGGTTCCTCAAGGCCCGGGTGGCCCGGTTGTACTCCTCCCCCTCCCGACGCACCCCCCCCACCATGGCCAAGACCTCCCCCGTCTCGGGGTCCAAGGCCACCAAGGCGAGCTCCGCCCCCTCGGGAAGGGGGGCGCGCCCCGCCACCCTTTCGGCCACCCCCTGCATCCTGGGGTCCAGGCTGGTGTAGACCCTAAGCCCCCCCTCCCCGTAGAGCTTCTCCTTTCCGAAACGGGCCTCGAGGAAGCGGCGCACCTCCAAGACGAAGTGCGGGGCTAGGCGGAAATCCAAAGGCCGGAGCACCCGAGCTTCAGGGTCTAGGAGGCGGGCCTCGAGGAGGTTGCCCTCTGCGTCGTACTTGGCCTCCCAGCCCTTTGGCACCAGGGGCGTGCGCCAGGCAGCCTGGGCCTCCTCCGGGGTGATCCAGCCCTCGGCCACCATCTGGTCCAGGAGAAGGCGCATCCGGGCCCGCATGCCCGGGAGGTCCTGGTAGCGGGCGTTCGGGGCCGGGATGAGGAGGGCTAGGTACAGCCCCTCCGCCAGGGAAAGGCTCGCTGGACTTTTGCCGAAATAGGCCTCTGCCGCAGCCTTGATCCCTATGGCGTTCCCACCCCAGGGCACCACGTTGAGGTACATCTCCAGGATCTCCCCCTTGGTGTAGCGCCTTTCCAGCTCCAAGGCCAGGGCCCATTCCTTGAACTTGCGCTCCAGGGTGCGGAACTGGGCGAGATCCTTAAGGAGGGTGTTCTTGATCACCTGGGTGGTGATGGTGCTACCCCCCTGGAGGTCCCCCCGCAGGATGGCCCATAGGGCCCCAAGGAGGCGCATGGGATCTAGGCCGTAGTGGCTAAAGAAACGCCGGTCCTCTGCAAAGGCCACCGCAGCTAAGGCTGCGGGGGAGACCTCCTCCAACCGGATCAGCCCCCGGTAGATGGCCCGCCCCTCCTCCACGCTGGCGATCCGGGCCAGAAGGGTGCCGTCGCGAGCGAAGAGGTCGGTGGTGGCCGTAAGGCGCAACCGCTCCAACCCATCCAGATCCGGCAAGTTACGGGTAAGGGCATAGGCCAAGTACCCTAGCCCCGCCCCCCCAAGGAGGAGAAGGCCAAGGGAAAAGGGGAGGAAGAGGCGAAGCCAGCGCATACGGATTTCAGTTTACCGGGGGCGGTTATACCCCTAGGCCTCGAGGTCCTGTCCAAAGGGCAACCCTACCAAAACCCTTTGCTTTTTACTTTCCTGCGTTTCCGGGTTCCCAAAAAGGCCATGGGGACTTTCTACTGGGGTCCCCATGCGGGCGCAAGCCCGCATGGGGTAGTATTCGCCCTGCAGAAGGCAACAAGATGTCCAACAAAAAAAGGAAATGGCTGGGGCGCGTGGACTCGAACCACGACCGGCGGATCCAAAGTCCGCTGTCCTACCATTAGACGACGCCCCAGCGGCCAAGGGACATCTTAGCAGGGGCAGGGCCTCCCGTCAACGCAGGTTCCGGGGGTAAACGGTGAAGACCTCCGGCGGATTAGGGAGGAAAAGGGTCCGGTTCCCATCCTGTAGGGCAAGCTGCACGGTAAGGGCCACCCAGTTTCCCCCAAGCCGGAACTCGAGGAGCCCCACATAGTCCAGGAGGAGGAAGGGCTGGGCATTGCTGAAAGCAGTCTCGCCACACCCCACCCCTCCCAGCCGGAACTCCCTCAAGACCCGGAGGTTCCCATCCGCCCAAGGGTCCCGGGGGAGAAAGCCTATGGAGGAGCGGGAATCCAGGCGGTAGGCCCTAAGGTCACAGCGCCCGTCCCCACGGGGGAGCAGGAGGGCTAGACAGCCAGGAGGGGCGCAGGAGGTCCCGTTCACGGTGGCGTTTGGGAGGAGGACCCGGGCCTCGGCCAGGGTGTCCACCAGGTAGCCCATGGCGTCCTTGTACTCGGCAAGGAGCTCGGCCACCTGCCTCGCCGCGCTCGAGGCCCTCCCCGTTCCCTGGAGGAGGCCGAGGAGGAGCCCCCCGAGAACCCCGAGAAGGGCCAGGGCCACGAGGAGCTCGAGGAGGGTAAACCCGCGCCTCAAGGCCCACCTCCTGGGGCCCACTCCCGGAAGAATTCCCAAGCCCTTTCCCCCTGGCGCAAGGTGAGGCGCACGGCTATGAAGCGGCAAGGCCTACCCCCACAAGCTACCTGACACTCCCCGGGGCATGGGCTAAACCCCAAGGCCTCTCCCAAACCCATTCGACCCCCCGCGGCCACCTCCCCTTGGAACCCCTGGGGAAGGGCCAAGGGGGGGAGGGAAAGGGTCTCCCTATCGTAGTTCGCCTCCCGGGGTACCCTCTCCAGGTAGGCCTTGGCGAGCGCCGTGGCCCTCGCCTCGAGGCCCGAGGCCTGGTTCGTCCGGAAGGCGGTGAGCAAGGCTCCCACTAGGGCCAAGGAGAGGGCCCCAAAGAGGGCCAGGGCCACGAGGAGCTCGATCAGGGTGAGACCTTTCCTCACTGTACCACCACCTTTCCGATCACCCCGGCCACGTGGACGGTTCGGGTGAGGCCGGAATCACGGACATGGGCTAGGGTCAAGCTCCTCAGAGGGGCATCCGTGGTGCCGTAAGGGGGGAAGAAGGGGATGTCTAGGGGAAGGCCAGCCTGGTGGTTGGTGGCCACTACCTGGGCCCCTTGGAAGAGGCGGGTCGGCTCCGAAAGGACCTCGCAGTCCCTCCCTACTGCGTACCCCTCCTGGAAAACCCGCACACAAGTCGTCTCCCCATCCCGCTTGGCCTGGGCCCGGGCCTCCTGAAGGCCCCGGGCAAGCTCAAGGGCCGCCCCCTCCACCGCCCACCGGGCCTGGACTTGCCTGAAGAAAGGCCAAAGGAAGCCTAGGAGGAGGCCCAAGAGGGCCAGAACCACGAGGAGCTCCAGGAGGGAAAACCCCCTAGGCCTCATTCCCGCCTCCAAAGGGTGCGGCTTATGCTCGAGGCGATACCCGAGGCCACCCGGAGGCGGTGGAGGACCAAGGGGTCATACTGGATCTTCCCATGCGCCTGCCACTGCCACATCTCGGTCTGCTCCCCTTCCACCACCAAGGCCCCCCGGAGGGGGCTGTACCGCTGCGTCAGATGTCTGTAGTTCCCAGCCACGTACACCAGGCCTTGGAAGCCCTCAGGGCAGGCTCCCCACGAGTAGTTATCCACCTTGCCGAAGACCACCAGGATGCCCTGCCCGCAAAGGCCCCGGTTGCCCGTAAGGGTGAGGTCCCCCTCCACCACCGTGATCCCCCAGTCCCTCACCCATCCGTCAAACGCGCCCGAAGGGATCGGTCGGTAGAGGGTCTTAAAGGTCTCCTTGTCCATACCGAAGACCCTCCGGAAAAGCTCTTCCCGATCCTGGGGGACCAAGGGGGACTGCTCCAACCTTCCACCCTCCACGCGAGACGCAAAGACGTAGACCCTGCGTGCGCTTGCGACCCCCGCGATCTCGGGGATGAGGGGGGTGCCTTCGGCGATATCGTCATCGTCGTCGTCATCGTCGTCGTCATCGTCATCGTCGTCGTCATCGTCATCGTCGTCGTCGTCGTCCTCAAAGTCTAACTGTATCGTGTAGCCCTCGATGGCCTGGATCGTCCCCCGCTTCCGGCCGATCCGGACCCTTTGCCCCACAAGGAGCCCCCGGGTGTCCGTGAGGGTTAGGGTGGAGGTGTTGGGGTCATAGGCCCTGACCCCGTAGGGGACCAGCTGTACGGGCTGGGAGGGGGAGATGCGCTCATCGGACTCCGGGGAGAAGAGGGGCCTTAAGGTCAACGTGTTCCCCGCCCGGTCCACCCCCTCCACCCGGAAGGTCCTCTCCCCTCGACTCGTCGAGATGCGGACGTACCCCGGAACCGTCACCAGGCTTGCGTCTTGGACAGGGAGGGTGAAAACCCCATTGTTGAGGTTTTCCACCCCCAGGGCCGTCTCGGTCACCTGGAGAAGCCCCGTGCCGAACCCCTCCCCGATCGCCTGGGCATTCCCCGTGACCTGGACCCCGGGCCTCGAGGTGAGGGCCGCAGGGACGGCCAGCGCTAGGCCGCACTCCACCCGGTATTGGGCCCGAAGCCTGGCCCTAGGACGCCCCCCTTCCCGAGGGGTGGCCTCCACCCGCACCTCCAAGGTCCCCGCGCTTAGGGTGTTATTGGGGGAATAGGCGTAGGTGGCCCGGTAAGGCCCCAGGGTGTACTCCTGGGGCAACCCGTCCCCACACCGCCCCTCTCGCATCAACCCCTCGAGGACCTCCAAGGCGCTTTCCGCCACGCCGAACACCTCGTAGTAACCCCTTTCCCCCTGGGTGCCCCTCAAGGCCCCGAGCACCATGGCGCTCGTACCCACAAGGAGCCCCCCTAGGGCCAAGACCCCCGCAAGGAGAACCAAGGGCAGGGCTAAACCTTTCCTTCCCATGCCTCCAAGACTAGGGAGGGGTTAGGCCAGGCGGTACCCCCAAATGGGGGGGTGGGAAACGAGCTCACACTCCCTTGGGGCTTGGGGGAGCATAATGGCCCCATGCTGGAGTATCCCGAGCTCGAGTTGGGATCCCCCCTTATCGACGCGGAGCTTCCCGACCCAAGGGGCGGCCGGTACCGGCTTTCGGCCTTTGGGGAGCCCTTTTTGGCGGTGATCTTCATGTGCAACCACTGCCCCTACGTGAAGGGCTCCATCCGGGAGATCGTGGGCCTTTGGGAGAGGTACCGGGGCCAGGTGGCCTTCGTGGGGATCAACCCCAACGACTGGACCCGCTACCCCGAGGACGCCCCGGAGAAGATGGTGGAGTTCGCCGAGGCCCACAGGATCACCTTCCCCTACCTGGTGGACGAAACCCAGGAGGTGGCCAAGGCCTACCGGGCCCTGCGCACCCCGGAGATCTTCCTCTTTGACCGGGAAAGGCGCCTCCGCTACCACGGCCGGGTGAACGACAATCCCAAGTTCCCCGACCAGGTGCAAAGCCACGACTTCGAGGCCGCCCTCCAAGCCCTCCTCCAGGGCCAAGACCCCCCCTCCCCCAAGGCCCCGGCCATAGGGTGCACCATCAAGTGGCGGCCTGGAAACGAGCCCGAGGTCAGGATCGCCCAAGGTTGACCCTCTGACCCCCCCAAGGGTAGGCTAAGCCCTATGCGGGTGCTCGTCACGGGGGGCGCAGGGTTTATCGGAAGCCACATCGTGGAAAGCCTCCTCGAGGAGGGCCTCGAGGTGGCGGTGTTGGACAACCTCTCCACCGGGCGGCGGGAAAACCTACCCAAGGGGGTGCCCCTCTACGAGGTGGACCTGAGGGACCGGGAGGGGGTGGAAAGGGTCTTCCGGGACTTCCGGCCCACCCACGTCTCCCACCAGGCGGCCCAGGCCTCCGTCAAGGTGAGCGTGGAGAAGCCCCTCCTGGACTTTGAGGCCAACCTCCTAGGTGGCCTCCACCTCCTGGAAGCCGCCAGACGGCACGGGGTGGAAAAGTTCCTCTTCGCCTCCACGGGAGGGGCCATCTACGGGGAGGTCCCCGAGGGGGAAAGGGCCCAAGAGACCTGGCCCCCAAGGCCCAAAAGCCCCTATGGGGCCAGCAAGGCAGCCTTCGAGCACTACCTTGCGGCCTACGGGCAAAACTATGGCCTCCCCTGGGTGGCCTTGCGCTACGGGAACGTCTACGGGCCCCGGCAGGACCCCCAAGGGGAGGCAGGGGTGGTGGCCATCTTCATCGGCCGCCTCCTCAAGGGCCAGCCCGTCACCCTCTACGCCCGGCGCCGGGCTGGGGATGAGGGTTGCGTGCGGGATTACGTCTACGTAGGGGACGTGGTGCGGGCCCACAACCTGGCCCTAAGGAGCCTCGAGGGGGTCTACAACGTGGGCACGGGGGAGGGGCGGACCACCCTCGAGGTCCTGAGGGCGGTGGAGGGGGCCTTGGGCCTAAGGGCCGAGGTGGAGCCCGCCCCTCCCCGCCCCGGGGACCTCGAGCGGAGCGTCCTTTCCCCCGACAAGCTCATGGCCCACGGCTTCCGGCCGGAGGTAGGGTTTGAGGAGGGGGTCCGCCTCACGGTAGAGGCCTTCCGCTAAGGAGGCGCCTGGCCAAAGCTGGGTCCTTTCTTGAGCTAGGGCCTCCCGATCCTCCTTATAGGCGCCTCTTGGTTTGCGCCAAGGCCTTGGCACGGGCCTTGGGCAAAGGGCAGGGCTTACCCTGATGGTCGAGGGTGGAGGACTGAGCGGGCTGGCGGTGGGTCTTGAGGGCGAAGGGAAAGCCCTGGTGGGCCTAGGCCTTCCGGAGGAGGGCCCAGCGCAGGCGGAGGAGGTCCCCAAGGAGGAGCACCTGGTCCCTGAAGTAGGCCCGGTAGACGGTGAGGTCCAAGTCGTTCCGGGAAAGCCCTAGCCGGGTGGCCCCCGCCACCTTAGGGACGAGGGCCTCCCGGGCCAGGCGGTAGTGCCGGGCTAGGACCCAGCGCCGGCAGACCGCGTGCCAGCGGGGCATCATAGGTTCCAAAAAAAACTCCACGGGGACTTTCTGCCGGGGCCCCCATGCGGGCTTGGGGCCCGCATGGGGTGGTATCAACCCCCTCGCAGGGCCTGGAAGAGCTTAGGGGGGGTGAGGGGAAGGTCCAGGTGGAGGAGCCCCAAGGCGTCCAGCACCGCGTTGGCGATGGCGGGAGGGGCAGCGATGGCCCCCGCCTCCCCGATCCCCTTGGCCCCCAGGGGGTTCTGGGGGGAGGGGTGCTCCTCCCCTGGGCTCCAGATCACCTTGGGGGCCTGGGCTGCCCGGGGCAGGGCGTACTCCAGGAGGCTTGCGGTGAGGTTTTGGCCCTGGGGGTCCAGGACCACCTCCTCGAGGAGGGCCTGGCCCAGGCCCTGGACCACCCCCCCTTGGGCCTGGCCGTAGGCCAGGAGGGGGTTCACCACCCGGCCCACCTCGTCCACCGCCCAGTAGCCCAAGACCCGCACGAGGAAGGTCTCGGGGTCCACCTCCACCAGGGCCAGGTGGGCCCCATAGGGGAAGGTGGCCCCTTCCAGGTTGAAGGTGGCCCGCTCCTCGAGGCCCACCTCCATGCCCCTAGGAAGCCGCCTAGGGTCGTAGGCCACCTGGGCCACCTCGGCCACGCTCACCGCCAAGGGGGCCCCCTTGACCCGGAAGGCTCCCCCCTCCAGGACCAGGTCCTCGGGGGCTACCTCCAGGAGGTGGGCCGCGATGCGGCGCATCTTCTCCCGCACCTTTTCTGCGGCCAAAAGCAGGGCCGAGCCCCCTACCTGCAGGGTGCGGCTTCCCGCGGTGCCCTGGCCCATGGGTATGGCCTGGGTATCCCCATAGACCACCCGGATCCGCCCTAGGGGTAGGGAAAGGGTATCGGCCACGATCTGGGCGAAGGCCGTGCCCGCCCCTTGGCCGTGGGGAGAGGTGCCGGTGAAGAGGGTGGCGCTCCCATCGGGGTGGACCCGGACCGTCCCCACCTCGTAGCCGTAACCCGTGACCTCCACGTAGAAGGCCAGGCCCAGGCCCACCTTCCGCCCCTCCTTGCGGGCCTCCTCCTGGAAGGCCCGAAGCTCCTCGTAGCGGGCGGCCTCGAGGAGGGCTTGGAGGGCCCCTTCGTAGTCCCCGCCCTCGTACTGGGCCCCGGTGAGGGTCCGGTGGGGGAAGGGGCCCCGGAGGAGGTGGCGGCGGCGGAAGGCCACAGGGTCCTCCCCCAGGGTCTTGGCGGCAATTTCAAAGATTCTCTCCAAATAAAAGGTAGCCTCCGGCCGGCCCGCCCCCCGGTAGGCCCCCGTGGGGGTGGCGTGGGTGTAGAGGGCGAGGAGCTCCACCTCGAGGGCCGGGATGGCGTAGGGCCCCTGGAGCATGAGGACCGTGCCCCCATGGGGGGGAAAGGTGGTCTCCAGGAGGTAGGCCCCCACATCTGCGAGGATCCGGGCCCTAAGGCCCAAAACCCGGCCCTCCTCCGAAAGGGCCAAGGCCACCTCCCCAAGCTGCCCCCGGCCGTGGGCGGTGGCGAGGAAGGCCTCCCGCCTCCCCTCCACCCACTTGATGGGCCGGCCTAGCCTCCGGGCGAGGAAGGCCGCAAGGACCTCCTCGGGGTAGAGGTTGAGCTTGGCCCCAAAGGCCCCGCCCACCTCCGGGGCCACCACCCGCAGGGCCTCCTGGGGTAGGCCCAAGGCCTGGGCGAGGAGCTCCCGCAGGCGGTGGGGCACCTGGGTGCTGGCGTAAAGGAGAAGCCCCTCCCCTTCCGGCACGGCCAAAACCCCCCGCCCCTCCAGGGAAAGGGGGGCCACCCGGGGAATGCGGATCTTGGCCTGGACCACCCGGTGGGCCCTTTGGAAGGCCTCCTCCACCTCCCCGCCCTTCACGTAACGGCGATAGGCCAGGTTGGTGCCGAGCTCAGGGTGGACCAGGACCTCATCCTTCAGGGCTTCCTCCAGGTCCACCACCTGGGGCAAGGGGTCCAGGTCCAGGCCCTGGGCCAGGGCCTCGAGGGCATCCTCCGCCTGGGCCCGGGTTTCGGCCACCACCGCGGCGATGGGCTCCCCCACGTACCGCACCACCCCCTTGGCCAAGGCGGGGTGGAAGGCGGGGTTCGCCCCCTTGGGAACCCGCACGGGGATCTCCAAGGGGACCTCCTCGTGGGTGAACACCCCCACCACCCCCGGCATCCCCAAGGCCCTTTCCCGCTCTAACCCCAAGACCCTGGCTGAGGCCAAGGGGGAGCGCAGCAAGGCCAGGTGCAGGGTGCCGGGATAGCTCAGGTCGTCCACGTACCGCCCTTGACCCCTTAGGAGGCGCTCGTCCTCGAGGCGGGGAACGGGTTTGCCGAGGAAGGCCATGGGTCCATTCTATGCCACCCCCAGTAGGGCACGGGGGCCGACAACCTGGTGATCCTAGGCAACGCCACGACTGGAAGGACGGACCTGCTGGGGGAAGCAGGAACTCCCTAGGCTCGGGACAGTGAGAGGGAGTACCCCTGGCCGCCCCCGAGGGCCCGGGGCGGAGGTAAAACCCAAAGAGGGCCTCAAGGCCTGCCGAAGCCACCTGCTAAGCCCCACAGCCATCCCCACGTGGGTGAGGACTACCCTTTCGGGGTGGGCACCCTGGACCAGGCCCTCGGGTCATCCCCACGCGCGTGGGGACTACACTTGACCCAGACGGCAAAAACTCCACCTGCCCCCCTTTATGTGTCTTTCGTGGAAGAGGGCCAAGTTTGACCAGGGAGGTCATCGGCGGGTACGGCTTTTCAAGGCTCAAGCCCGTGGCGGAAAAGGTGGGAGAGCGCAAGGGCCGAGATCAATATACCCCTAATGGCCGCCCCCTTGCGGATAGGGGAAGCTTGGGGTAAGGTAGGCCTGGCCTTTAAACCGGTCCGGTGAGGCCGGAAAGGGGGAAACGGTGGCAGAGGAAAAGACCAAAGCGAAGGGGGGGCCGCAAGGCCCCGTTTTTTTGGGGGTGGGGCGTGCGCTTTAAGGCCGAGCTCATGAACCAGGAGGAGATGCGGCGGGCCGTCCACCGCATGGCCCACGAGATCGTGGAGGCCAACAAGGGAGTGGAGGGCCTGGCCCTGGTGGGCATCCACACCCGGGGCATCCCTCTGGCCAGGCGGCTTGCGGGGCTCATCCGGGACTTCGAGGGGCAGGAGATCCCCTTGGGCATCCTGGACATCACCCTCTACCGGGACGACCTGAGCGAGATCGCCCTAAGGCCCAAGGTGCGGGAGACCAAAATCCCCTTTGACCTTACGGGGAAGGCGGTGGTCCTGGTGGACGACGTCCTCTACACGGGCCGCACCGCTCGGGCGGCGCTGGATGCCCTCATGGACCTGGGAAGGCCGAGGCGCATCTACCTCGCGGTCCTGGTGGACCGGGGGCACAGGGAGCTCCCCATCCGGGCGGACTTCGTGGGCAAAAACGTGCCCACTGCCAAAAACGAGGTGGTCAAGGTCAAGGTGCAGGAGGTGGACGGGGAGGACCGGGTGGAGCTATGGGCGCGCTGAGGCACCTTTTGGACTTCCAGGGCTGGAGCCGGGCCGAGGCCGAGGCCCTCTTGGACACCGCCCGGGTCATGCGGGAGGTCCTGGAGCGCCCCGTGAAGAAGGTACCTGCCCTCCAGGGCTTCACCGTGGCCACGGTTTTCTTTGAGCCCTCCACCCGTACCCGCCTCTCCTTTGAGCTCGCCGCCCGGCGGATGTCCGCAGACGTGGTCTCCTTCGCCGCCCAGACCAGCAGCCTAAAGAAGGGGGAAAGCTACAAGGACACCCTCCTCACCCTCGAGGCCATGGGGGTGGACGCCTACGTGATCCGGACGGAGTCCCCAGGCCTCCCCTACCAGGCCACCCGCTGGGTGCGGGGAACGGTGATCAACGCAGGGGACGGACGCCGCGCCCACCCCACCCAGGCCCTCCTGGACGCCTTCACCCTCCTTGAGGCCCTAGGCTCCCTCGAGGGGAAAAAGATCGCCATCGTGGGGGATATCCTCCACTCCCGGGTGGCCCGCTCCAACGTGGAGCTCCTGGGCCTCCTTGGGGCCCGGGTCTTCTGCGCAGGCCCCCCGGCCCTCCTCCCCCAGGCCCTCCCCGGGGCCACCCTCACCTCGAGCCTCGAGGAGGCCCTGGAGGAGGCGGACGCGGTCATGGCCCTCCGCCTCCAACGGGAGCGCATGGAGGAGGGCCTCGTCCACCTGGAGGACTACATCGCCCACTACCAGATCACGGAAAAACGCCTAGCCAAGGCCAAACCCCAAGCCCCCCTCCTCCACCCGGGCCCCATGAACCGGGACCTCGAGCTAGAAGGCTCCCTGGCGGATAGCCCCCGGAGCCTGGTCACCCAGCAGGTAAGGAACGGGGTGGCGGTGCGCATGGCCGTGCTCTACCACCTCCTCGTGGGGAGGGAAGGATGAGAGGGGAACTCCTAATCCGCAACGTGCGCCTGGTGGACGCCCGGGGGGAAAGGGGCCCCCTGGACCTCCTCATCGGGGAAGGGCGGATCCTCTCCCTGGAAGGGGGGGAGGCCCGGGAGGTCCTGGAGGGGGAGGGCCGGCTCCTTGCCCCGGGGTTTTTGGACCTCCACGCCCACCTCAGGGAGCCGGGGGAGGAGGTGAAGGAGGACCTCCAAACCGGCCTCCTGGCCGCGGTCCGGGGGGGGTATACGGACCTCGTCGCCATGCCCAACACCAAGCCCCCCATAGACACCCCTGAGGCCGTACGGGCCCTTAAGGAGAAGGCCCAGAGGCTGGGCCTAGCCCGGCTCCACCCGGCCGCGGCCCTCACGGAGGGCCAGGAAGGGAGGAGGCTCACCCCCTTGGGCCTCCTCAAGGCCGCAGGGGCCATCCTCCTCACGGACGACGGGCGCACCAACGAGGACGCAGGGGTCCTGGCCCTAGGGCTCATGGGCGCAGCCCCCCTAGGCCTCCCCGTGGCGGTCCATGCGGAGGACGCCTCCTTGCGCCGGGGCGGGGTGATGAACGACGGGGCCCTGGCCGACGGCCTGGGCCTTCCCGGGAACCCCCCGGAGGCGGAGGCCGCCCGGATCGCCCGGGACCTCGAGGTCCTCCGCTACGCCCTAAGGCGGGGCCCGGGGAGGCCCCACCTCCACATCCAACACCTCTCCACCCAAAGGGGCGTGGAGCTCGTGCGGGAGGCCAAGAGGGCGGGCCTTCCCGTGACCGCGGAGGCCACCCCCCACCACCTCACCCTCACGGAGGAGGCGCTAAGGGGCTTTGACCCCCTCTTCAAGGTAGCCCCGCCCCTCCGCAGGGAGGAGGACCGGGAAGCCCTTATGGAGGGGCTTCTGGATGGCACCCTGGACGCCATCGCCACGGACCACGCCCCCCATACCCTGGCGGAGAAGGAAGGGGACCTCCTCCGGGCCCCCTTCGGGATCCCGAGCCTCGAGGTGGCCTTCCCCCTCCTCTACACCGAGCTCCACCTGAAAAGGGGCTTCCCCTTGCCCCGGCTTGTGGAGCTCCTCACGGATGGGCCCCGCAGGGTCCTGGGCCTTCCCCCCATCCACCTGGAGGAGGGGGCAGAGGCCAGCCTGGTCCTTCTGGACCTAGGGGAAAGGCCCGTGGACCCGCAAGGCTTCGCCTCCAAGGCCAAGTACTCCCCCTGGGCGGGGTGGCCCCTTAGGGGGTGGCCCGTCCTCACCCTGGTGGGGGGGCGGGTGGTCTACCGGGCCTTGTAGAGCTCCCCCAAGGAGGCTACCCCTTCCGCGGCCATGCGGGCAAGAAGCCCCTGGAGAAGCCGCCTTGGGAAAAGGGGCCCACCATAGATGAAGCCCGTGTAGACCTGGACCAGGTGGGCCCCCGCCTTTAGCCTCGCCCAGAGGTCTTCGGGGTCCTCGAGGCCACCCACGCTCACCAGGGTGAGGCCCTTCGCCCCTTGGGCCAGGTACCCCAAGACCTCGAGGGCCCTCCCCCTTAGGGGCCTCCCGGAAAGCCCCCCAGCCTCCCGGGCCAGGGGGCTTTGGAGGCCTTCCCGGGCGAGGGTGGTGTTCACCGCCACCAGGCCTTCCAGGCGGTGCTTTAGGGCCAGGTCCAGGATCTCGTCTAGGGCCCTAGGCCCCAGGTCCGGGGCCACCTTGAGGAGGAGGGGCTTGGCCGTGGCCGGGCGGAGGCGGGAAAGGAGCTCGTCCAAAAAGGGGCCCTCCTGGAGGGCGCGAAGCCCCGGGGTATTGGGGGAACTCACGTTGAGGACGAAGTAGTCCCCGAAGGGCTCGAGGACCTTCAGGGCCTCCAGATAGTCCTCCGCGGCCCGCCCCAAGGGGGTATCCCGGTTCTTCCCCAGGTTCACCCCAAGGGGGAGAGGAAGCCCCCTTTGGCGGAAACGCCCAAGCCGCCTTGCGGCCTCCCAGGCCCCCCGGTTGTTGAAGCCCATGCGGTTGATGAGGGCCTGGTCCTCAAGGAGGCGGAAAAGGCGGGGCTTGGGGTTTCCCGCCTGGGGCCTTGGGGTCAGGGTCCCTACCTCCACAAAGCCGAAGCCCAAGGCCCACCAGGCGCCCAAGGCCCGGGCGTCCTTGTCCAGCCCTGCGGCCAGGCCCAAGGGGTTAGGGAAGGTGAGGCCCAAGGCCTCCACCCGAAGCCTGGGGTCCTCCACCCGAAGGAGCCTCCCCGGCACCTCCAGAAGGGGCCCGCACCCCGACCACCCCTCCAAAACCCCCAAGGCCAGGTCATGGGCCCGCTCCGGGTCTAGGGCAAAGAGGAGGCGGTGCATCCTGTGCTATCCTAACCCCATGCGGCGGCTTCTTCCCCTTTTGGCCTTGGCCCTAGGGGCTTGCTCCTTGCCCATCACCATCGGGCTACCCGACCAAACCCTGCAGATCCCAGGCCTTCTCCCCACGGGCGAGGTGGTCCTCTACCCCAAGGACCCCCTCACCTTCAGCCCGCCCCCTGTAGACGTGATCCAAAGCGTGGAGGTGAGGGGCCGGGCCGTGGCCAACCAGTCCCTGAACGCTACCATTGGGGTCTACGGAAGGGTGAACGACCCTTCCCAAGGGTGCACCCCTTCGGGTGACTTCTACCTCTGCCCTCGAGAGAGGGAGGAAAAACTGGGGGAGCTTGCGTTCAACAATAGCTCCCAAACCCCCTTCACCCTCCAAGGCCAGGCCCTCACCCAAGGGGTGAAGGGAGGGCGGCTTTGGCTTGGGGTGGGGGTTTGGGGATTACCCAGCGGGGGGGTGCGCCTCGAGCTTAAGGACATGCAGGCCACCGTGCGGGTAGGCTTCTAGGGGGCTTTGTGGGCCTGGGCCCCTTGGGGCCCAGGCCTAAGGCTTATCATGGAAAGCGGATGAAGGAGCCTTTGCGCCTAGAACTGCCCCTTTTGCCCTTACGCAACCTCGTCATCCTCCCTCGCACCACCATGGGGGTGGACGTGGGCCGCACGAAGAGCAAGCGGGCCATAGAGGAAGCCCTAGCCGGGGACCGGCTGCTTTTCGTTGCGACCCAAAGGGACCCCGAGGTGGAGGACCCCACCCAGGAAGATCTCTACCCCATGGGGGTCCTGGGGGTGGTCCGGCAGGCCATGCGCCTCCCGGACGGGACCCTTCAGGTGATGGTGGAGGCGAGAAGCCGGGCCCGCCTCCTCCGGGTCCAGGACCGGGGGTACCTGGTGGCCGTGGGGGAGGTGTTACAGGAGCCTGCACCCAAGGACCCCAACCTCATCCGCGCCCTCATGGGCGAGGTCAAGGAGGCCTTCGAGAAGTACCTCCAGTCCCACAAAACCCTGCGCCTAGACCGCTATCAGCAAGAGGCGGTTAAAGGTACCCTGGACCCTGCGGCCTTGGCCGACCTGGTGGCCTACCACGCCACCTGGTCCTTGGCGGAAAAGCAGGACCTCTTGGAAACCCTAGAACCCGAAGAGCGCCTCAAGAAGGTCCTCGCCCTCCTCCTTAGGGACCTCGAGCGCTTCGAGCTCGATAAGAAGATCGCCGCCCGGGTCAAGGAGCAGATGGACCAAAACCAAAGGGAGTACTACCTCCGGGAGCAGATGAAGGCCATCCAGCGGGAGCTTGGGGGCGGGGAGGACTTCCTTTCGGAGATCGAGGAGCTTAGGGAACGCATCGAGAAGCGGGGGATGCCCGAGGCCGTCAAGGAAAAGGCCCTCAAGGAGCTCAGGCGCCTGGAGCGGATGCAGCCCGGCAGCCCCGAGGCCACGGTGAGCCGCACCTACCTGGACTGGCTCCTCGAGGTCCCCTGGACGGAGGCGGACCCCGAAGTGCTGGACATCTCCGTCACCAAGCGGGTTTTGGACGAGGACCACTACGGCCTCAAGGAGGTGAAGGAGCGGATCCTGGAATACCTGGCCGTCCGCCAGCTCACCCAGGGGAAGGAGGTGCGGGGCCGGGCCCCCATCCTCTGCTTCGTGGGGCCCCCAGGGGTGGGCAAGACCTCCTTGGGCCGGAGCATCGCCCGCAGCATGAACCGGCGCTTCCACCGCATCGCCCTGGGTGGGGTACGGGACGAGGCGGAGATCCGGGGCCACCGCCGCACCTACATCGGGGCCCTGCCCGGGAAGATCATCCAGGGGATGCGGCAGGTGGGGGTTATCAACCCCGTCTTCCTCCTGGACGAGATCGACAAGCTCTCCTCCGACTGGCGGGGGGACCCGGCCGCAGCCCTCCTAGAGGTCTTGGACCCCGAGCAAAACCACACCTTCACCGACCACTATCTGGACGTTCCCTACGACCTCTCCCGGGTCTTTTTCATCACCACGGCCAACACCCTAAGCACCATCCCGAGGCCCCTTCTGGACCGGATGGAGGTCATCGAGATCCCGGGCTACACCCTGCCCGAGAAGCGCTCCATAGCCCGCCACTTCCGCTGGCCGGTCCAGGTGAAGGAGGCAGGGCTAGAGGGCAGGCTAGAGATCACGGACCGGGCCCTAGACCGGATCATCCAGGAGTACACCCGGGAGGCCGGGGTGCGGAACCTGGACCGGGAGCTCAACAAGGTGGTCCGCAAGGCGGCCCGGGACTTCCTGGAGGCCCCTTGGGAAGGGGTGAGGACCGTGGACGCAGGGGACCTGGAGTACTACCTGGGGGTGCCCAAATACCGCCCCGACCGGGCGGAAAAGGCCCCCCAGGTGGGCCTGGCCCAGGGCCTGGCCTGGACCCCCTACGGGGGTAGCCTCCTCACCATCGAGGCCGTGGCCGTCCCCGGCACGGGCAAGGTGAACCTCACCGGGAACCTGGGGGAGGTGATGAAGGAGTCGGCCCAGGCGGCCCTCACCTACCTAAGGGCCCACCGGGAGGAGTGGGGCTTGCCTGAGGGCTTCCACAAGGACTTTGACCTCCACATCCACGTGCCCGAAGGGGCTACGCCCAAAGACGGCCCCTCGGCGGGGATCACCATAGCCACCGCCTTGGCGAGCGCCCTCACGGGCCGGCCCGTGCGCATGGACGTGGCCATGACCGGGGAGATCACCCTAAGGGGCAAGGTCCTCCCCATCGGGGGGGTGAAGGAGAAGCTCCTTGCGGCCCACCAGGCGGGGATCCCCAAGGTCATCCTCCCCAAAGAGAACGCCCCCGAGCTCAAGGAGGTCCCCGAGGAGATCCTCAAGGACCTGGAGATCCTCTTCGTGGAGGAGGTGGGCGAGGTTCTAAGCCTTATGCTCCTTCCGCCCCCACCCCCGCCCCTCCAACCCCAGGACCAGCCCCAGCCCGGGGCCGGGGCCTAGGGGAGGTCCCCTGGGCGGTTGGCGTTGAGGAAAAGCCCTGGGCCAAAGCGGCGTAGGGCCTCCTCGTAGGGCAAAAACCCCGCCCCCACGGCCTCCAAAAAGCCCTGGAGGTCCCTTTGCCCCTCGAGGAGGGCCCGCCTGGCCCCTTCCTCCAGCTCCTTGCGGTAAAAGCCCATGAGGGGCTCGGGCAGCCCCTTAGGCCCCAAGGGGACCAAGGCGGGAACCCCTAGGGCCTGGGCCTCCCCATAGAGGAAATCCCAGTACTCCCGGGAGAGGAAGGGCAGGTCCACTGCGGCCACCGCCACCCAGGGAAAACGCGCGTGGTGGAGGGCGGTGTAAAGCCCCACAAGGGGCCCTAGGCCCCCCGGGAGGAGGTCCGGGTGGACGGGCACCCCAAAGGCGTAGGGGCGGCCCGCCACGATAAAGCGCTCCCCCGCTCCCCCAAGGCTTTCCAGGACCCAAAGGAGGAGGGGCTTTCCCCGGTAGGGGTAAAGGGCCTTGTCCTGGCCGAAGCGCCTCGAGGCCCCCCCCGCCAGCACCGCTCCCGTGTAACCCTGAGCCATAAGTGCATGCCCCTGCATGGGGTGGTATCAAAACCGGTACCCCTCCCCTTCGCGCCGGCAAAGGCCCCGCTGGGCCAAGCCCTCTAGGAGGGTCTGGGCCTCCTCGAGGGGGAGGAAGGCCCCTAGGTCCTCGGGGCGCAAAAATCCCCCCCGGCGCCAGGCCTCCTTGAGGGCCAGGCGCTCCTTGGCCCAAGGGGAAAGCCCCCTTAAGGCCCAGGCCTGCAGCCAGCCTACCCCTAGGCCCCCGCCCAAGGCGAGGAGAAGGACTAGGGGCAAGGAGGACAGGGCAAAGCGGAAGCCCGCCCAAAGGAGGAGGAAGAGGGCCAAAAAGACCGCAATGGGCAGGACAAGGCGCATCAGGCCACCGGCAGGGGAAGGGGAGCAGGCGCGGTAGCCCCCACCACCTCCCCGAAGAGGAGGTGAGGGGTAGCCTGGCGGATCACCACCCGGTATAGCCCTGGGCTTGGGGCCTGTTGGGCGGGGATGAGGACGGGGTGGTTCCCCCGGTCATGCCCCTGGACATACCCCTCCTCCTTGGCCGCCCCCCGGACCAGGACCTCCACCTCCTTCCCCACCCAGGCCTGGTTGCGCCGGTAGCTCCACTCCTTCTGCTTCTCGATGAGGCGCATGAGCCTTTCCACCTTGACCTCCCGGGGCAGGTCCTGGAAGTGCTTGTAGGCGGGGGTGCCAGGCCGGGGAGAGTAGATGAACATGTAGGCCTGGTCGTACCCCACCTCGTCGTAGAGGGAAAGGGTCTCCTGGAAGTCCTCTTCCGTCTCCCCGGGAAAGCCCACGATGATGTCCGTGGAAAGGACCACGTCGGGCAAGGCCTCCCGGATCTTACGGATCCTTTCCAGATAGTGCGCCCGGCGGTACTCCCGGGCCATGCGCCTCAGGACCCGGTCCGAGCCGGACTGGACGGGCAGGTGGATGTAGCGGCAGATGGCGGGGGTTTCGGCGATGGCCTGGATGATGTCGTCCGTAAAGTTCACGGGGTGGCTGGTGAGGAAGCGCACCCGGGGGATCCCCATGGACCCCACCATCCTTAGGAGCTCCGCGAAGGAGGGGAAGCCCGGCTGGTCCTTGCCGTAGGAGTTCACGTTTTGGCCAAGGAGGGTGACCTCCACCACCCCCGCGGCCTTTAGGGCCTCGATCTCCTTGAGGATGAGGTCGGGGTGGCGGGAAACCTCAGGGCCCCGGGTGGTGGGCACGATGCAGTAGGTGCAGTGGTGGTTGCAGCCCCGGATGATGGTGACGTAGGCGGAAAGGGTCCCCTTGGGGGGTGGGGGGATGCGCTCCAGGAGATCCTCCTTAAAGGTCAGGTCCCAGAAGCGCTCGTGGCCCTTTAGGGCCTCCGGGAGGGAGGTGAGGGCCCCGGGGCCAAGGAGGATGTCCACCCCGAATTTCCTGGCCATCTGCTGGCCCTCGTCCAGCTGGGCCAGGCAGCCCATCATCCCGATGAGGAGGCCCCGCCGCTCCTTCTCCTTCCTGAGTTGCCCAAGGAGGGCCCGGACCTTCTCCACGGGCTTACCCCGCACCGCGCAGGTGTTCACCAGGACGAAGTCCGCCTCCTCCACGGAGTCCACCAGGCTCCACCCGAGGCTTACGAGCTCGCTCGCCACCAGGTGGGAGTCGTACTCGTTCATCTGGCATCCGTAGGTGATGATGTGGGCGCGCATCTTCCCTCCAGGGCGACCGGGGGGATCCCGGGCCCAAGCCTTAGGGTAGCACGCCAACAAGGGAGGCGCCTCCGCCTCCAGAAAAATGGCCCTTTCCCCAGGACCTCGAGGCCAGGGCCCCCTTCGCAGAAGACCAAGAGGCGAAAGCGGCGTAGGCCAGCCCCCCCACTGCTCTGGCCATCCTGGGCCCAAGGGGGCGTCCTGGAAACCCCCCGCCTTAAAATGGCCCTGTGACGCCCTGGGCCCTTTCCGGGCTCCTCGCCCCCGAGGCCATCCCCCGCCTCACCCCCCTCGGGGGGTTCGAGGCCCGGGTGTATGCGGACGAGACCCAGGTCTACAAGGTGTACCGGCCGGAGGAGGCCCACCTGGCCCGCCTCGAGGCCCAAAGGATGCGGCGGGCGGGCCTTGGGGAATGGGTCTTGGGGGTAGCGGAGGTGGAAGGGCATGGGGTCCTCATCACCCGGCGCTTCCCGGGAAGGCCCTTCAGCCCCGGGGCCTACCGAAAGGAGGCCCTGGCCGCCTTGGCCCACCTTTTCCTCTCCCTCCACCGCCTTCCCGAACCCGGCCAGGTGGAGGAAGGGGAGCTCCATAGCCGGCTAGACCTCTTCGAGGAAACCCTCTTCCCCATCCCCGAAGCCCGGGCCCTGGTCCAGGCCCTAAGGAGGGAGGTGGCCGGGGTAGCCGGGGTGGAAAAGCGCTTCTGCCACCGGGACGCCTGGGCGGGCAACCTCCTCCTAAGGGACCCCGAAGGGGATCCCCGCTTCCCCCAGGCCCTCCTGGTGGACTGGGTGCGGGCCCAAGGGGACGACCCCGCCCGGGACCTGGCCCTCCTCAAGACGGGAAGCCTGGACCTCCTAGGGGAGGAAGGGGCCAGGGAAGCCCTTAGGGGCCTCCTCCGCTTCTACCCCAAGGAGGTGGGGAGTCGGCTTCGCTTCTACGTGCCCCTTACCTACCTCCACGACCTCCACTGGTTTAGGACCAAGGCCCAGGAGGGGTTCCAGGGGGCCTTAGCCGAGAAGCTACCCCGGGCCTGGGCCTTCTTCCGGGAATGGGCGTGGTAGGCTTTCCTGCGGGATGAGGCTGACCCTAGTGGACCACCCCTTGGTCCAGCACAAGCTGGCCCACCTCCGGGACGAGAGGACCGGCCCCAAGGAGTTCCGGGGCCTAGCGGAGGAGATCGCCATGCTCATGGCCTACGAGGCCATGCGGGACCTGGAGCTCGCCGAGACCACGGTCAAGACCCCCCTGGCCGAGGCCCGGGTGCGGACCCTGGCGGGAAAGAAGCTCGCCCTGGTGGCCATCCTCCGGGCTGGGCTGGTGATGGCCGAGGGGATCCTCAAGCTCGTGCCCCACGCCCGGGTGGGGCATATCGGCCTCTACCGGGACCCCGAGTCCCTTAAGCCCGTCCAGTACTACCTCAAGCTGCCCCAGGACATCGGGGAAAGGCGGGTTTTCCTCCTGGACCCCATGCTGGCCACAGGGGGAAGCGCAAGCCTAGCCCTAAGCCTCCTCAAGGCCCAGGGGGCCTCGGGGATCAAGCTCATGGTCCTGATCGCGGCCCCCGAGGGCCTCGAGCGCCTAGCCCAGGACCACCCGGACGTGGAGGTGGTGGCTGCGGCCGTGGACGAACGCCTAAACGAGCACGGCTACATCCTCCCAGGGCTAGGGGACGCGGGGGACCGCCTTTATGGCACGAGATGAGGGAGTTCCTCGAGGCCATCGGCGTGGCCGAACCCTGGGGCCCGGGGTTTTGGACGGTGGTGTTCACCTTTCTCGCCGCCCTCCTCGCCACCTGGCGCTTCATGCCCTACGTGCGCCGGTTCGCCCTCGAGGTGGGCTGGGCCGACCTCCCAAACGAGAGGCGGCTTAACCGGGAACCCCTCCCCAACGCCGGGGGGCTTGCGGTCTATGGGGGGGTGGTCCTGGCCCTCGTCCTTGCGGCCCTCCTCCGCCCCATCCTCATCGAGGGGGTCCTCATCCAGATCCTGGCCATCCTCCTCGGGGGGGCTTGGCTCGTCCTCGTGGGGTTTATCGACGACCAGTTCGGCCTACCCCCCCTTTTCCGGCTTTTCGTCCAAAGCCTGGCCGCCTTCCTCCTCATGGCCGTGGGGATCCGCTTCGAGGCGGCCTTCGGCACGGCCTTGGACCCCCTCCTAAGCCTTTTCCTCACCTGGCTTTGGGTGGTGGGGATCACCAACGCCCTAAACCTCATGGACGGCCTGGATGGCCTCGCCGGAGGGATCGCCTTTGTGAGCGGGGTCAGCCTCCTCTTCGTCTCCGCCCAGTACCCCTTTTGGGCCGCGGGCACCCTGGTCCTCGCCGCCTTGGCCGGGGGAGCCTTAGGGTTTTTGCGGCACAACCTCCACCCGAGCCGGATCATCCTGGGGGACGCGGGGGCCTATTTCCTGGGCTACACCCTGGCGGCCACCGCCCTCCTCGGCCAGCTCAAGCTCACCACCCTCCTTGGCCTCCTCCCCCCCGCCCTCTTCTTCCTCCTCCCCATCCTGGACACGGCCCAGGTGGTGGCGCGAAGGCTCCTAAAGGGCCAAAACCCCCTTTCCACCCCGGGCAGGGACCACCTCCACCACCGCCTCCTCGCCCGGGGGCTTTCCCAGAGGTGGGCAAGCCTCCTCCTTTGGGGCCTGGCCCTTTTGGCCAACCTCCTGGGGATGGCCTACCTGGGGCTCCCCCTCGAGGCCATCCTGACGAGTACCCTGTTTATCGTCCTAAGCCTAGCCTGGGTGAGCTACCGGCGGCTTAGGGCCCTTTGGAGGGGGGAATGATACCACCCCATGCGGGCTTGGGCCCGCATGGGGGCCCCGGTAAAAAGTCCCCGTGGAGTTGGAACCTAGAAGCGCAGGAACCATGAGGTAAAGGGTATGAGGCGAGTCGTCTTAGCCTTCGGTACCCGGCCTGAGGCCACCAAGATGGCCCCCGTGTACCTGGCCTTGCGGAAGATCCCCGGGATAGAGCCCCTCATCCTCCTTACGGGCCAGCACCGGGAACAGCTGAGGCAGGCCTTGGCCCTTTTTGGCCTCGAGGCGGACTGGAACCTGGACGTGATGGAGGAGCGCCAGGCCCTTCCCGAACTTGCGGCCCGGATCCTAAGGGAGGCCCCCCGGGCCCTTAAGGGGATGGGGGGGGAGTACGTCCTGGTGCACGGGGACACCCTCACCACCTTTGCGGTGGCCTGGGCCGCCTTCCTGGAAGGCCTCCCCGTGGGCCACGTGGAGGCGGGCCTAAGGAGCGGGAACCTCAAGGAACCCTTCCCCGAGGAGGCAAACCGCCGCCTCACCGACATCCTCACGGACCTGGACTTCGCCCCTACGCCCCTGGCCAAGGAAAACCTCCTCAAGGAGGGGAAAGACCCTGAGCGCATCCTGGTCACGGGGCAGACGGGGGTGGACGCGGTGCTCCTTGCGGCCCGGCTAGGCCGCCTCCCCGAGGGCCTCCCCCCAGGGCCTTACGTCACCGTGACCATGCACCGCCGGGAGAACTGGCCCCTCCTTCCCAAGCTTGCGGAGGCCCTAAGGCGGGTGGCCCTGGCCTTCCCCCACCTCACCTTCGTCTACCCCGTCCACCTGAACCCCGTGGTCAGGGAAGGGGTGTACCCCGTGCTGAAAGGGGTGGAGAACTTCGTCCTCCTCCCCCCCCTCGAGTACGGCCCGATGGCTGCCCTCCTCAAGGAGAGCCTCCTCATCGTCACGGACTCCGGGGGGCTTCAGGAGGAAGGGGCGGCCCTCGGGGTGCCCGTGGTGGTCTTGAGGAACGTGACGGAAAGGCCCGAGGGGCTTAAGGCGGGGATCCTCCGCCTAGCGGGCACCGACCCTGAGGGGGTGTACCGGACGGTCAAGGGGCTTTTGGAGGACGAGGAGGCCCTAAAGGCCATGCGCCAGGCCCCTAACCCCTATGGGGACGGCCGGGCCGGGGAACGGGTGGCCCAAGGGGTGGCCTGGCGGCTTGGCCTTGGGCCTAGGCCAAAGGACTGGGAGCCCGAAAGCCCGGACGGAGCTGGAAAAGCCCATAGAGGAGAAGGAGGAGCCCCAGGACCAGGGGGCTTCCCCTACCCCCCAGAAGCTCAAAGAGAAGGCCCGTGAGGTAAGCCCCCATGGGCCCCGTCCCCAGGAGGACCAGGCTGTAGACGGCCATCACCCGGCCCCGAAGCCGGTCGGGAACCGCAAGCTGGACCAGGGTGTTGGCGTTGATGAGGACGGAGATCATCCCAAAGCCCCCAAGGGCCAGGAAAAGGGGCACCCCAGTTTTGCTGGCCAGGCCCAGGTGGGCCAGGGCCAGGGCCAAAACCCCCAGGGGAAGGCGAAGGAGGCGGGGCCTTCCGGTAAAGGCCATCGCCAAGGCGGCCAGGAGGGCCCCAAGCCCCACGCTGGACATGAGGAGGCCGTAGCCCTCCGCCTCGAGGCCAAGCTCCAAGCGGGCATAGGCGGGGACCAGGGTTTGGAAGTTCATCCCGAGAAGGCTTACGAAAAAGACCACGCCCACCACCCGGCGCACCAGGGGATGGCCCCAGGCGAAACCCAAACCCTCCCAGGCCTCCCGCCACCAGGGGCCCCCACCCCCTTCCCTGCTCCACCCCCCCCGCCAACGGGCCAGGACCCAAAGGAGGGGGAGGAAGGAGAGGGCGTTGGCCAAAAAGGAGGCCCCCACCCCATAGCGGGCCATGAGGAGGCCGGCCAGGGCCGGGCCGAGGAGCCTACTCATGTTGAAGCCGAAGGAGTTTAGGGCAATGGCCCCAGGGTACCGCTCCCGCCCCGCAAGCTCCACGGTGAAGCTTTGGCGCACGGGGAGGTCCATGGCGTTGAGGGTGCCGTAAAGGAAGGCGAAAAGGAGGACATGGGGGTAGCGCACCAGGCCCCCATAGACGAGGAGGGCCATGAGGAGGGCCAAAAGGGCCATGCCGCCTTGGGTGAGGAGGAGAAGGCGCCCCTTGGGGTAGCGGTCGGCCAGGACCCCCGCGGGCAGGGCAAAGAGGAGGGAGGGCAGGAACTGGAGGGCCACCACCAGGCCAAGCCGCTCTGCGCTCCCCGTAAGGAGGAGGACCAGCCAGGCCAGGCTTGCGGCCTGCATCCAGGTGCCGAGCTGGGAGGCCAAAAGGCTAAGCCAGTAGGACCGGTAGACAGGGTCTTGCAGAAGGCGCCAGGCCAGCACCCCGCCATCCTACCCCGACTGACCGGTCATTATCGGGGGGTTACCGCAGACGGCTCCTTAGGTAGGCCAGCACCTCGTCCGCATCCCGGTAGGGGTTCACGTTGCGCCAGACCTTTTCGATGCGGCCTTCGGGGTTGATGAGGATCGTGTCCCGGCTATAGAAGCCGAAGAGGCTCCCCACCCCATAGGCCCGGGCCCACTCCCCCTTGGGGTCGGGGATCATCCCCCCTTGTAGGCGCAAGCTCTCGATGAAGTCGCACTGCTCGGAGGCCGGGTCACGGCTTACCCCGTAGACGGCCACCCCTAGGCGCTCGAACTCGGGGTAGAGGTCCGTGTACCGCTTGGCCTGGGCGGTGCAGCCCGGGGTTTTGGCCTTGGGGTAGAACCAGAGGACGGCCCAGCGGCCCCTAAGGTCCAGGGGCCGCCCGTAGCTATCCACCCCCTTAAGGAGGGGGGCAGGATCCCCAGGCTTAAGGGCTTGGGCCTGGCCCCAAAGCCCCAAAAGGAGGAAAAGGCCTAGGTAAAGGAAGGGTCCCATGGGGATAGCCTAGGGGACCCCCGTCCAGAAGGAGTGTGCCTAGGCCCTCCTTCTTGGGGGCCAAAGCCCCCAAGAGGGCCCTCCCCTAACCAGGCGGGCACGATTGGCTTGACAGGGATAGCCCGGTGGGTTTAGGTTAAGGGCGCAAAAGTATGCGGAGGGAAGCCATGAATAGAGCGGTTTGGCTCGTCCTTATGGCAGGCTTGGGCCTAGCCCTAGCCCAAAAGCCCAAGGTGGTCATCGGTACAGGAAGCACCGGAGGGGTCTTCTTCTACTACGGCACGGCCATGGCCGACATCCTAAATAAGGCCGGGACCGTGGAAGCCCAGCCTGTCCAGACCGGGGGGTCCTACGACAACCTCCAGCTCCTCAGGGACCGCACCAACCCCCAAGGCAACACCTACTACTGCGCCCTCACCACCACGGACTCGGCTTACGTGGCCTACACCGGGGAGGAGCCCCGCTTCAAGGACCGGCCCGCCAAGGCCCAGCGGATCCTCTTCTACATGTACCCCTCCTTCATCCACCTGGTCACTACGGAGAAGACGGGCATCCGCCTGGTCCAAGACCTCAAGGGCAAGCGGGTCTCCACCGGCCAGCCGGGTTCCAGCACGGAAAACCTGGCCCTTCTTGTCCTGCAAGGGGCGGGGGTGAAGCCGGAAAGCTTCAGCAAGCGGGAGCGCCTCCCGGTGGCGGAAGCGGCCAAGGCCCTAGCCGAGGGCACCCTGGACGCCTTCTTCTGGGTAGGGGGGCTGCCCACGGGCTCCATCGTGGAGCTCTCCCAGACCTTGGCCCGCAAGGGGGACCAGATCCACCTGGTGGGCATCGACCCCAAGAGCACCACGGCCCAGGTGGTCCTGAAGCGCTTCCCCGGTCTCGTGGACACCTACCGGGTGCCCCGGAACGTCTATAACACCCGCACGGATGTCCCGGGCCTGGCCACGGGGAACATCGTGGTCTGCCCCGATTCCCTCCCGGAGGCAGCAGGGTATGGGATCGTGAAGGCGATCTTCGATAACCTCTCCACCTTACGCACCGCCGTGGCCGCGGCCAAGGACACGAGCCTCGAGGCCACCGCCAAGCTATACGGCAAGCTCCCCATCCCCTTCCACCCCGGGGCTGAGCGCTACCTGAAGGAGAAAGGCCTCATCAAGTAGTCCCCCGAACAAGGCCACCCGGGGCTTGGGTTTTCCCGCCCCGGGTGGCTTTTGGAAGGAGAAGCCTATGGAATTCGCCCAAACCCCTATCCCCCACACCCCCCTGGCCCGGCTCACCCGGATCGTCCTCATCCTAGGAGCCCTCTACAGCCTCTACCTCGTCCTCCACCCCTTCACCCCTTTGGCCCGGAGAGAGATCCCCATCCTGGATATCGTCCAGCTACAGCGGAGCACCCACGTCCTCTTCCTCCTCCTAGCCGGCTACCTGGTGGCCTACACCCTCCCGGCCAAGCGCACCTTCGGCGCCTGGGTCTACGCCGGCATGAGCCTCATCCCCCTCTACCACTTCCTTTTTCCCCAGGTCCCAGGGGTGAGCCTGCCCTGGACGGCCAAGGCCGTAGGCCTCCTCTACTGGGGAGTAGCCGTAGGGCCGGCCCTTTTCCCCCGGATTCGGAAGCCCTTAGACCTCCTTGCCGCCCTCCTCGCCCTCTTCCCCACCCTCTACCAGGTGCGCCACTTCGAGGAGCTGGTCTACCGGGCGGTCCTACCTGAGGCCTGGGACATGGCCATGTCCTTTGGCCTCATCTTCCTGGTCCTAGGCTTGGTCTACCGCCTTTTGGGGCCGGTGATGCCGGTCCTCGTGCTCCTCTTCTTTAGCTATAACCTCTACGCGGACCTCTTCCCCGGGGCCTTCCGGGGCACGAGGCAAGGGATCGACCTCCTCCTGGGCAAAACCTTCAACGAGACGGAGGCGGGGATCTACGGCCTTATTACCGGGGTATCGGCCAAGTACCTGGTCTACTTCACCCTCCTTTCCGGGATGATCGGGGCCTTGGGGCTTGGCCGGGTGGTGGCCAACCTGGCCCTGGCCCTGGTGGGCAAACACCCCGCCACCCCGGGGAGGGTTACGGGCCTGGCCAGCGTCTTCATGGGGATGTTTTCGGGCTCGGGGGCCGCGGACACCCAGTTCGTCGCCGCCCTCACCAAGCCCCTCTACGAGCGGGCGGGGTACGACCGGCTGGTGGCGGCGGGGGTGGTGGCCACCGCAGGGACCATCGCCCTCATCACCCCCCCGGTCATGGGCTCCATCGCCTTCATCATGGTGGAGATCCTGGAAATCCCCTACCTCAAGGTCATCGTCATGGCCCTGGGGCCAGCCCTCCTCTACCTCACGGCCATCCTGGCCTTCAACGAGTTCTACGCCCGCAAGGCAGGCCTTCCCCCGGTGGGGGCGGAGCTTGGGATGGGGCGCAGGCGGTACCTCCTCCGCTACGCCACGGTCTTCCTCCCCATTCTCCTCATCGTGGCCCTCCTCTACCTGGGCTATGAGGTGCGCACCGCGGCGAGCCTGGCCCTGGCCTTCTTCGTGGCCATCGCCTACCTGGACCCCACCCTAAGGCCCAAGGGGGTAGGCCCCATCCTCCAGGGGCTTGCGGAGGGCTTCCGTACCCTCTTGCCCATCGGCACCGCGGTGACCGCGGCCAACCTGATCTTCGCCATGATGGTGATCTCGGGCCTCCCTTCCAAGTTCAGCCAGCTCCTTTCCCAGGTCTCTGGGGAAAGCCTCCTTCTCGCCACCCTCATCACCGCCCTCTTTAGCCTGGTCCTGGGCATGGGGGTTCCCCCCACGGCCACCTACGTCCTCACCTCGGCCCTCACCGCCCCGGCCATCATCGCCTTGGCCAAGGAAAACGGCATCCCCGAATCCGCAGCCCTCCTCGCCACCCACATGTTCCTCTTCTACTATGCGGTCCTAGCCGACGTGACCCCTCCGGTGGCCCTTTCGGCCTACGCCGCCTCCAGCGTCTTCGGCACCAACCCCCTGGTCACCGGGGTCTATGCCGCCCGGGTGGCCCTGGCCAAGTACCTGGTGGGGTTTTTCTTCCTCCTCTCCTACGCGGGCACGGGCCTCCTCATCATCCCCGTCTTGGAAAACTCGCCCCCCAAGGAAGCCTGGCCCCTCATCCTGGAACGCTTCTTCTCCGTTGCCATTGGGATCATCTACCTTTCGGCCTCCGCCGCGGGCTACACCCGAAGGCCCCTAAGCCGCCTCGAGGCCTGGATCCTAGGCCTCTTGGCCCTGCTCCTCTTCATCCCCTGGGGAGGGCTTAACCTCTTGGGCTTCCTCCTCGGCCTTCCCTTCTTCCTCAAAAGGGTTGACAGGACCGGAAAGGAAAGGATAGGGTAGGCCTGGAAGGAGGCATCCCTATGCCAAGGCTTTTAGTGGCGTTCCTGCTTTTGGGTTTGGCCTTGGCCCAAAAGCCCAAGGTGACCATCGCCACCGGGGGGATCGGGGGGGTGTACTTCTACTACGGCACCGCCCTGGCCGAGATCTGGAACAAGGCCGGGGTGGCCGAGGCCCAGGCCATCCAGACCGCGGCCTCCATAGATAACCTCCTCCTCCTGGAAAACCGCACGGGGGGCGGTACCTACTACTGCGCCACCGTCCTCCCCGACTCCGCCTACTTGGCCTACACCGGGGAACACGAGCGTTTCCGGGGCCGGCCAGCCCAAAACGTGCGCATCCTCTTCGCCATGTACCCCAACTTCCTCCACATCGTAACCCGGGAGGGCTCAGGCATCCGGATCCTCTACGACCTCAAGGGGAGAAGGGTCTCCACCGGGGCCCCGGGCTCAGGGACCGAGGTGGAGGCCCTCCTTGTCCTCCAGGCCGCGGGGATGAGCCCCAAGGACTTCGCCAAACAGGAGCGGCTTGGGGTGCAGGAAAGCGCCAACGCCCTGGCCGAAGGGAACCTGGACGCCTTTTTCTGGTCTGGAGGCTTGCCCACAGGGGCCGTGGCCGAGCTTGCCGCGGCCCTAGCCCGGAAGGGGCAACGGCTCCAACTGGTCCCCATCGACCCCCAAGGCACCGTGGCCCAGCTCTTCCAGCGGCGCTTCCCCGGCCTCTCGGCCCCTGGGGTCATCCCCAAGGGCGTCTACAACACCCGCACGGACACCCCCACCCTAAGCTTCTGGAACCTCTTCGTCTGCCACGCAAGCCTACCCCCTGAGGCCGCCTACGCCCTCACCAAGGCTACCTTTGAGAACCTGGCCGCTCTACGCACGGCCGTGGCCCCCGCCCGGGACACCACGCTAGAAAACGCCATCCGCTTCGTCCGGGGCACCATTCCCTACCACGAGGGGGCCTTGCGTTACTTCCGCGAGGTGGGCGCCCTCAAGTGATACCACCCCATGCGGGCTTGTGCCCGCATGGGGGCCCAGGGAGTCCCCGTGGGGTTTTTGGGCTGGAAGCACAGGGACCAGGGGTAGAGGGTATGAGGCCGTGGGCCTGGCTCCCCTGGGGCCTATTGGCCCTGGGGGCCCTCCTTAGGGTGGTGGAGGTGGAGGGGGTAGGCCTTCTTCCCCTTTGGCCTTGGACCAGGATAGAGGCCACGTTCACCCACTCGGTGACGGGAAGGCCGGTGCGGTTATCCTTCTACCCCCTCTTCCGCTTCCAGGCCTTCCGGGCAGAAACCGACCCCGAAACGGAAGGCTACTACACCGGGGGCGCTTACCCTTGGAACCAGGCCCTAAGCCGGGAGAGGAGGCGCCACCTGGTCTATTGCTCGTCCCTAGGCATCCGCCTGCGCCTTGGGAAGAGGGTCCTCGAGGC
This sequence comes from Thermaceae bacterium, assembly GCA_041641215.1. GTDB lineage: Bacteria > Deinococcota > Deinococci > Deinococcales > Thermaceae > Thermus. The sequence goes on from JBEPYU010000002.1 coordinate 64,594, forward strand.
CCAAGGGGGCTGCCTCAGCCTCCGCCTCCTCTACCCTCCCTAGGTCAGCGCCCCGCTACGGGCACCACCTGCACGGTGAAGGTACGCCCTCCCCGCCAAACCCTAAGGGATACGGCCTCGCCAGGCTTCTTGTTGTAAAGGACCAGGCGCAGGTCCGCGATCGAACCCAAGGGCACCCCATCCGCCTCCAAAAGCACATCCCCATCCACCCCCACCTGGAGGGCTTGGCCTGGGGCAAGCTGCAGGTAGACGAGGCGGGTAGGGGCCTTAAGGCCTGCCCTTTCCGCAGGGCTACCCCTCTCCACCCCTTGGACCATGAGGCCGGTTTCGGGCAGGTTGTACTGGGAGCGGAGGCGGTCGGGATAAGCGGAAAGGGGCACGACGGAAACCCCTATCCGGGGCCACTTCCTAAGGAGGTCCTCCCCGGTAAGCCGCCGACCGGCCTTGAGGTCGGGAAGGATATCCTTTACGAGGTTGATGGGAAGGGCAAAGCCCACCCCTGCGAACTGGGCCGCCCCAAACTGGCCCGTGGGGGTAAAGATGGCCGTGTTGATCCCGATGACCTCCCCCCGGGAGTTGAGGAGGGGCCCCCCGGAGTTCCCGGGGTTGATGGCCGCATCCGTCTGGATCACCTGGGGCACGAAGCCGGACTCGTCCCCGATGGCCCCGGGGTTCTTGCGGATGGCAGAAACAATCCCCTGGGTTACGGTGAACTCCAGGCCGAAGGGGTTGCCCATGGCGATGGCCTTCTGCCCCACCCGGATTCTGGAGGAATCCCCTAAGACCAAGGGCACGAGCTTTTCCTTGGGGGCCTCTACCTTGAGGAGAGCCACGTCCAAAGGCTCGGCCGTCCCCACTACCCGGGCCCGGTAGGCCTTAGGGTCATTGTGAAAACGAACGGTGATCTCGTTGGCCCCTTGGATCACATGGTAATTGGTGAGGATGTGCCCTTCCTTATCGATGACGAAGCCTGAACCCGTGCCCTCCTGGGGGGGAAGCTGGAGGAAGGGGGCGAAAAACTCAAACCCCGGGGGAAGGGGAACGGAACGGGGAGCGGTGCGCACGGCCACATAGACCACCCCATCCCCGTAGCGCTCCACGACCTCCACGGTGTTGCGCTCGTACTCCAAAAGACCCCCCTCGGCCGCAGGGCTTGAAGGGGGGGAAGGAGGGGAGGTCCGCGGCTGCCCCGTGGACACTCCCCACCAAAGCACCGCCCCCCCTAAGAGGGAAAGGGCCAGGAAGCCGACAAAGGACCGGGCTAGGTTCATGCCCTACCTCCCTTGGGCTAGGCTAACTCCCCAGGGTTAGAGGGAGGTTATACAAACACCACGGTCTTGTTCCCGTGGACGAGGATGCGGTCCTCGAGGTGCCAAAGGACGGCCCGGGCCAGGACCGCTCGCTCGAGCTCTTGGCTTAGGCGGCGCATCTCCTCCACCCCGTGCCGGTGGGAAACCCGGACCACATCCTGCTCGATGATGGGCCCCGCGTCCAGCTCCTCCGTCACGTAGTGGGCCGTGGCCCCAATGACCTTTACCCCCCGCTCGAAGGCCTGCCGGTAGGGGTTGGCCCCCACAAAGGCCGGGAGAAAGGAGTGGTGGATGTGGATGATCCGCATGGGGTAGCGGGCCACGAAGGCTGGGGAGAGGATCTGCATGTAGCGGGCGAGGACCACAACCTCCACCCCCTCCTCCTCGAGGAGAGCCAGGATCCTCCTTTCCGCCTCCTCCTTACGCCCCCTTTCCACCGGGACATGGTGGTAAGGGATCCCAAAGCGGGCCACCTCCTCCCGGTGGTCCGGGTGGTTGGAAACGACCAGGCGGAGGTCCATGGGGAGTTCCCCCGTGCGGTAGCGCCAAAGGAGTTCCAAAAGGGCGTGGGCAGGCTTGGAGACGAGAATGGCCACCCGCTTCCGCTCGGAGGCTAAGGTCAAGCGCCAGCGCATGGCCAAAGGGGTGGCCACCTCGGCCTGGAAGGCCTCCTCCCAAAGGGGGCGGAAAAAGTCCGGGGGCAGGGTAAAGGCCAGGCGCATGAAAAAGGTGCCCCCTTGGGGATCCGTGGAATGCTGCTGCAGGTCCGTGATGTTCGCTCCCCGCTCGTAAAGGAAGCCCGAAACCGCGGCCACGATCCCCGGCCGGTCGGGGCAGGTGATGAGGAGACGGGCCTCGTCCATAGGGCCACTATAGGGCTAACACTTGGTTCCTGCGCTTCCAGGTTCCAAAAAAACTCCACGGGGACCTTTCTACCGGGGTCCCCATGCGTCAGCGAAGCTATGTTCTGGCGCAAGCCTGCATGGGGTGGTAGTATAACCCCTCCTTCAAGGGCCCGGGGACTCCCCCTACCGGGCCTCCGGGAAGGGAGGGGAGAAGGCCTCGCCCACCAGGCGGCCCGAACGCCGCCCAAAACGGCGCACGAGGTCCTCTTCCTTGAGGGCCAAAAGCACGGGACGCCCATGGGGGCAAACCCACGGGGTCTCGCAGGCCACCAGGGCGTCCAAAAGGGCCTGGCCCTGGGCCTGGGCCAAGGGATGGCCAGCCTTGATGGCCGGTAGGCAGGCCAGGCGGGCAAGGAGGTGCCTAAGCCCCCTGCCCTCTCCCCCAAGGGCCTCCCGGAAGATCTCGGGAAGGAGGCGGGGATAAGGGTGGAGGAAGGGAGGGGCCCCAAGGAGGCGCACCCGGCCCCGGCCAAAGGGCTCAAAGGGCAAGAAGCCCGAAAGGGTTTCCTGGGCCTCGGGAAGCCTGGCCTCCTCCTCGGGGGTGAGTTCCACCAGGATAGGGTTGGGAAGCTCCACGGGGCCTTCCCTGAGCTTCCTTTGGAACTCCTCGTAGAGGATCCGCTCGTGGGCCGCGTGCTGGTCCACGAGGTAAAGGGTATCCCCAGCCTCCGCGAGGAGGTAAACCCCCCGGAACTGGCCGAGGTAGCGCAAAGGGGGAAGCCCCGAGGGGCTTGGGGCCCTCAAGGGGAAAAGGGGCCTAGGCTCGGGGAGGGAGCGGACCAAGCCCTGGCCCTGGAAGGCCTCCCGCACCCCTTCTTCCAAAAAAGCCTCCACCTCCTTAGGAAGCTCCACCTCCTCCTTGCGGGCGTCCAAGCGGAGGCGGATCCCCCCCACAAGGCGGAGGTTGACAACCCCCAAAGGGTAATGCCCCTCGGGGATCAGCTCCCGGTAGGCCCGGCGCAAGGCCTTGAGGAGACCCTCAGGCCAGGCCACGGGCCGGCCGTTTACCGCCAGGTAGAGGGCATCGGGCCGGGCCCGGGAAACCTGGGGCCCGGAAAGGAGGGCGGTAAAGGCCATGCCCCCTTCCTCCTTCTCGAGGAAAAGGAGCCTTTCCGCCACCAGGCGGCCGAAGGCCAGCCGGGCCGCCTCCTTAATCCCCGAGCCCGGAAAGAGGAAAACGGCCTCCCCCTCCACGAAAAGGGCCAAGGCCACCTGGGGATGGTGGAGGAGGTAACGGCGGAGGAGTTCCCGCACCCCTCGGGCCTCCCGGGAAGGGTCCCGCCCCTCCCCCCGGAAAAGCCCCTCCACCTCCACCCGGGTCCCAGGAGGAGCCGGGATGGGATGGACCTCCACCCGCTCCCCCTCCGCAAGGAGGAGGCCGCCCCCAAGCTGGCCCCTGGGCCTCGAGCGGATCCTTAGGCGCGCGGCCTGCCTCAGGGCGTAAAGGGCCTGGCCCCGGAACCCCAAGGTCCGGATCTCCCCCCCGGTCCAGAGCTTGCTCGTGGCGTAGGCCTCTACGGCCAGGGGGAGGTCCTCAAAGGGAATCCCTTCCCCATCGTCCTCCACCACAAGCCGCCCCAGTCCTCCCTCCCAAAGCTCCACCCGCACCCTCCTGGCCCCTGCGTCCAGGGCGTTTTCCACAAGCTCCCGCACCGCGTCCCGGACGGAAAGGAGAACCTCCTTTTCCGCCAGGAAGGCCCTAAGCTCAGGGGGCAAGGGACGGATCATGTCCGCAAGGGGCTACCTAAGGCCAAGGCCCTAAGCTCGTGGAGGAGGCGCAAGGCCTCCAGGGGGGTCAGGCGGTCGGGGTCCAGGGCCAAAAGCCTTTCCAAAACCTCGTCCCGGCCCCGGGCGGAAAGGCCCTGGAGGACCTCCTTGGCCCGCCTCAGGACCTCCTCGGGAAGGCCGGCCATCCGGGCCACCTCCACCCCGTAGCTCTTGGAGGCCGGACCGGGGAGGACCTGGTGGTAGAAGACAAGGCCCCCCTCCTCCTCCTTGGCCGCCACGTGGAGGTTCCTCAGGCGGGGAAGCTGAAGCCCCGTGAGCTCGAAGTAATGGGTGGCGAAAAGGACGTAGGCCCGGCGCTCGTGCAAGGCCTCGGCCACCGCGGTGGCGATGGCCACCCCGTCCAGGCTGCTCGTCCCCCGCCCCACCTCGTCCAGTAGGACCAGGCTCCGCTCCGTGGCCTCCTTGAGGATCAGGGCCACCTCCTCCATCTCCACCATAAAGGTGCTCCGCCCCCCCGCCAGGTCATCCGAGGCCCCGATACGGGTGAGGATGCGGTCAAAGAGGGGAAGTTCGGCCTCCTCTGCAGGCACAAAGCTCCCGATCTGGGCCAGGAGGGCGATGAGGGCCGTCTGCCGGAGGAAGGTGGACTTCCCGGCCATGTTGGGCCCGGTGACCAGGATGAGCTCGTGGTCCATCTCCAGGTCGTTGGGAACGAAGGCCGCCTTCCGCTCCACCACGGGGTGCCTTCCCCCCCGGACCTTGAGCCTTGGGCCAAAGCGGGGCCGGGTATAGCCGTAGGCCACGGCCACCTGGGCCAAGGCCGCATAGACGTCGAGCTCCGCCAGGACCCGGGCCGCCTCCCTCAAGGCCTCGGCCTCCTTCCTGGCCTTCTCCCTAAGGGCCAGGAAGACCTCCTCCTCCCGGCGGCGGATGAGGGCCTCGAGGCGGAAAAGCTCTCGCTCCTTCTCCCTGATCTCGGGCAGGGTGTAGCGCTGCCGGTCCTTTAGGGTCTGGAGGGGGCGGTAGTCCTTGGGCACCCGCTCGTAGTAGGGCCGGGTGACCTCGAGGTAGTACCCAAAGACCGCGTGGTAGCCCACCTTGAGGGTGGGGATCCCGGTCCTTTCCCTCTCCCGCTCCTCGAGCTGGAGGAAATAGGCCACCCCTTCCGCGTGGGCCCGCCTTAGGGCGTCGAGCTCCGGATCGTACCCCTCGCGGATAAGCCCCCCTTCGGAGATCTTGAGGGGAGGATCCTCCACGAGGGCGGCCTCGAGCTCCTCCCTTAGGGGGGAGAGGTCGGGCAAGGCCACCTCCTCCCCCAAAAGGGCCCTAAGCTCGGGAAGGATGGCCAGGCTCCGCCGGAGGAGGGCAAGGTCCCTAGGCCCCGAGCGGCCAAGCTCTAGCCGGGTAGCGAGCCTCTCCAAGTCGGAAAGGCGGAAAAGGAGGCGGCGTACCCCCTCCCTTAGGGCCCCATCCTCCACGAAGCGGGCCACCCGGTCCAGGCGGGCCTCCAGGGGGCCCTGGTCCAAGAGGGGGTGGCGGAGCCAGCTTTGGAGAAGCCTCCGACCTGGGGCGGTCCGGGTTTCGTCCAAGACCCCAAAGAGGGTGTCCTGCCCCCTGATGGGCTCGAAGACCTCGAGGGCCCTCAAGGTGGCCTCTGGGAGGGCCATAAAGGCCCCCGGATCATAGGGGCGGAAAGGGCGAAGGCTCAAGGCCCCCTGGGTCTTCTCCACATAGGCCAGGAGGGCCCCCACCGCCCGCCTCAAGGCCAAGGGGCCTTCCCCCATGGGGGTAAAGTCCGCCTCAGAGAGCATGACGGGAAAGCGCTTTTGGAATTCCCCGAGGAAGTCCGGGTTCTCCCTAAGCTCAGGGGCCAGGAGGACCTCCGCGGGCCGGTGGCGGAAAAGTTCGTCGTAAAGCGCACTTTTGCTCTTGAGGACCGTGCCCTTGAACTCGCCGGTGGAGACGTCCAAAAAGGCGAGCCCCCACCCGTCCCCCGTGGCGACCGCGGCCAGGTAGTTGGCCTCCCGGGGGAGGAGGGCCTCTTGGACCAGGGTCCCCGGGGTAAGGAGCTGGGTCACCTCCCGCCGCACCAGGCCCTCGGCCTCCTCCGCAGGCTCCACCTGGTCGGCGATGGCTAGGCGAAAGCCCATCTTGAGGAGGCGCTCCGCATACCCCTCAAAGGCCCGGATGGGGATGCCGGCCATGGGGGTGGTGAAGTCCTTGCTCGTCTTGTGGGTGAGGGCAAGGCCCAAAGCCCGGGCCAACCGCTCCGCGTCCTCGCCAAAGCACTCGTAGAAATCCCCCACCTGGAAAAGGAGGAGGTAGTCGGGGTAGCGATCCCTCAGGGCCACGTACTGCTGAAGGAGGGGGGGAAGGGGACCTGGGCCTTCTCCCTTCAACATCGTTTCTTATCCTAAAGCAATCCTTAAGGGAAAGGCCGCGCCCCCTTGACATGGAGAATACCCCTAAGGGATAATGGCCCCACCAAACGTGAGCCTAGGGAGGGAAGGGTATGAAGGAACTGGACCGGCGAACCACCCTCAAGCTCTTCGGCCTGACCACTGCGGCCCTTTGGGCGGGCCAGGGTCTAGCCCAGCAGCGCCCCACCGCAGACCTTCTCGTCAAGGGGAAAAACCCCAAGCTTAGGGTCCTCTCCGAGCGCCCGGTGGTCCTGGAGACCCCCTTGGACCTCCTCGGGCAGTACCCCGAGACCACCCCCAAGGAGATCCTCTTCATCCGCAACAACGCCCAAGGGGAACCCCCCGGCTCCAACACCGTGGAGCCTAGCACCCTCGAGGGCTGGAAGATCGAGTTTGGGGGCCTCCTGGACAAGCCCTTCACCGTGGAAGGCCCAGAGCTCCTCCGGCTACCCCAGCAGGAGGTCACCATGGTCCTCCAGTGCTCGGGGAATGGGCGCTCCTTCTTCAAGCCCCAGGCCTCGGGCAACCCCTGGACCTATGGGGGGATGGGCAACGTGACCTTCCGCGGGCCCCGCCTTAAGGACCTCCTTGCGGCCAAAGGGGCCAAGCCCGGGGAGAAGGCCCTTTACATCACGGCCCACGCGGTCCGCCGGGAGGGGATGGCCGAGTTCGTAAAGAGCGTGCCCCTCTACGCCCTGGAAAACGCCATCCTGGCCCTCTCCATGAACGGGGAACCCCTGCCTGCGGTCCACGGGGGCCCCGTGCGCCTGGTCATCCCGGGGTTTTACGGGGTAAACAACGTGAAGTGGCTGGCCAAGGTGGAGTTCACGGAAGGGGAGAACACCACTGCGGAGCAGATCCCCCGCTACCGGGTGCCCCACGTCCTCAACACCCGGCTGCCCTTCCTCCCCACGAAACCCGGGGAGACCTACAAGTACACCTTCACCAACTCCCGCTCCAACTGGTTCCTGGCCATCAACAGCTTCATCCTCTCCCCCCTTGCGGGCCAGACCGTCCAGGGGCCCTATGTGCGCCTCGAGGGGGTGGCCTTCAACCACGGCCTTGTGCCCCTCACGAGCGTGGAGGTATCCGCAAACGAAGGCCGCACCTGGTTCCAGGCCCGGTTGGAGAAGAAGGAGGCCACCTTCGGCTGGGTGCGCTGGCGGACCGTCCTTTACCTCCGGCCCGGGGAACACGAGGTGATGGTCCGGGCTACGGACGCCATGGGCAACACCCAGCCCCTAGATGGGAACATCGCCTGGAACGAGCGGGGCTACGAGTGGAACGGGGTGATGAGGGTCCGCTTCACAGTAGCCTAGGGAGGGATGAGCTAGGCTGGCCTAAGGTATGCAGCGAGCCTTCAGCCTCATCCTCGCTGGCCTCCTCCTTGGGACCCTCGGGTACCTGGCCCTAGGCCAGCCTAACCTTCCCGAGGGCCCTGGCCAGGAGCTGGTCCTCGCCAAGTGCCAGACCTGCCATGGCCTAGACCTGGTCACCGGGAGGAACTTCCCCCGGGAGCGGTGGGATAGCATCCTGGAGGAGATGGTGGCCTATGGCCTCCGCCTCACGGGGGAGGAGCGGAAGGCCATCCTGGACTACCTGGCCACCTACCTGGGCCCCGAGCCCCCTCCCGCAGCCCCCATAGCCCAGGCCGCCCCTAAGACAGGGGCCCAAGTCTACGCCACCTGCCAGGGCTGCCACGGGGCCCAAGGGGAAGGAAACCCCCCGGCCTTCCCGCCCCTAAAGGGGCAGGTGGAGACCCTCCTCAAGGCCGGGGGCCGAACCTACCTCATCGCAGTTACCCTCTATGGGCTGCAGGGTCCCATCCAGGTTCAAGGGCAGGCCTACCAAGGGGTAATGCCCGGGTTTGCCTGGCTTTCCGACGAGGATCTGGCCCTCCTCCTCAACCACCTCTTGGCCTGGGGGGCCCCCAAGGACACCCCGCCCTTCTCCCCGGAGGAAATCCAAAAGGCGCGCTCTAAGCCCCTAAGCCCAGAAGAGGTCCACCGCTTGCGCCAGGGCCTACGCTTGCCCTAAAAACCTAGTCCCCTAGGCCCAGGGCTTGGCTCCTGGGCCTAGCCCTTTTTACGGTTAGGATGGGATCCTTGGGGCGCTTTTTCCTGCAACTTGGGCTTTTGGGCCTTGGGAAAACTCTATCACCTCCTCCTTTGGGTTTTCCTGGCTTTGGGGGGATCACCATCGCCCCCATTGCGGCCTTGGTGGCCCTTTCCGCCCAAGGCCCCCTCCTCGCCCTCCTCGTGGCCTTGGGCGGGGGAACCGCCCTCCTCGAGGGCAAGGCCCTCATCCCCCTGATCTACGGACGAACCGTGGGCTTCCACCCCGCCTTGGTCCTCCCTTCCTCGCCATGCCCTTTACCATCCTCTTGGCTGGGCTATGGATTGGCGCCTAGGGAAGGCCTAGACCAAAACCCCATAGGGCCAGTAGGCGGGCCGCTCCCCTTGGGGGGCGTTGAGAAGGGTGATCCGGCCCTCGACCTTGGGGGCCACGGCCTTCACCTCCTTGAGGTAGTCCATGAAGGCCTCGGCGTCCGCAAACCCCGTGTCCACCCGGTAGCCTTGGGCCTCCTTGAGGACGGTGAAGCCGTCCCCCCCTGCGGCGATGAAGCTATTCACCACCACCCGGTAGGTGGCCTCGAGGTCCAAGGGCACATAGCCCTCCCCCGCCTTGACCTCCACCTTGACCACCCGGTCCCCCGCAGGCCGGGCCAGGTCAAAGGTGTAGCGCAAGCCGGCCACCTGGAGGAACCGGCCCGCGGTGTTTTCCCACTGGGACACGCCGTTTTCCAGGGCGGCCTTGATCTCCCGCCCCTTGAGGTCCATCACCACCAGGGTGTTGCCGAAGGGGAGGACCTCGTAGACTTTCCCCACGGTGATGGGGCCCTTGGGGATGGAGGCCCGGATCCCGCCCCCGTTTTGCAAGGCGATCTGGGTCTTGGCCCCCTGGGTTTTCCAGAGCATCGCGTCGGCGATGAGGTTACCGAGGTTGGTCTCCCGCCTGCGCACCAAGGCCCTTTCCCCAACAAGGTCCACCTGGGCCTCGGCCACCACCTGGGCCAGGAGGGCCTTCACGGGGAGGGCGTAGGCCAAGAGGGCCTCCTTGGCAAAGAAATCCTCAGGGGCAGCCTCTGGGGTCAAGAGGAGGGCCTCACCCTTGTAGGCCAGGACCTCCCCCTTGGGGGTGAAGGTGACCTCCAGGAGGCCCACCACCTTTCCCCACTCCCAGGCCTGGACCACCAGGACGTCCTTCCCCTCGGGGTTTTTGACCACCGTGGGGTAGGGACCCATGGGGTTGAGCTCCTTGTGGGGGAAGGTTCCGAGGAGGGTATGGCTATGCCCCCCCACGATGACCTGGGCCCCCACGAGCCGCCGGGCGAGCTTGAGGTCCTCCCCGTAGCCCAGGTGGGAAAGGACGACGATCTTGTTTACCCCCTGGGAGAGGAGCTCGTAGATGGCCTTCTGGGCGCTTTCATAAGGGTCCAAGAAGGCCACGGTGGGCCCAGGGTTGGAGATCTCCCGGGTATCCGGGGTGGTGAGGCCCACCACCCCCACCCTCTCCCCCCCCACGGAGAGGACGGCGTAAGGGGCGAGCAGGCCCTTTAGGCGGGGCTCCCGGGTGACATCCACATTGGCCGAGACCACCCGGAAACGGGCCCCCCTGAGGAACTCAGCCAAGGGACCGGGGCCCAGGTTGAACTCGTGGTTGCCCAGGGTCATGGCCCGGTAAAGGGCACGCTGCATAAAGTACCGATCCGCAAGGCCCCGGTACTGGTTGAAGTAAAGGGTACCCTGGAAGACGTCCCCAGCGTCTAGGATGAGGAGGTTTCGCCTCCTAGCCCGAAGCCGGTCGAAAAAGGCGATGCGCCGGGCCACACCGCCCACCTGGACCTTTTGGCCCGAAAGGGTGAGCTCCATAGGCTCCAGATGGGCATGGGTATCGTTCGTGTGGGCTATGGTCAGGGTAAAGGCCTCCTGGGCCTGGCCAAGGCCCAGGCTCGAGGCGCCTAGGGCCAAACCCGCCTTAAGGAGATTGCGCCGTTTCACCACCATATTTACCCCCTAACCACTCTATCCCTTGCGGTCAGAAAACGGTTAAGAAGACCTGATCCTCGTCCCCATGGGTCTGCACCAACGTCCAAATTAGGCTTGACAAAATGCACAGTAAAGCCCTAAAATCACCCCAACTTGCCGGTCTACCTGCCTCATCGTACAAAAGAAGCAGGTCAAAGGAGGGGAAAATGGGGTACACAAAAGCGGAGATTCTGAAGGCCCTCAAGGCGGAAAGGGTCCGGTTCCTCAGGCTCCAGATCACGGACATCCTAGGGGTAGTCAAGAACGTGGAGGTCCCCGAGTCCCAGTTTGAGAAGGCCCTGGACGGGGAGATCATGTTCGACGGCTCCTCCATCGAGGGCTTCACCCGCATCGAGGAGTCGGACATGCTCCTCAGGCCCGACTACAACACCTTCGTCATCCTCCCCGAAGCCCTGGAAGACCCCGGCCGCGGCCGGGTGGCCCGGCTCATCTGCGACGTGGCCTACCCCGATGGCCGCCCCTTCGAGGGGGACCCCCGCTACGCCCTCAAGCGCCAAATCGAGAGGCTTAAGAAGATGGGCTTTGACAACATGTACGCGGGGCCAGAGCCGGAGTTCTTCCTCTTCCTTAGGACCCCTGAGGGCCTTCCCACCACGGAAACCCACGACAAGGCGGGCTACTTCGACCTGGCCCCTATCGATAAGGGAGAGGAAGCCCGCAGGGATATGGTCAACGTCCTCACGGCCATGGGGTTCGAGATCGAAGCCGCCCACCACGAGGTGGCCCCAGGTCAACACGAAATCGACTTCAAGTACGCGGATGCCCTAACCACCGCAGACAACATCGCCACCTTCAAATGGGTGGTCAAGCGGATTGCCCTCAACCACGGCCTCCACGCCACCTTCCTCCCCAAGCCTATCCGGGGCATCAACGGTAGCGGCATGCACACCCACCTCTCCCTTTTCAAAAACGGGGAGAACGCCTTCTTCGACCCCAACGCCGAGTACCAGCTCTCCAAAACCGCCCTCCACTTCATCGCCGGGCTTCTGGAACACGCGGCGGGAATGGTGGCCATCACCAACCCCCTGGTGAACTCCTATAAGCGCCTCACCCCAGGGTATGAGGCCCCCACCAACATCGCCTGGTCGGCAGCCAATCGTTCGGCCATGATCCGCATCCCCGCTCGCAGGGGAGTGGGCACCCGGGCGGAGCTCCGGATGCCTGACCCCTCTTGCAACCCCTACCTAGCCCTTGCGGCGATCGCTGCGGCAGGGATAGACGGGATCGAGCGGGGCCTCCTTCCCCCGCCCCCTGTCCAACGCAACATCTACCACATGACCGTGCGGGAAAGGCGCCGGCACAAGATCCGGGAGCTTCCCGGAACCCTGAGGGAGGCCCTAGACGCCCTAGAGAAGGATCCCGTGATCCAGGAGGCCTTGGGGGAACACATCTACGAGCACTTCCTCAAGGCCAAGCGGATGGAGTGGGACGATTACCGGGTAACGGTTCACCCGTGGGAGCTGGACCGCTACCTGGCCATTTACTAAGGCTAGGGCAGGGACATTCCGCTGATCTCTGCTCATACCCACCCCATGCAGGCGCAAGCCTGCATGGGGGCCCCGGTAGAGAGTCCCCGTGGTCTTTTTGGGAACCTGGAAGCGCAGGAACCAAAAGTAAGGTGATGGCTGAGCTTCGCAGGCCCCTTCAGGAGCTGGGGGAGGAAAAGGGATGAGAGGTCAGATTTCGGGCTTGACAAGGGTGGGCGCGGGGCCTTATATAATAAGGCCGCCACTTTGGCAAGACCTAAGGAGGTGAGGGATGAGGAAGATAAGCCTTCTGGTAGCCCTCGGGGTAGCCCTGGGCGTGGCCCTAGGCCAAAACGTCATCAAGATCGCAACCCAGTCGCCCCTTTCGGGGGATCAGGCGGCGCTGGGCGAACAGATCAAACTAGGGGCAGAGCTTGCGATCGAGGAGGCCAAGGCCCGCTTCAAGCAGTTGGGCTTCGACCTCCAGTTCATCCCCTACGACGACCAGGCTAACCCCGATGTGGGCGTGGCCAACGCCAACCGGATCATCAACGACCCGGACATCCTGGGGGTGGTGGGCCACCTGAACTCCGGGGTAGCCATCCCCTCGAGCGAGGTCTACGCCCGGGTGGGCCTTGCCATGGTTTCCCCGGCCAACACCAACCCCAGGGTTACGGACCGTGGGCTGGCCAACGTGAACCGGATCTGTGGTCGCGACGACGTACAGGGGCCGGCTGGAGCAGAGTTTGCCTATAACGCCCTAAAGGTGCGCCGGGTCTTCGTCATCCACGACAAAACCGCCTACGGCCAAGGGCTTGCGGAGGAGTTCAAGAAGCGCTTCGAGGCCCTAGGCGGAAAGGTGGTGGCCTTCATCGGTACGGAGGAAAAGTCCAACTTCGTGCCCATCATCAACCAAATCCGGGCCCAGAACCCCCAACTCGTCTACTTCGGGGGTATCTACAGCCAGATCGGTCCTTTCGTCAAGCAGCTCAGGGACCGGGGTGTGAGGGTTCCCGTGATGGGCGGGGACGGCCTGGACTCCAGCGAGTTCGAGCGGCTTGCGGGCTCCCAAGCCGCCAAGGGCACCTACTACACCACGGTTGCCGGCCCGGTCTCGGCCTTCCCCAAGGCCAAGGACCTGGCCCAACGCTTTAAGGCCAAGTACGGAAAGGAAATCGAGGGCTTCGGCATCTACGCCTACGATGCGGCCCGGGTGCTCCTTACGGCCGTCGAAAACGCCATCAAGGCCAACGGCGGCAAGAAGCCCACTCGCGAACAGGTGGCTGCTGCGGTGCGGCAGGTTAAGCTGGACGGCATCGTGGGCGCCATCGAGTTCGACGGCAAGGGGGACGTCAAGAAGGCCAAGTACTTCGTGCTCCAGGTGGCGGGCACCGGCAACTGGGCGGACAACAAGCTCATCCAGGTGCTGGAAGTGGCGCCGCCAGGGGCCAAGTAAGGCAAGAGGAACCTAGAATAAGGGGGTGGCCTTCCCGGCCACCCCCTAAGCCGGATAAGGGGGTCCAACCTTGCCAGAGATGCTGAGCCTGCTACCACAGGTCCTCTTCGACGGCCTTCTCCTGGGTTTCGTCTACGCCATGGTGGCCCTAGGGTACACCATGGTCTATGGCGTTTTGGAGCTCATCAACTTCGCCCACTCGGAAATCTTCATGATCGGGGCAGTGGTCGGAGTGGAGGTTTTCCGACACCTTAGCCCCCACGTGGAAAACGGCTACCTTCTCCTCCTCATCGCCCTCCTCCTAGGAGGGCTTATCTCGGGGGGCACGGCCATCCTGGTGGAGCGTTTCGCCTACCGGCCCTTGCGCAAAAGGGGCACCACCAACCGCCTGGTCCCCCTCATCACCGCCATAGGGGTTTCCTTCATCCTCCAGGACCTCGTGCGCCTCATCGAGGGCCTTTGGCACAACGAGTTCTTCTTGCGCATGGCCACGGTGGAGGACCTACAGGGTTCCTTAGCCCTTTTTGGGGGGACCGTCCTTGTGGAAACCAAAGGCCTTATCGTCATCGTGGTCTCCCTGGTGATGCTGATCGGGCTCACGTACCTCGTTAACCGCACCAAGCTGGGGGTAGCTATCCGCGCCGTGGCCCAAGACCTCCAAACGGCGAGCCTCATGGGCATTAACCCCGACCAGATCATCGCCCGCACCTTCCTCATTGGGGGTACCTTGGGGGGAGTAGCAGGGGTGCTCTTTGCCCTCATGTACACCACCGTGAATCCCTATTCGGGTTTCCTCCCCGGCATCAAGGCCTTCACCGCTGCGGTCCTTGGGGGAATTGGGAATATTCCCGGGGCCATGCTCGGGGGGCTGGTCCTTGGCCAGCTGGAAAACTTCTTCGGCACCTACCTGCCCATCTTCACGAACGGGAACTTCGGGACGGAGTACAAGGACGTAGTGGCCTTTCTCATCCTCATCCTGGTCCTGCTCTTGAGGCCCCAAGGCCTCCTAGGGCAGGTGGTCAAGGAGAAGGTATGACGACGATAGCCCTCGCCCTTCTTCACGGAGCCTTCCTCCTCCTCTCCCTCCTTTACCCAGGAGCCTTAGCCGCTCTCTTTGGCCTTGGGGTCCTGGCCCTTGCGGCCAAGACCCCCCTCTCCCCAAACCAGAGGAGCCTGTCCCTCGCCCTCTTGACCTTAGCCTTCACCCTAGGTCTCCTGCGATCGGGAAACACCTTGGGCCTCATCGGGCTAGTGGGGATCCTGGTCACCCTAACCACCCAGACCAAGGTGCCCCTTTGGATCCGCATCCTCCTTGGGGCGGCCATCCTCCTTCTCTCCGTACCCCTAGCGGGCTTCGCCAATACCTTTATCTTCGAGCTCGGTATTCAAATTGGGATCTACGCGGCCATGGCCCTGGGCCTCAACGTGGTGGTGGGCATGGCCGGGCTTTTGGACTTGGGCTATGCGGCCTTCTTCGCCGTAGGCGCTTACACCTGGGCCATCTTTGGCAGCGAACAAGCCAAGAATTTCCTTGCGGGTTCCTTCCCTCTACCCGGCCTTTACATGTACCCCTTCATGCTGATCGCGGTGGTGACCACGGCCATCACGGGGCTCCTGATCGGCCTCCCGGCCTTGCGGCTTAGGGGGGATTACCTGGCCATCGTCACCCTGGGCCTTGGGGAAGTGGTCCGGATCCTGGCCAACAACCTCGACCACCCCATCAACTTCACCAACGGGCCCCAAGGCATCACCCCCGTGCAACGCCCCCCCATCGACTGGTTCAGGGACCTCATGGGGGGCCTAGGCCTCCAGCTGGACGCCCGCACGGATTATCAACTTTTCTTTTATCTCCTGGTCCTCCTGATGATTGGCCTGGTGGTCTTGGCCAACGTGAACCTGGCCAACTCCCGATTCGGCAGGGCCTGGGTAGCCATCCGGGAGGACGAGATCGCAGCCCAATCCATGGGCATCCCCCTTCTGCCCACCAAGATCCTGGCCTTCATGACCGGCGCAGCCTTTTCCGGAGCCATGGGGGTGATCTTTGCCGCCCAACGCACCTTCGTCTCCCCGGAATCCTTCACCCTCCTGGCCTCCATCAGCATTCTGGGCATGGTGATCCTAGGGGGAATGGGCTCCATTCCCGGGGCCATTTTGGGCACGGCTGCCCTCACCATCCTCAACCTGGATGTTCTTAAAACCATCAGCGAGTTTGCCCGGGCTAACCTACCCAACCTCCCAAGCCAGGTGGACCCTGCCAAATACGAGCGGCTTGTCTTTGGACTGGTGCTCGTTTTCATGATGATCTACCGCCCGCAAGGGCTTATCCCCGAAAGGAGGCACCGGGCGGAGATGGAGGAGGAAGCATGAAGGCCCTGGAGGTCCAAGGCGCTACCAAAAGGTTTGGGGGGCTGGTGGCGGTCAATGGGGTAAGCCTTGAGGTCAAGGTCGGGGAAATCTTCTCGGTCATCGGGCCCAACGGGGCCGGCAAAACCACCCTCTTCAACCTCCTCACGGGCATCTACCCCCCCGACGAGGGGAGAATCCTCCTCTTCGGCAAGGACATCACCGGACTAAGCCCCGACCGGGTGGCCAAGGAAGGGGTGGGCCGGACCTTCCAGAACATCCGCCTCTTCGGGGCCATGACTGTTTTGGAAAACATCCTCGTGGGGATGCACGTCCATATCCGGGTGCCCTACTTTCACGCCCTTTTCCGCACCGCCTTGGCCCGGCAGGCGGAAAAGGAGGCCTTGGAAGAAGCAGAGCGGCTTCTCGAATACGTAGGCCTCCTCCACCGGAAGGACGAACTCGCCCGGAACCTGCCCTATGGGGAACAGCGCAAGCTGGAGATCGCCCGGGCCCTAGCCTTAAAGCCCAAGCTCCTCCTCCTTGACGAACCCGCCGCCGGGATGAACCCTAAGGAGACGGAAGCCCTTCAGGCCTTCATCGAGAAGCTCAGGAATGAGCTTGGGATCACCATTGTCCTCATCGAGCACGACATGCGCCTGGTGATGCGGATTTCGGACCGGATCGCGGTGTTGGACTACGGCTCCAAAATCGCGGAAGGGACCCCAGAGGAGGTGCGCAAAAACCCTCGGGTCATCGAGGCCTACCTCGGCCGGGGAGCAGGAGGGGCAGCATGAGCCTCCTGGAGCTCAGGAACGTCCACACCTACTACGGCCACATCCATGCCCTAAAGGGCATCTCCTTAAGGGTAGAAGAGGGGGAAATTGTGACCCTTATCGGCTCCAACGGGGCCGGAAAGACCACCACCCTGAGGACCATCAGCGGCCTCGCCCGGGCTAGGGAGGGGGAGATCCTCTTCCAAGGACGCCCCATCCACCGGCTAGCCCCCCACGAGATCGTGGCCCTAGGGGTAGGCCACGTGCCCGAGGGGCGCCGGGTTTTTCCCCGGCTTACCGTGGAGGAAAACCTGGAAATCGGGGCCTACCTTGAAAAGGACCGCAAGGTGGTCCAGGCCCGTAAGGAAGAGGTCTTCGCCCTTTTCCCCCGCCTTTACGAAAGGCGGCACCAAAAAGGAGGTACCCTCTCCGGGGGGGAGCAGCAGATGCTGGCCATTGGCCGGGCCCTCATGCAAAACCCTAGAATCCTCCTCATGGATGAGCCCTCCATGGGGCTAGCTCCGGTTTTGGTGGAGTTCATCTTCGAGATCATCCAAAAGCTCAACAGGGAGGGCAAGACCATCCTCCTCGTGGAGCAAAACGCCCGTTTAGCCCTGGAGGTAGCCCACCGGGGTTACGTATTGGCCACGGGGGAGATCCTCTTGGAGGGTGAGGCCAGGGAGCTCACCCGAAACCCAGAGGTCCAGCGGGCCTACCTGGGGGAGGCCTAAGCCCAGGGGCAGGACGTAGCCTCTGGCTTAAGGCGGGCTCAACCCCTAAGGCTTAAGATAAGGGCATGCGGGTAACCCTCCTTTTCCTCGGGCTCCTTTCGGGATGCCTTCCCCTAACCCAAAGCGGCTACCAGGTGACCGAGGTGCAACTCCTCTTCCCCGAGGCTACGGAGCGTTGGGTTTACTTTTACGGAGAACCCAGGACCGTGGCCTTGAAGGACAAGGAGCAATACCTCCCCCTCGAGGACCCCAAGGAGAAAACCCATCCCTATGCGGTGCCCGGGGCCTTGTGGGTAGAGGGACGCCCCTTCCTCCGGGAGGTAGGGCCAGCCCTTAGCCCTAGGGCAGAGGCCGTCCAGGATTTCTTTGGGCGCTCCATCCAGATCCGGACCGAAGAGGGGCTAGAAAGGGTCTGGCTTTACGACGGCCGCGGGTGGATCCAACTGGCCGGAGGCCTGGAGGAGGGAAGCCAGCGCACCCTGATCCTTCCCGCAACCTACACGACAATCGCCCTCGGGGACCTCCGCCCCCAAGAGGCTGCGGTCATCCTTCAGGAAATCCTGGCCCGACGCCAGGGTAGGCCGGTGGTCCTCTTTGAGCTCAAAAGGCCTGTCCTCAAAGCCCTGGCCTTGGATCCCCCGCCGGACGCCTACCGGAGAGGGGTTTTCCTGATCCAGTATGGCCTTAAAGTGGAGGTTGTGCCCCCGCCGCCCCCCGCGTACCGCATCCTGGCCCAAGGGGCCCAGTCGGCCTATACGGAAGGGGCTCCCAAGGCATTCCTGGCGAGAACGGAAGGGGAATGGCGGGAGGTTTGGAGCCTGGCCACCCAAGGCCGCATCCCCCAGCCCCCCCTGCCCCCGGTGGACTTCGGAAGGCGGGCGGTAGCCGCCTTCTTCTGGGGCCTTAAGCCCACGGGAGGGTACGGCCTCCAGGTTCTAGGGGTAACCCAGTCCGGGCGCCGAGCCCAGGTGGTCCTGGACCTCAGGAGCCCTCCCCCGGGGAGCATCGTCACCCAGGCCCTCACCAGCCCCTACGTCCTCCTGGAAATACCCAGGGTAGAGGAGGTGGTCTTCGTCGATCCCGGGGGAAGGGTGTTGGCCGTAGCCCCTTAAGCCTCCACCGGGATGGAGGCTGCGTCCAGGTTGGTGTACACCCGTTGGACGTCGTCCAGGTCCTCCAGGGCTTCCACCAGCCGGAGGACCTTGGCCGCTTCCTCAGGGGGAAGGCCCACGGTGTTTTGGGGGTGCTGGACCACTTCCACCGCCTCTACCCGTACCCCCGCCTCCCTTAGGGACTGGGCTAAGCGGTAGGCCTCTGCGGGGTCGGTGTACACCGTAAGGCTTGGGCCTTCCTCCTCGAGGTCCAAGGCCCCAAGCTCGATGGCCAGCTCCTGGGCCTTGGGGGTGTTTTCGCAGACGATAACCCCCTTGCGCTCAAACTGCCAGGCCACGCTCCCCAAGGCCCCGAGGGAGCCCCCGTACTTATTGAAGACGTGGCGCACCTCGCTTGCGGTGCGGTTGCGGTTATCCGTGAGGGCGTAGACCAAAAGGGCCACCCCTCCCGGGGCGTACCCCTCGTAGACCACCTCCTCGTAGGCCTCGCTTTCCCCACCCCCTTGGAGCTTCTGGAGGAGGCGCTCGATGTTTTCCATGGGGACGTCGTCGGCGCGGGCCGCCTCGATGGCGTTTCTGAGCTGGACGTTGGCCTCCGGGTGAGGGCTACCCCCGGCGCGGGCCGCAGCCTGGATGGCCCGAAGGTGCTTGGAGATCAGCTTGCCCCGCTTAAGGTCGTTGGCTGCCTTTTTGCGCTTGATCTGGGCCCACTTGCTGTGACCGGCCATACCTCACCTTTCCCATTATAGCCAGGACCTCCAAAACCCTTTCCCCCAGGCGTTCCCCCGCCTCGCTCAAGGGGTGAAAGAGGAGATCCACCCCCGCCTTCTGGAGAAGCCCATCCTCCTCGGGGTAAAAGCTGGTGGAGGCAAGAAGGCCGGAAAACCCCCGCTCCCTAATCCACCTGGCCGCAAGGAGGCGGGCCTCGAGGTCGGGGAGGGCCAGGACCACGGCCTTAAGCCCCCCAAGGTCTAGCCCCTGCCAAAGCTCGGGATCCTCCGCATCCCCATAGAGAACCCGAAGGCCCTCTTTGGCCTGCCGGGCCACCCGCTTTGGGTCGGCGTCCAAGCCCACGGGGCTTTCCCCCGCCCCCTCCAGGACCCGGTACACTGCGCTTCCCGTGCGCCCCATCCCCACCACCAAAACCGTGGCCCCCTCGAGGGTTTTGGGCTCCTCGTCGGGGTGAGGGCCCTTGCGCTCCAGGGGAAGAAGGTAAGGTTCCAAACGCCGGTAGAGGGTGTGGCTGTACCGGGCTAGGGGGGCGGAAAGGGCCATGGAAAGGGCCACCGCCAGGGCCAAGGTGGGCAGGTGGGCCCACCCCAAGACGGCGCCCACGATAAGGGCAAACTCCGAGTGCTGGGCGAGGTAGGTGGAGGCCACAAAGGCCGTACGGGCCCTCAAGCCCCAAAGGAGGGCCAGGAAAAAAAGAAGGGGGCCCTTGACCAAGGCCAAGGCCAGGAAAAGCCCCAAAAGGCCCACCTCCACCTCCCCAAAGCCGTCCTTCCAACCCACCTCGAGGAAAAAGGCCACCAAAAAGGCCTCCCGCAAGGCCCATAGGAGCCGGCCAAGCTCCACACCCTTGGGGTGCCCGGAAAGGAGAAGGCCCACGGCCAAGGCCCCAAGCTCGGGGGAAAGGCCCAAGGAGCGAAAAAGCTCCCCTCCCCCTAAGGCCAAGAGCAGCCCCAAGAGCAAGGACACCTCCCCGTGACCGCTTTGGTCCAAAAGCCAGCGCAAAAGGGGCCGCAAGAGGGGGAGGAAAAGGAGGAACCCAAGGGAAGGCTGGATCCCCTCGGCCCCGAAGAAGACCATGAGCAAAACGGCCACCAGATCCTGGAGGATGAGAAGCCCCACCGCAAACCTTCCATGGAGGGTGGAAACCTCCCTTTTGTCCTCCAGGACCTTCACCACCATCACCGTGCTGGAAAACGCCAAGGCTAGGGCCAAGGGCAGGCCAAGCCATGGGGCTAAGAGGGCGAAACTCCCTAGCCCCAACGCCCCCACCCCCAGGATGCGGAGGTCCATGAGGTCCGAAAGCTTAAGCTTTAGGCCCAAGCTGAAAAGGAGGAGCAAAACCCCTACCTCCGCAAGGGTGGGGAGCAAGGCCGGCGGCGGATGGCCTAGGCCCCATAGGGCAAAACCCGCCCCCAGATACCCCACCAAGGGAGGTAGGCCGAGGCGGCTTGCCCCAAGCCCGAGGAAAAAGGCCAAGGCAAGGCCCAAGGCCTCGAGGACCATAGGACCCAGGGTAGCAGAAGCTAGGGGCAGGGGGTTAGGGTCCCTTACCCAAGGCTTGGTCTAGAAGGCCTTTCCAAGTTTCCCAGCTCATGAAGCCTACGTGCTTTTTCCCCGCGATGAAGAAAGTCGGAGTGGCCTCGAGGCCAAGCTCGGTGGCCAGGCGTTGGTCGGCCAGCACCCCCTTCCGCTCTTCGCCCGAGGCCAAGCACTGGGAAAAGGGGGCTTCCGGTAAACCCACCTGGCCCGCAAGGTCCACCAGGTAACGGTCCAAGGCCGCCCCAGAAAGGCTACCCCAAGCCGAGGCCCCGCGGAAAAGGGCCTCGTGGTACTCGAGGTAGCGGCCAAGGCGGCCCGCGCAGGCTGCGGCCTCCGAAGCCCGGAAGACGTTTTCCTGCCCTGGAAAGGGAAAGTGACGGAAGATATAGCGCACCAAGCCCTTTTCCACATAATCCGCCCTGATGCGGGGAAGGACGTTGAGGGCGTGGTTTTGGCAGTGGGGGCAGAGGTAATTGGAGAAATCCACCACCACAACCGGGGCCCCCTCGGGGCCTAGGGCCAACCTGGCCCCTTGCGCGGGATCCAGCCCGGCCTGGCCCTTAGGGGCGAGGAACACCCAACCCAAACCCACAAGCGCCAAGGCGAGGATTCCCAACACCGCAAGGCGTGGCATGGCCCAAGGATACCACTCATACCCTATTACTTTTGGTTCGTGTACTTCCAGGTTCCAAAGAAACTCCACGGGGACTTTCTACCGGGGCCCCCATGCGGGCTTGGGGCCCGCATGGGGTGGTATCAAAGGAGCCTAAGGACCCGGTCATCCCGGGGACCGGGTGTGCCCCGGCCGTCCCGGTTGGAGGTGGTGAGGTAAAGGGCCCCATCCGGCCCCACCTGGACCTCCCTAAGCCGGCCAAAGCCCGAAAGGACCTCCCCTAGCCGGAAGCCCCCCCGGAAGAAGGCCAGGTTTCCCGGGGGGAAGCCCTGGGGCCAGACATAGAGGGGGTCGAGGAAGCGGGGGTCCCGCCCCACCCCCACCACCCGGGGCCAGCCGTAGTTGCCTCCGGGCAGGATGAGGTTCACCTCGTCGTACCCAAAGCCCAGCTCCCCGCTAGGGCCGTGCTCGCTTGCGAAAAGGGCCCCGGTCTTTGGGTGCCAGGCTAAGCCCTGGGGGTTTCTATGCCCATAGGAGTAGATCTCGGGCCGCACCCCTGGACGCCCCCAAAAGGGGTTGCCCGGGGCCGGGGCCCCTTCCGGGGTGAGGCGGAGGATCTTGCCCCCCGAGGCCAGGTCCTGGGCCAGCTCCCGCTCGTAGACCTCCCCCGTGGTCACGTAGAGCATCCCGTCGGGGCCGAAGGCCATCCGCCCCCCGGAATGGAGGCCATGGGGACGGGCGGGGATCCCGTCCAGAATGACCCGCTCCAAGACCCCCCTCTCCCCCAGGTGGCGGAGGCGCACCACCTGGTTCCTCAGGCCCCCCTCCTCCACCGTGCGGTAGGCGTAGACATAGGGCGCCTCGGGAAACCGAGGATGGAGGGCCAGGCCCAAAAGCCCCGACTCCCCCTGGGCGTAGACGGGAAGCTCGGCGTAGGTGGAAAGCCGCCCGCCCCGGAAGAGCCGGATCCTCCCCGGCCTTTCCGAGATCAGCATCCCCCCACCGGGGAGGAAGGCCAAGGCCCAGGGGACCTCGAGGGCCCCCACCACCTCCTCGGCCCTCAGCCCCTGGGCCCGGGAAAGCCCTAAGCCCAAAAGCCCCGCAAGAAGCCGCCTGCGGCTCAGCATGACCCCTAGAGGCTACCCCAAACCAGGCCCCGCCCCAAGGGGGCGGGGCACACTTCCTCAACCCCAGGAGGGCGCTAGGGCCGCACCGTCCCCGCAAGCCTCAGGGTGAAGCGCCTAGTCTCATAACGGACGGTGGCCTGCTGACCGCTCATGGCGTTCCCGGAAACCATGGTCCCCGCGTAGAAGGTCCCGCCCGAAAGGGCCTACATCCCAGCAGCTGTGTAGGCTCACGGAGCACCCTAGAACGGATCCCCCACAAGGACAAAGGGCTCGTCCTGAGAAGTGGTAGGGTTATAGGCGATGCCCACGATGACGCGGTTGTCAAGGCTTACCGCAGAGATACCTTTAAGGGTAACCCCTACTGGCAACACGCTGGCGAAGACGGTGTTAAGGTCCTCCAGCACCTGGGTGTCGCTCCGCCAGCGAACGGCACGCCCATATTGGCTTCCTCCGAAGACGTAGGCCACGCCGTTCCTAACGCGCACGGCGCCAAAACCCATGACGACGCTGTAGACGTTGCCTCCGTACCACACCTTGGCTGTCGCAAAATAGTTGCTGTCCGAGAAGGCCACGGCCTGCCCGTCGGGGGAAATCCGGCTCCAGTAAGCCCCGCCAATTGAGGAGACCAACTGGGTGTACTGATTGCTGTTCAGGTCGTAGACCCATCCCTGGTATACCAACTGAGCCGAGGCCTTGCTGGCGTCCGGGGTGATGTCGTGGAAGATGCCGTAAGCAACGCTGGTGTTCTGATGCCAGATGGTGTAGTTTT
The DNA here is from genome assembly GCA_041641215.1 of Thermaceae bacterium. GTDB lineage: Bacteria > Deinococcota > Deinococci > Deinococcales > Thermaceae > Thermus. The sequence continues at coordinate 87,730 of JBEPYU010000002.1, forward strand.
TCCAGATGGTAGGTGTAGGAAAGTTCGGGTATACCCGTCCCACGATGTAGACGTCGCTTCCACTCTTGGCACAAGCGTAGGCTGTGTTGCCGCCATTGGGGTCATCGGGAAGGGGGATGGGCTGGAGGGTGGTCAGGTCCCAGGCCAGGGCCCTGTCCCCCGAAGACGCGCTGGTAGACACGCTACCGAAGCCGCAGCCCACCTGGCCGTCGGCAGTAACCCCCAGAACAACCCCGTAAGGAGCACTGGGAACGCCCGTGTCCAGGACGGTGGCCTGTTGGGCGATGGCGCTCAGCCAGTAGAAGCCCGGGGAGAGGGAAGCGGCGTTGATCCGCCAGACCATGGGCCTACGGGCACCCGACACGAGGGCGCTCCCAACAAGAACGCTTCCGTCACCGGAGACCTGGTGGACGTAAGCGTTGGTGTAGGGCGTCAAGACCGCCACCGTTAGGTCCGCCTCCCGGGTGAGGCTTCCCGAGGTGGCCCGCACCTTCAGGCGGTAGGTGCCCGGGACCACCCCCTGCCCGGCGCTCACGGTGGCGGTCACGGTCACGCTCGCCCCGGCCTGGAGGGTGATGGGGGAGGGGCTGGTGGCGGTGATGCTCAGGCCCTGGGGCAGGGGGTCCTGCCCGCTGGCCAGGCTCAGAGTGACCTCCCCCTGGAAGCCGTTTTGGGAGGTCAGGGTCACCTGGAAGGTGGCCGTGCCCCCCGCCTGCACGCTCAGGGGGTTGGGCGTGGGGTCGGAGAGGGTGAAGCTGGGAGGCGGAGGTGGGGCGTTAACCGTCAGGGTCAGGTCCCGCTCCGCCACCTTATCCCCGTAGCTGACCCTGAGCTTCAGGGCGTGGGGCCCAGTGGGGGCGTTCCCCGCCACCTGGACCTGGAGGTTCACCTGGGCCTGGCCCCCCTTGGGCACGTTGAGGGGCGCGCTGGTGGGGGAGAGGGTGAGCCAGGAGGGGGACTGGCCGTTCTCCGTGACGCTCAAGGAAACCTGCCCCTGGAAGCCGTTCTGCGAGGCAAAGGTGAGGGTCAGGGTCACGGTCTCCCCCTGGACCACCGTGGGATTCTGGGGCGAAACCCCCGCCAGGGTGAGGTCCGGCTGGGGCTGGCCCCCGCCCCCGCAGGCCGCCAAGAGCAGGGCTAAACCGGTCAAGAGTCCGTACCAAACGCCTTTACGCATACCTGCCTCCTTTCTGGGACCCCTGGGGTCCCTACCTCCATCCTCCTCAGAGGGGCTTACAAAACCCTTAAACGGGGAGGGGGGCCACGCCCCCTCTCCCCCCACCCGAAAAAGGTGGCCTCAGGCCCTGGGGTCCAGGATCACCTTCACCGCCTGCCCCGAGGCCAAGAGGCCAAAGGCCTCCCGGTACTGGCTCATGGGCAGGCGGTGGGTGATGAGGGGGGTAAGGTCCACCCGGCCCGAGTAGACCAAGGCGGTGCCCTGCATCCAGGTCTGCCAGAGCCTTCTTCCCGCGATGCCGTAGGCGGTGATCCCCCGCATGACCAGCTCCCCCGCCAGGTCAAAGCGAATGGGGTCCGAGGGAATGCCCAGGATCCTGGCCTCCCCCCCCGGGATCAAGGCCTTAAGCCCCTGGTGGATGGCCACCTCATTCCCGGAAAACTCCAGGAGGACCTCCACCCCGCTTCCCGTCACCTCCTCCACCACGGCAAGGAGATCCTCCTCCAGGGGGTTCACGAGCCGGTCGGCGTAGGGCCTGGCGAAGTTCAGGCGGTAGGGGTTGGGGTCGGATACCAGGATAGGCCCGGCCCCGCTGGCCCGGGCCACCATGGCCGCCATCAGGCCGATGGGCCCCGCTCCGGTAATGAGGACGCTCTTCCCCGAAACCCCACCCCCGGCATAGACCGTGTGCACCGCATTGCCAAAGGGCTCGAGGAGAGAGGCCACCTCAAAGGGTAGATCGGAAGGAAGCACCCAGGCGTTTTGGGCAGGGATCACCGCGTACTCCGCAAAGCCCCCATCCCGGTCCACCCCCAGGATCTGGGTGTTCAGGCAGACGTGGGCCTGCCCAAGGCGGCGAGGCCGGCAAACCCCACAGACCAAGTGGCTTTGGCCACCCGGTCCCCCACCTTGGGGGACGCCTCCACCACCCCGCTGAACTCGTGCCCGGTGACCACGGGGGGCCCTACCACCGGTAGGCCGCGCCCACGCCGAAGCGCGTCCCCTCCAAGCCCTCGAGGTGAAGGGTAAGGCCGAGATCGGGGGTAAGGGCGTAGGCTAGGCCCAAGGACAAACGGGGAGCGAGATCGGAAAGGGGGGAAAAGGCGGTGTCCAGGGTGAAGGTGAAGCTATCCGCCCGGTACTGGGCGTAGAGGCTTTGGGCACCCCGGAGATCCACCTTGTACCCCAAAAAGACCTGGGGGCTCAGGTACTTCCCGATGGAAAAGGCGGTGTCCTCTACCTTGCCCCCCTGGAGAAGGGGCAACTGGACCTGGATCCGGTCTAGGCCCAGGCCCCGGGCAAGCTCCTTCTCCAGTTGGCCCACGAGGAGGTTTTCCAAAGCCGCCCCCAGGGCCACCTGGGGAAAGGTTTCCCCAAGCCGGGTAAGGTCAGGGGTCCCGAAGGCCAAAAGGGCGTAGACCTCGAGCTCCCCCAAGGGGGGCTCGGAGGTGAAGGCCGGGGTGAGGCGGGCCTTCACCCGCCCGTTTTCCCTCAGGAAAGCCCCCTCAACCGTAAGCTCCACCCGGTATCCCCCCGCCTCGGCGCTAGCCTTCAAGGCCATCTCGGGCAGGATCCCCCGATGGGGCAAGAAGAGGAGGCGGCTTGCGGAGGGGTCGAGGTTGAAAAAGGTGTCCCAAAGCCGAAACCCCCCCCAAAGGGGACGCACCTCCCCTATGAGGTAGGGATCCGCGTGGGTGCCCTCGAGGTAGACCTCCCCCTTGAACTCCCCTTGGGCCAGGCTTTCCTGGACCAAGACCCCCTTTTGCGCATAGATCCGAACCCTATCGAAGACCAGGGGAAGGGGCTCGGCCTTGGCCACCTCCAGCCCCTCTTGGGCTAGGGCCTGGGCCTCCCCTTCCGGAATGGCCAGGCGGGCCCTTACCACCTCCGCGTTGCCCGTAAGGTGGTAGACCTCCTTGTCCACATAGAGGAGGAACCCCTTGACGTCCAAAACCCCTTCCTGGAGGTAGTAGCGGGGATAGGCCACGGGCAAGGCCCCATACCCGGCCAAGCGCAAGGGGAGGAGGGTCCCCGAAAGCTCCAAGGGCCTAAGGCCGGGAAGGGGAGGCTGGAGAAGCCTGGCCTCCAGGCGGTAGCCAGGATAGAGGAGGCCGATCTCCATAGGGGTTGCCCCGGGAAGGCCGGGCAGGCTGGCCTCCCCCCGGGCGGTTACCCGGAAATCCTCGAGGCGCCCCTCGAGGCCCAGGCGGAAGCGGCCCGGATAGGGCTTGACCAGCTGGATCTCCCCTTCAGCCTGCGTGCCCCCATCCAGGCTAAGGAGGGCCCTCGGCACCTCCCCCGCAAAAGGGCCAAGCCGGAAACGGAGGGCCTCCGCCTCCAGGCGGAAACCCCTCTCCGTAAGGCGGAGGATTAGGGTACCCGAGGCCTCAGGGTGGTAGGGCTTCAAGGCCGGGATGACCTGGAGCACGGGGGTGTACACCGTATCCCTAAGGCTTAGGTAGAGGTTGCTGCCCCTAGGGCTCCAATACCCCCTGCCCTCCCAAGTGCCCCGGCCGACGAGGCGGAGGAGGTCCACGTAAAACCGCCCTCCCTCCAGGCGGAAAACGGCCCTTCCCCTAAGGGCATCCCCTCCCCCCCGGAAAAGGAGGCTTTCCCCCACCAAAACCCCTTCCCCAGCCCAAGGGTCCGCAAGGGGAAGGCGGAGCCGGGCCTCCCCGGTCCAAAAGGCCTCCCCCTCCAAGGGGCCAGCGGCTGCGGCGAGGAGGAGGTGGAGGGGGAAGTCCCGGGGGCTTAGGCGGAGGTCCAGCCGGTCCCCAAGGAGGCCCACCCGGAAGGGGGTGGCCCCGAGGAAGCCCTCCCCCTGGCCCTCCCCTCCCCCAAAAGCCCCCCGGAACCGGAGGGGGATGGGGGTCCCGGCCACCTCCAGGTTCCCCTCCAGGTCCAAGCTCAGAGGCTGGCCTGGGGATGAACCCCAGGGCCCAGGAAGCAGGGCCAAGCGCCCCGAGAGGACCCCCCGCAGGTGGGGGGTGTACCGGGTGAGGAAGGGAACCAGATAGGGGATCCGCTCCAAGGGGGTCTTCTCCAGGCGCACCTCCCCCCCCAGGGGGAGGAGGCGGCCGGAGAGGACGAGGAGGCCTACCCCCCCCTCCAGGGTACCCTCCACCCCATAACCCGCTCCCCCCACCCGGGCCCTAAGCCGGCTCTCCAAGGGGGAGAGGGGGAGGTCCACCCTGAGGCTTCCCCCCTCGGGATAGGTGAGCTCCCCCTGGAGGTAGGGGCCCTGGGCCCTAAGGCGGGCCTCCAGGAGGCGGCCGGAGAGGGCCAAGGCCTGGGGACCCGCCCGGTAGTCCAGGCGGTAACCCCCGTCCAACCCCACCTCCCCCTCGAGGGTCCCCGCCCCTGGGGCCCACCAGGGCGAGGGGGGGTGCTCCAGGCGGACCCTCACCCCCCTGCCCGCCCCCTGGAGGGCCAGGCGGAACCCCCCTTCCTCCCAGGCCCAAGCCCCCTCCACCCGGCCCTCCCGGTAGCGCAAGGCCCCCTGGCCCAGGCTCGGGGTTAGGGTGAGGGTCAGGCCCTCGAGGTCTAGGTCCGCCCGGAGCTCCGGGCCCGGGAAAACCCTAGGCCCCAGGAGCCCCTCCAAGGGCAAACGGAGGCTTAGGGTCTGGCCCTTCCCCTTGAGGAGGGCCTCAAGGGACCCTAAGCGCAAGGCCTCCTCCCCCCGGGCCTCCCGCTTCCCCAGGTCCAGGACAAGCCCCCCAAGCCCCAGATGGGGGAAGCGGAAGACCACCTCCTGGCCCCAGACCTCCCCCCGGGCCTGGGGCCAGGCGCCCTCCCCCTCCAGGCCCAAGCGGCCTTGGGGAAAGCGGACCTCCCCCGACCACCCCCCCCGGTAGACCACCCGCCCCTCGAGATCCCCCCCTAGGGCCAGGTCCAGGCCCCCAAGGCCCAAGACCCCCTGGGCCCGGACCACCCGTCCGAAGGCCGAGGCCTCCAAGGAGGCCCCTGCCCCCGCCCAAGGGCCCTGGACCCTTCCCTTAAGGACAAGGGGCCCATAGCGGAAACCCCGGAAGGCCAGGTCCACCCCCTTAGGGCCCACCTCCCCCTCCAGGCCCTCCCCCCTTAGGGCCAGGAGAAAGCCCGGCTTCCCCTCGAGGGCCAAGGCCAGCTCCCCGTGGCGGAAGGTCCCCCGGAGCCAGGGATCCCCGGGGTAACCCCCCGCCAAGGAGGCCTCCCCCCCAAGGAGGGGAAGGGGGCCCTGGTAGCGGTAGTCCAGGGCCAAGGGGCTTAGGGCCAGGTGGCCCTCCAGGGGCAGGTCCACCCCCAGGAGGTCTAGCCCGAGGCCCCGGCCCACCGCCCGCACCCCCCCATAGGGGGTGGCAAGGAGGCCCTCCCCAAGGAGGGCCCCTTCCCGGTACCGGTAGCCTCCCCGGAAGGCGAAGGGCCCATAGGCCAGGTCCAGGCCTAGGTGGGCCTCCAGGGCCTCACAAGGCCCTAGGGGCGAGGGCAGGCAGAACCTCCCCTCCCCCCCACCCCTAAGGGCCCCCTGGCCCAGGAGGCGGAGGTGGCCCCTTCCCAGGTCCGCCTCGGCCTGGAGAATCCCCTCCCCCAGGGGATACTGGGCTAGAACCCGGCCCTCTAGCCCCCCCTGGTAGCGGAGCCTACCCCCCAGATGGGGCCCAAAGAAGGCGAGTTCCACCCCCCCTTCCCCATAGGCCAGGGCCAAGGCCTCCCCCGCCACCTCCCCCCTAAGCCGGAGGCCCAGGGGGTGCAGGTCCAAGGTGCCCTCTAACCCCCCCGCAAGGCCCCAGGGCTGGAGGAGGGCCACCCCTATAGGGGCCTCCCAGGGCCCATCCCCTTGGGCCTTAAGGCGGAAGGGAAGGCCCAAGGGGGTAAGGTCCAGATCCGCCTCCAGGCGAAGCCTTCCCCTAAGGAGGTCCAAGGCCAGGCCCGGACCCCTTAGGCTTAGGGCCAGGGCCTCCACCCCCCTCCCCTCCCGGAGGTCCAAGGCCAGGCGGAAGGGGTAGGCCCGCTCCTCCCCTTCCCCCCGTAGCCGCAAAACCCCTTGGCCTTCACCCTGGAGGCTTCCTAGGTCCCCAAGGAAATCCGCCTCGAGGTCTAGGGTAGACCAGACCCCCGCGGAGAGGTGGCCCTTTAGGCCTAGGCCCTCCAGGCGGGCCTCCCCCCTTAGGTCCCCACCCTCCAAGGGATAGGCGAAGGCCAAGGCCAAGGGGCCCTCCCCCCTTCCCCGGAAGGCCCAGGCCCCATGGCGGCCCTCGAGGAAGCCCCGGTAGCCCCCGGGGCCATAGGCCAGGTCGGCCCTCAGCCAAACCCCCTGGACCTCCCCTTCCCCCTTTAGGGCCAAGGACCAATCCCCTTCCCGGTAGGAGGCCCTTAAGGCCAAGGGGGCCTCCCAGGAGGCCTCCACCCCCAAGCCCTCCCCCTCTAGGCGCAAGGGCCCCGCCTGGCCCAAGGCCTCAAGCCAACCCTGGCCCACGTAGCGACCCTGGGCCCAAAGGAGGTCCAGATGCCCTTCCCCATAGGGAGAGGCGTGGCTAAGCCGCCCCTCCCCCTTAAGCCCCAAAAGGTCTAGCTCGGCCCCAAGGACCGTCCCCGGGAGGGCTTCGTGGACTGCCGAGACCTCAAGGCGGGAAAGGGGGCCTTTTAGGCTTAGGCTAAGCCCCCGGTACCGGAAGGCCCCGGCCAGGTACCCCTCCCCCCCCAGGCGGAGGACCCCCTCCCCAAGGAGGGCCCCTAGGCCCTGGAGGCGGCCCCCCTCCCTGTCCCAGGCTAGGCCCGCCTCCCGGGCGGGAAGGCGCAAGGACAAAACCCCCTCCCGGTAGACAAGGGCAAGGGGCTCCCCCCCATACCGGAGCTCGGCCTGGGCCTCCCCCTCCCCCGAAAGGTCCAAGGACCCTTGGGCCCGGCCCTCCAGGGGCCAGCCCCACTGCCGGGCCAAGGGGCCTACCTCCAGGCCGAAAGCCAAGGTCCCCGTAAGCCGGGCCCATCCCCCCTCGTAGCGCACCTCCAAAAAGGGGGTTTCCCGATAGTGGCCCAGGAAAGTAAAGGGCAGGTCCCCCAAAAGGCCCTGCCCCTCCCCTTCCACCGCAAGCCCCTCTCCCCAGAAGGTCCCCTGGACCAGGCCCCCTACCCCCCAAAGGGCAAAGGGGAGGCGGAAGGTGCCCCGGTAGCGTAACCCCTCCCCCTCGAGGGCAATCGGCCCCTCGAGGCGGTATTGGAGCCTGCCCTCCTGGTAGCGGGCTTCTCCCCTAAAGGCAAGGGGCTCCAGGTAGGGAACCCGGGCCCTCCCCTCCAGGGCGAAGCGGAGGTCCCCCCAAGGGCCCCCCCCCTCCGCCCGCCCCCATATCCCCACCCCCCCCTCGTACCCACCCCTGAGGGCGAGATGGAGGCCCTCGGGGTCCACCCTCCCTTCCCCTTCGAGGTAAGGCCCCTCCAGGCGCACCTGGGCCTTAAGGAGTTCCCCTCCCCACACCTCCACCCTCCCCTCAGGGCCCTGGAGGAGCACCCTCCCCCCCCGCTCCCCCCAGGCCCCCCAGGCCTCCCAGGGGAGGCCAAAGGGGGCTAGGCTAAACCCCCTAAGGGCCAAGCGCCCCTGAAAGCCGCGGGGGCCCACCTCCCCCTCGGCCCAAAGCCCCGGGGCCTGGGCCTGGAGGTGCAGCCTAGGCCCCTCTCCCCGGAAAAGGAGGCGAGCCCCCCTTTCCGGCCAAAAGACCCTCCCCCAGTAGGCCAGGCCCAAGAGATCGGCCTGGCCCACAAGCCTCCCCTCCCCTAAGCCCCCCAAGGGCAAGGCCAACCGTCCCCCAAGGGCCAGGGCCCTCCAGGGCCCTTGCCCCTCGAGGACCCCGTACGGGGTCTCTAGGCGCAAACGCCCCGCCCCAAGGCCCCCCTCGGCCCGGAAAAACCCCTCCACCCCCCGGTAGCGGAAGGGAAGCCCAAGGGCGAAGCGGCCTGAGCCCAAGTCCGCCTGGCCCACCCCGGGCAGGTGGACCCTCAGGCCCTCCACGGATAGGGGCAAAGGGGGAAGCTCGAGGCCCTCCACCTCCGGGGGGTTCAACCGCCCCTCCAGGCGAAGGGCCGGATAGACCTCCCCCGAGGCCTCCACATACCCCGAGGTCCGGAGGAAAAGCCCCTCCCCCCGCCCCTCCAGCACCCCTTCCCCCCAGGGGCTCACCAGCCGGGCCCAGCCGGTAAACCCCCCTCGGTAGGCGAGGTCGGCCTCCAAGAGCAAGGGGCCAGGCGGGGGGGAGGAAAGCCAAGGCCCAAGGTCCATCCGCCCCCGAAGGGCCAACCCCTCCTCCCCCCAAAGGAGCCTTAACGTGCCCACCCAAAGGGCCAAGCCCTTGGGCCCATAGGCCCCCTCCAGGGGCCAAGACCCCCAAGGGGTCCTAAGCCAGCCCCCTAGCTCCGCGCCTAGGCCCTTCAGGCGGGCTTCCCCCTCCAGGTGACGGCCCTGGAAGAGGAGACGGCCCGAAACCTCCCCCCCCGCGTAGCGGAAGCGCCCACTTGCGCGGAGCACTTCCCCAACCAAGGGTAGCCCCCGGACCTCCCCTTCCAAAACCCCATCCCGGTAGCTTCCCCTCCCGTAAGGGGTGGACCACCAAAACCCCCCTTCCCCTTGGCGCAGGGCCAAGGGGAGGGAAAGGTAGGGGGAAAGGTAGCGGAGGTGGGCCTGCAGGCGGCCCCTAAGGAGGCGGCCTTGGCCTTGGAGATGGCCCACCCGGAGGGGCAAGGGGTCTAGGGTGAAGGCCAGGTCCTCCCACCGGCCCCCAAAGGCCAAGGGGCCAAGCCGGCCCCAAACCCTTTCCCCCTCCCCAAAGGCCTCCCCCGAAAGGTCCAAAGGCGGGGCCAAGGGCAGGGCCACCCCCGGGCTTTCCACCCCCAAGGCCCAGCGCCCCCCCTCCATCCGGAAGGCCACCCGGGCCAGCCCCTCTAGGGGGAAAGGCCAGGCAAGGAGGCCCCAGGCCCTAAGGCGGGACCCCTGGCCCTCCAAATGGATACGGCTTCCCTTCCCGTCCCGGAAGGCGGCCTCGTAAACCCCACCCCTCAAGGCCAGCTGGGCCTGGTAGTCCCGGTCCAGGTAATGGCCCAGGGCCTGGACCCGTAGCCAAAAGGCCCCCTCATAGCCCAAGCTCCCCTGGTAGCGGAAGGCCTCCCCCAAAAGCCGCCCCACCCCCTGGAACCGCCCCGCCACCCGAACCCTCTCCCACCCCTCCCCCCAAAGCTCCAACCGCCCTTCCCCCTCCACGGGAAGGTTTAGGCGGTAGTGCCGGGCCAGCGCGGGAAGCCGGGGCCAGCCCTCGAGGGCAAAGGCGTACCGGGAAGCCCCTAGGTCCACCGTGGCCCGGGCGGCCAAGGGGCCTTCAAGGCCTATCCCCTTAAGCCTGGCCTCTACCCGGTTCCCCTCTAGCCGCAAGGTCCCAAAGACCCCTCGCAAGGCAAAGCCCAAAAGCTCCCCCTCCCCCTCCTCCACCCGGGCCTCCCCCATGGGCCTAGGCCCCCAGGCCAGGCGGCCCCGGACCTTCCCCCGGGCAAGCCCGGGGTAGAAGTGGCGGAAAGCCCCGAGATCCCCCCAAAACTCCACCCGCCCACGGGCCAGATCCCCAGAAAGGACCTCAGCCCGGGCCCCAAGCCGCCCCCCCGGAAGGCGGGCCTGGATGCGGTAGGGGTTAGCGCCCCCCAAGGTGGCCTGAAGGGGGGGAAGGAAAAGGCGCTTCCCCTCGGGGAGGGCCAGGGCCACCTCCTCGAGCTCCAACCGGGTGAAGCGGAGGCGGAACCGAGGGGGCGGCCCAGGCGCCTCCGGGAACAGGGCCTCCCAGGTAGGGCGAAGGGTGGCCCGGGCGAGGCGTAGGCGCAAAGGGACCTCCCCCCAAAGGAGGGCCGGGAGGTAGTACCCAAGCCCCACCTCCTCGGCCTCGAGGGACCAGCCCGGCCCCTTGAGGAAAACCCCCCTCAAGGTGAGGCCCCAAAGGGGATGGCCCCCCACCGCCCCCACCTTCCCCTCGAGGCCCAAAAGGGGCAAAACCCCCTCCACCCCCGCCTTGAGGAGGGGAGGGTAGGCCGGGAGGAGGAAGAGGAGGAGGAAAACCCCAAGGAGGAGGAGGCCCCGCATCCCTCCAATAGGGTAAGGCCCCAGGATGAGAAGGGCCTAGCCCCCTTAAAATGGGGCCGTATGCCGCGGCTTAGAGCCTGGGTAAGGGGCAGGGTCCAGGGGGTGGGCTACCGGGCCTTCGCCCAGGCCAAGGCCTTGGCCCTGGGCCTTTCCGGGTACGCCCAAAACCTGGCGGACGGCCGGGTAGAGGTGGTGGCGGAAGGCCCTAAGGAAGCCCTAGAAGCCTTCCTCGAGGAGCTCAAAAAAGGCCCCAGGGCCGCCCAGGTGGAGGGGGTGGAGGCCCTTTGGGAGGAGGCCCAAGGGCTTCAGGGGTTTTACACCCGCTAGGCCCAGGCCCTAGGCCTCACCCCCATCCCTAGGAGGGCCTGGGCCAAGGCCTCCTTGAGGCCCGAAAGCCCCGTGCCCTTCAGGGCGGAAAGGGGAAAACCCCCAAGCCTCTCCTGGAGGTAGGCCAGGTCGTAAGGCGCCGCCCGGTCCGCCTTGTTGAGGGCCAGCACCCGGGGGGCCTCCACCCCAAGCTCCCGGAGGAGGTCCTCCACCACCCGGTACCTGGTCAGGGCCCCCTCCTCCGAGGCGTCCAGGACGTGGATCAGGAGATCCGCCTCCTTCACCTCCTCCAAGGTGGCCCGGAAGGCGGTGAGGAGATCCTCGGGCATGCGGCGGATGAAGCCCACGGTATCCGTGTAGAGCACCTCCCCTACCCCCTTCAGGAAGCCCTTGCGGGTGAGGGGCCTCAAGGTGGCGAAGAGCCTATCCTCCCCTGGCTCCCCCCCTTTGGCCAGGGCGGAGAGGAGGGTGGTCTTGCCCGCGTTGGTGTACCCTACCACTGCGATCAGGGGTAGGCCTTGGCGCCGCCTTTGCTTGCGGGCCTCCGCCCGCCTTCGGGCGTAGGCCTCGAGGCGCTCGGTGAGGTGGGCGATCCGTTCCTGGATCCTCCGCCGGTCCACCTCCAGCTTGGTCTCCCCCGGGCCCCGGGTCCCGATCCCACCCCCAAGCCGGCTCAAGGCCTTCCCCTGGCCCACCAGGCGGGGCAGGAGGTAGCGGAGCTGGGCCAGCTCCACCTGGGCCTGGGCCTCTGGGGTCTTGGCGTGGAGGGCGAAGATGTCCAGGATGAGCTGGGTGCGGTCCAGGACCTTGAGGCCGGTGACGGCCTCGATCTCCCGGGCTTGGGTTGGGGTAAGGTCCCGGCTGAAGATGAGGGTGGCCGCGTTTTCGTGGTAGGCGAGGCTCTTGAGCTCCTCGAGCTTCCCTAGGCCCACGAGGTACCTAGGGTCTAGCCTCGGCCGGAAGACCAGGACCCGGCGGGCCACCACCCCCCCGGCGGTACGGGTGAGCTCGGCGAGCTCCTCAAGCTCCGCCTCGGCCTCTGGGCCCTCCCCTAGATCCACCCCCACCAGGATGGCCCTTTCCCCGCTCCCATCCCTAAGCTCCAAGACCCTTGCCTGCCGGGCGAGCTCCTCCTCCAGGGCCAGGACCTCCGCCCGAAGGTCAAACTCCAGGTACTGGTGAAAGGGCCTTGGGGGGAGGAGGCGCCAGTCCTCCTCCGAGGCCTTGGGAGGGGATAGGAAGGCCAGGTGGAGGAGGCCCGGGCGGCCCCCCTCCACCTCGAGGGCCGCCAGGTTGTCCAGGCGGTGGAGGAAGAGCACGGAAAGGTCAGGCCGGGAAAGCCCCCCGGGGCCCAGGTGGGTGTGGAGAAGCCGGTAGCCGGAAAGTCGCCTCTCCGTGCGGGCCCCCTCGGGGATGGGCAGGTCCCTGGCATCCCCCACCCCTACCCGGACCACCCGCCCTTCCCGGTCCAAAAGGAGGGCCAGGGGCCGCCCTATCCCTGCGGAAAGGGCCGCAAGGGTATGGGCCAACTCGGGGGTGAGGACCTTTTCCGAAGGGATGCGCCTGCGGTAGAGGTTTTGGAGCCGCTTGAGCTCGGCCTTCTTGAGGCCCTGTATCCGACCGAAAATTCTCTCCAACCTGCCCCCAGTCTAGCATGGGCGGGGACCAGAGGCCAGCCTCAGGCCCCTTCCCCAGACTTGACCGATATGTGGCCTTGGGGTAAAGAGGGGGCATGACCCTACGCGAGGCCTTGTCCCAAGTCCCCGACCCCAGGGCCCGCAACCGGCGGTATCCCTTGTGGGGCTTGTTGGCCCTC
>JBEPYU010000003.1:0-86440 GCA_041641215.1 Thermaceae bacterium
GCTTGACGCCTACCTGGACCACTACAACCGCCGGCGACCCCACCGGGCCTTGGGGGGCCTGGCCCCTTTAGAGTACCTGGCTAGAATACGGGGGGAGGCGGTCCCCACAGAGTCTCAAATGTGTTGATCGACTACATTCCCTTGACGGGCCTTGGGAATTTGGCCTAGGCTTAGGGAGAGGTGATCCCGATGAAGCGGTGGTTGCCCCTTTTGGCCCTAGCCCTTCTTTTGGCAGGTTGCTCCTTTACCCTGTCCATCCCCATGGGTTCTGTGAACCTTCCCCTTCCTTCCAGTTCGTCCGGCGTTCCTAGCCCTGTGGGCTACGTGATCTACACTTCGGCCATGACCTTCGAGACCCCCTCTTTGGGGGGTGTTTTCCGTGCGGTGAGGATCCAAGGCCAGGCCCGACTGGAGCAACCTGCTAGCCTCAATGTTACCCTTTTCGCCCGCCTCCAGGATCCTGCTGGAGATTCCAGCTGCACCCAGCCCCCGGGCCAGAGCTTCTACCTCTGCTCCAAGGGGAACCAGGACGCCCAGCTAGGCCAGCTTTCCTTTAGCGGAAACACGGGTCCCGTTCCCCTTGACCTCCAGGGCCAGGTCCTTCTGGAGGGGGTTCGGCAGGGCAAGATTTGGTTTGGCCTTGAGCTTTCGGGGTGGCCTGGCCAGCCGAACACCCTCCACCTTGAGAACCTCGTGGCCCAGGTCACCGTGGGCCTCTAGGGGGGTGTGGGATGCCCAGGTGGCTTGGGCTCCTGGTCCCTTGGGTTTTGGCCTTGGGGATGGCCCAGGGGGTGCGTAGCCTGGGCTTGGGGGGCCTCCTCCTCCCTGGGCCTTGGGCCAGCTACTACAATCCGGCCTACGCGGCCTACCCCTCGGAGACCTACGGGGCCCCGGAGGGGTTTAGGCTTCCCTTGGGCCTTGTGGGCCTCCTCCGCCAAAACACCAACCCCTTCAACTACTTCTTCAACAAGCCCGCTTTCCTAGACGAGACCAACGGCTTTGACCTTCTGGCCTTCTACGACCAGGTAACCCACCTGGACGCCTTCCTCTTCAACCCCGCCCGGAGCCCAGACCAGGTGGTCTTTGAGGTGAGCGCCTCCGGGGTCCAGATCCGCGACGGGCAGGGGAACCCCCTCAACCCCTGGGCCGCCCTGGGGACGGGCGGGGGCGGCCCTACCGCCTTGACCCCTCCGCCCTTCCTCGGCTTCTCCTTTCCCTTAGGTTCCCCCGGCCTGGCCCTGGACCTCGGGCTTTTCCTGGGCCTGAATGGCCTTAGGGTAGCCCCCAACGAGGCCTTAAGGGAAGGGAGGCTGGCCCCCAACACCACCTACGCCCTCGAGGGCACCGCAAGCGCCCAGGCTGGGGTTAGCCTGGGCCTGGCCTACGCCATGCCCCTTTTGGATATACCCGGCGTGGGGCGGCTCTACGCGGGCCTAAGGGGGGAGGGCTTCTATGGCCTGGGCTACGCCGAGGTTTGGGCCCAGGCGGAGGCGAAGACCGATGGAGAGCGCCGGCTCAGCTCCTCAAGCTACGAGGCACGGCTTTTCTACAGCTACCCAGGCCAGGGCCTGGGTTACGGGGCCCGGATGGACCTTGGGGTGGCCCTGGACCTCCCCCTGCCTGAGGAGGCCCTCCTTACCCTGGGCCTTGGGGTGCGGGACCTCCTGGGCTTTGCCCGTTGGGAGGGGCGGGAGTACACCCTCCGTTCAGACGGTTCCCGGACCGAGGCCTGGACCTTCCGGAAGGTGGACCTCGGTCTCCGCCCGGCCTTCTATTTCAACACCGCCTATAGGCAAGGGGACCTGCTTGCGGGGGCCGACCTCCGCTGGGAGGGTGTCCTGAGCGGAAGGGTGGGCTTGGAGTATGGGCTAGGCCCCTTCCGCCTCCGGGGTGGGGTGGGGGCGGAAGGGGGGCGGCTAGTCTACGGCCTAGGGGGCGGGTTCCGGGAGGGGAGCCTTACCCTGGATGCCGCCCTCACCGCCCACCAAGCCCCCCTGGTGGGCGGCACGGTCTACGGCCTGGCCCTTAGCCTGGGATTTTAGCGAGGTGTAGGATGCGGATGTGGCCTTTTCTCCTCGTCCTTGGGCTACTCCTTGGGGGTTGCAGCACCCACACCACCACCCTCTTGACGGTGAAGCTAGAGGACTTCGTGCCCCAGGATCGGCGCTCGGGTACCCTCAACCTCCTCTCGAGGGAGGCGACCTTCCCCGGTCCTCAGGGGGAGCCCATCAGCCTACCTCCAGACCCCCTCCGGGCCCTCGTGGAGGCCCGCCTCGAGGCCCGGGTGTCCTTGGAGAACCGGGGTACCTCCCCCGTGGGGATCAGCCTCGAGGCCCGGGTGGGCCCTGAGGGCGATACGAATCTGTTTGATGGAAATGGGGATCGGCCCCTGGGGCAGCCGGTTTCGCTTACGCTAGGGCCACAGGGCTCAGGGGACCTCAACCTTCAGGTTCTCCTAAAGGAAGGGGACGGCCAAAGCCGGGAGGTCCTCGAGCTGATCCGGGGAGGCCGGTTCCGGATAGGGCTTCGCCTGACGCTCTCAGTTTCGGGGAGCAGCCAGGTGGGGTATACCCTCCATACCGCCCACCTCGCCCTCGGGGCCCGCCTTTTCCGCTTGGTCCCCTAAGGGAACCTTATGGGGTTAGGGGGCCAGGGGGGCTAGGCCCGCCTGGCCCCTTTCTGCTAGACTTCCCGAGATGTCCCCCGATTTCAGGACCTATCTCCGGGAAGGCTTCGGGGTTTGGGGCCCCGTTTCCCCCGGGCGCTTTGAGGCCGAGGTGGCCAAGCGCTTGGGAAGCCCCGCAAGAAGGGCCCCCCTCCTGAAAGCTTGGCGGGCCTATCTCGGTGGGGGGGGGCGGGAGGCGGTGCGAAGTTTTTACCGGGAGATCCTCAAGGTCCCCAAGGGGGAGGCCTTGGTCTACGGGATGCACCTGCCCTTTTTGGAGTTCTACGCGGAAGCCCTTCCCCAAAGGCTCGAGGGCCGGGTTCTGGAGGTCGGGGCCTTTACCGGGGCCTTGGTGGGGTATCTCCAGCGCAGACGGCCAGACCTCCCCTTCGCGGCCCTGGAAGGGGTGGAGGAGGCTTTGGCGGTCGGGCAGGTGCGGGTTCCCGGGGTGGCCTGGCACCTGGGGTGGGCCGAGGAGGTGGAGCTTGAGCCCTTCGATACCCTTTTGCTACTTTCCGTCCTCCCCGAGGGGTTCTTGGCCGAGGGGTTGCCAAGCCGCCTCGAGGCCCAGGCCTTCCTCACCCAGTTCCGCTTCCTGGAGCGCCTTAGGGCTGTGGCCCGGCTCCTGAGGCCTGGGGGATTGCTGGTCTATGGCCACGGGCCCTTCCTGGGCAAAAGCCCCGAAGGGGTGGAGGAGGGCCTGAGGCGCCTGGGCTTTGAGGAGATAGAGCGGGTAGGGGAGGGGGAGTACTGGCTGGTCCTGGCCCGGAGGCCCGAGGCCCTAAGGGACGTGGAGCGGGAAGAGGGGGAGGCCCGGCCCATCTTCCCCGAGGCCCCATCCCCTCAGGCCCATCCTAGCCCTGAGGCCCTCCAGGCCCTCCTGGAGGCGGGCAGGTATGCGGAGGTGTTGGCCCAGATCCCAGAGGACGCCAAGGGCTGGCCTGCCCTTTACCGGGGCAAGGCCCTTCTGGCCCTTTCTCGCTTTGCCGAGGCGGAGGAGGCCTTGGCCCAGGCCCTTTTGGAGGAGGCCGAGGACCTGAGGGCCTTGGCCTGGGTGGAGCTTGGGGATTTCCAGCGGGCCTTGCCCCGGCTGGAGGCCTTGGCCGTGCGGGGAGGGCGGTACCGGCTCTATTTGGGCCGGGCCTACCTGGGCCTGGGCCGGTACGCGGACGCCCTACGGGCCTTTGTGGAATCAGGGTTGCCCGAGGCCGAGCTTTACGTGAAAAAGGCCCTCGAGGGCATCCTGGAGAGGATGCGGCGCTTTGCCCGGGAGGGGGAGTGGAGCGAGGTAAGCCGGCGGGTGGAGTTCGTGGAGGACCTAGCCCCTTTCCTCCTCGGGCGGGAGATGCTCCGCCTGGGCCTAAGGGCTGCCCTCCTCCAGGGGCTTTTCGCCCGGGCGGGGCGCTACGCCCAAAGGCTTGCGGATCTGGACGAGGCCGAGGGCTTTTTGGGCTTGGCCTTGGTGGCCCTAAGGGCCCGCACCCCCCTGGAGCCCCAACCCCTCGAGGCCCTCAAGGCGGTGGAGCCCTACCTCAAGGAGGCCCTGGCCCGGGCAGAGCTGCCTGAGGCCCTGCTCCTCCTCGGGATCCTAAGGGAGAAGGAGGGCCGCTTGGAGGAGGCCTTGGGCCTCCTGGAGGGCGCGGCCCAGCATGGGGCCGGGGAGGTGGCGGGCCTTGCGTACCACCACCTGGCCCGGGTCAAGGGGGCCCTGGGCCGGCCCCTTAAGGAGGTCCTCGGGGACCACAAGCGGGCCCACGCCCTAAGGGCCTATCCCCCTTCCTTCCTCCTCCACCTTGCGGAGGAAGCCCTCGCGGGGGGGGAGGAGGTGCTCGCGCGGGAGCTTCTTGCCCGGGCCCGGGACCTGGGGCTTGCCCAAGGGGAGGAGCCTTGGCGGGAAGCCTCCTTGGGAGAGCTCGAGGGCCTTTTGCGCCTGGTGGAGCGGCTTGAGGGCCCTTGGGCGGCTTTCAACCTCCTCTACGGGGTCTTGGCCCATACCCCTAACCCCTCCTTGGGCCACCTCGAGCTCGCCTACCGGCTTTCCCGGGCCTTCCCCGATAGCCCCGAGGCCCAGGCCGTGCGGGGCCAGTACCTGGCCGCCCTCTACGGCTCAGGGCGGGTGGAGGAGGTGGGCCTCCTCCTCAAGGCCGAGGAGGCGGAAAGGCCCCAGGCCCTAGAGGTCCTCTTCGACCTGGCCGAGCACCACGAGGCCTTGGGGGCTTGGGGGAAGGCTGGGGAGTATTGGCAAAAGGCCCTGGAGGTGGCCTTCTACCGGGAGAAGGACCTGGCCTTGGCCCGGGAGATCCTGCGCAACCTCCTTTTCCTCCGGCCTAAGGACGAGACCCTCGGGCTTTACCTGGAGGAGCTTAGGGCCGTGGGGGAAGGCCTTAGGGCCTTGGGGGAGGAGGTAGCGCCCCTTCCCCCTACGGCGGAGGGCCTCTTGGAGGAGGACCTCCCCCGCTTTCACGGGGCCCACCTGGTGGTGGTGGGAGGGCATACCCAGCTTAGGAGCCGGCTTGTGCCCTTCCTGGAGGCCCGTGGGCTTAGGGTGGACTGGTTCGACTCGGACAGCGTAGGTACCGGCCGGGAGGCCCTAAGGCGGATCCAAAGCCGTCTGGAAAGGGCCCACGGCCTCATGATCGTCTCCAGCTACGTGGGGCATGACCTTTCCGAGCCCGTGCGCCTCGAGGCCGAGAGGTTGGGCCTGCCCGTGCACATCATCCCGGGGCGGGCCCGGGGGATGACGGGCTTCTTAAGGGCCCTCAAGGCCTTTGCGCCCGAGATCCTCAAGCACGCGCTGAAAAAGGGATAATGCCCTTTACTTTTGGTTCCTGTGCTTTCCAGGTTCCAAAAAACTCCACGGGGACCTTTTTACCGGGGCCCCCATGCGGGCGCAAGCCCGCATGGGGTGGTATAAAGTGGGAGGCATGGCGCCCGGAACCCGCCCAAGCCTCAAGCTCGGCTTTTCCCCTTGTCCGAACGACACCTTCATCTTCTATGCCCTGGTCCACGGCCTCGTGGAAAGTCCAGTGGGGCTGGAACCCGTCCTCGAGGACGTGGAGACCCTAAACCGCTGGGCCCTATCGGGGGAGCTTCCCCTGACCAAGCTCTCCTACGCGGCCTACGCCCGGGTGCGGGACCGGTACGTGGCCCTAAGGAGCGGGGGGGCCTTGGGCCGGGGGGTGGGTCCTCTCCTGGTGGCGAGAAGGCCCCTTGCGGGCCTAAGGGGAGTCCGGGTGGCCATACCCGGGCGGCACACCACCGCTTTCCTCCTCCTCTCCCTCTATGCGGAGGGCTTTGAGCCCCTGGAGGTCCGCTACGACCGGATCCTGCCCCTGGTGGCCCAAGGGGAGGTGGAGGCTGGGCTCATCATCCACGAAAGCCGCTTCACCTACCCCCAGTACGGCCTGGTCCAAGTCGCTGACCTTGGGGCCTGGTGGGAGGCAGAGACGGGCCTTCCCTTGCCCCTAGGGGCCATCCTGGCCCGTCGGGACCTGGGGGAGGGGCTCATCCGGGCCTTGGACCGGGCGGTGCGCCAAAGCCTAGAGTACGCCCTAGCCCACCCCGAGGCCACCCTGCCCTACCTCAAGGCCCACGCCCAGGAGCTTTCCGAGGAGGTCATCTGGGCCCATGTGCGCACCTACGTGAACGAATTTAGCCTAGACGTGGGGGAGGAGGGGGAAAGGGCCGTGGCCCGCCTCCTTGGGGAGGCCGAGGCCCGGGGGCTCCTATCCCCCTTTCCGGGCCCTCTCTTCCTAGGGGGCCCGTGAGGGGGGGCCCTTGTCCCTGGGGCCCCTGGCCTATAGGCTTGGGAGCATGGACCTTCTCTCCGCCCTGGCCCTGCCCCATGGGGAGGAGGCCTTAAAGGCCCGCCTGGGTCAAAGGGGCCACTCCGAGCTGCCTTCCGCCCTAAGGGCCTACCTTCGCCGGCTTGGGGCCCCCTCTTCCCTGCTTGCGCACGTGGAGCGTTTGGCCCAAGGCGCGGTGGTTGCGGGGCAGCAGCCTGGGCTTCTCGGCGGGCCCTCCTTCACCTTCTACAAGGCCCATACCGCCCTTTCCCTTGCCGAGGCGGTGGGGGCTGCCGCGGTCTTTTGGGTTGCTTCCCATGACCACGACGTGGGGGAGGTCCGCCACCTGCACCTTCTGCGGGGGGAAGAGGTAGAGACCCTTTCCCTTTCCCTCCCCCAGAGGCCCATGGGAAGGATACCCCTTGGGCCTTATCGGGAGGCCCTGGTCGCCTTCCTTGGCCCTTGGGCCCGGGAAGAGAGGGTGGCTTGGGCCCTCGAGGCCGGGACCTTGGGGGAGTTTTTCGCCCGGGTCCTGCTTGCCTTTTTGGGGGAACGGGGCCTCATCCCCTTCGACCCCATGGCCCCTGAGCTGGCCCCCCTTTTCCGGGAAGCCTTGGAGAGGGAGCTGGAAGACCCCTTGGCCAGCGCGGAGGCCATTAACCAAGGGGCGAGGAAGGTTTTGGCCTTGGGGATAAGGCCTGTCCTCAAGCGCAAGCCCCGGGCGACCAACCTCTTCCTGGAGGATGAGGAGGGGACGAGGCGTCTCCTCTTCTATGGGGACGGGGTCTTCGAAGATGGGGTGCGCCGGTATACCCGTAAGGCCCTTTTGGAGATCCTTAGGGAAGACCCCAGCCGGTTGAGCCCAGCCGCAGGGCTAAGGCCCGTGTTCCAGGACCTGGTCCTGCCCACCGCGGGCTTCGTGGTGGGGCCCAACGAGCTCCTTTACGTGGCGGAGCTGGAGGAGGTCTATAGGCTGCACGGCCTCGAGATGCCGGCCCTTTTCCTGAGGCTACGGGGAGTGGTGCTGGAGCCCCCCATCGCCCGGATCCTTGCCCGATACCGCCTGGACCCGTGGGCTTTCCTCGAGGAAGGGGAGGTGGCCTTCTTGAGGGCCCTTCGTCCTGCCTTGGAGGGGTTTTCCCTCCTAGAGGACCGTCTTAAGCGCCTCCTTGAGGAGGCCGAGACCTGGGGAGAGGAGGTCCTTCGCCAGGTCCCCACCCTGGTCAGGCCAGCTCTTCGCTTCCGCCACCGGCTCCGGGCTGAGGGGGAAAGGCTCCTTTGGAGGCTCCTAAGGGCCAGGGCCCACGAGGAGGGAGTGTTCCGCCATCACCTAAGGCGGCTAGGGCGGCACCTCCTCCCCTTCGGCCTTCCTCAGGAGCGGGTCTTTCCCTTTGCCATGTACGTCCTCCGCCACCCGGAGGCCTTGGACCACTTGGAGAAGGCTCCGGCCCTTGGCCGGACGGTCCTTGTCTTGGGCCGGGCCGTGGTATAACCCTTCCCGGATGGGCCTTTGGGGATGGCTTCTCCTCTTTGGGGCCCTTTTGGGGGCGGTCCGCGCGGGGCCCGTGGGTTTCCCTATGGGCCATCCGGGTGCCCCTGGCCTGGGTGCCCAACTGCCCCAGGGTGGGGTTCCAGCCTGCTGTTTGGCCCAAGGGCCCCGGCGGGTGGAGGCTCCAGGGGTGGACCTTCCCGTCCGGATCCTCCTTGGGCGGGTGCCCATGGGCGAGGAGGTAGAGGTCCGCTTTCCGGGGGGGACCCTCCGGGCCTGGCGGGTCAGGGAGGGGGTGGCGGTGGAGGGCCAAGCCTACTCCGCCTACGGCCTACCCGGCCCTTTTACCCTCAGGGGGACCACCTACCGGGGGGAGCTTTGGCTTTGGCCCGAGGGGGAGGGCCTTCTCCTCATCAACCGCCTGCCCCTCGAGGACTACCTCCTCGGGGTGCTCCCCGGGGAGATGCCCGGAAGCTTCCCCCTCGAGGCCCTCAAGGCCCAGGCGGTTTTGGCCAGGACGTATGCAGTTCGCCGTCTGAGCCCCCAGGGGCCCTACGACCTTTGCGCAGACAAGACCTGCCAGGTCTACCTCGGCCTTTCCGGGGAGACCCCCCGCCACGCGGAGGCCGTACGGGCCACCCGAGGCCTGGTGGTGAGCTACAGGGGCCAGGCCATCTCTGCCCTTTACCACGCGGACTCGGGGGGCATGACCGCAGGGAGCGAGGAGGTTTTCGGCCAGGCCCTGCCCTACCTCCGTCCCCAGGCGGACCCCTATACCCGGGCCACGCCTTGGAGCTTTCCCTTGAGCGAATCCAAGGCCAAGGCGGCCCTTTTGGCCTTGGGCCTAAGCCCCCGAACCCTGGAAGCCCCCTCCGTCCTAAGGAGAACCCCTTCCGGCCGGGTGGGGCGGCTACGCCTCCTTGGGGTGGAGGTGGAAGGTCCCCTGGCCCAAAGGCTGGTACGGGCCTTGGGCCTTCCCTCGGCCTTGGTGGCGTTTGAGGGGTGGCAGGCCTCGGGCAGGGGGGCAGGCCATGGGGTGGGCCTTTCCCAATGGGGGGCCAAGGGCCTCGCCGAGGCGGGGTACGACTTCCGGGCCATCCTGGGCCATTACTTCCCGGGAACCGCCCTTTCCCCCCTCGTGGTCCTTAGGGCCCAGGGGAGGCCTTAGTGCTCCTTCCCACCCCCCTGACCCCCCTTTGGCTCGAGGTCTCCCCAAAGGGGGTAAGGCGCCTCCTGCCCGCCCTCTTTCCCCAAGGGCGGCCTGCGGAAGGCCCCCTGGTGGGGCGGGTAGCCGGGGCCTTGGCCCGCTACTTTGCGGGGGAAAGGCCCGACTTCCTGGACCTTCCCCTGGACTATGGGGGCCTAGACCCTAGGCGGGTTGGGGTTTACGAGGTGGTGCGGCGGATTCCCTATGGGAGGACCTGGAGCTACAAGGAGGTGGCCGAGGCCCTAGGCCTTAGCCCCAGGGCCGTGGGCGCAGCCCTCAAGGCCTCTCCCTTTTTCCTCCTGGTGCCGGCCCACCGGGTGATCCATGCGGATGGCCGCCTGGGAGGGTTTGCGGGCCGGGAGGACTTGAAGGTGAGGTTGTTGCGCTGGGAGGGGGCCCTCTAGTATCATCCCACGCAGGTGCGAGCCTGCACGGGGGTTCTAGCACAAAATTCCCCCTGGGGTTTTGGGGGAACCTGGGGGCGCAGGAGCCCAGAGCGAAGGGTATGAGATGCTGGATTTTTTCCTAAATTCCTTCCTCATCCTTTTCTTGGTCATGGACCCCGTGGGCCTGGTCCCCGTGTTTTTAACCCTGGTGGGGCACCACCCCAAGGCCAGACAGGAGAGGATCGCCTGGAAGGCCGTTTGGCTTGCGGGAGGGTTGTTTGTCCTCCTCTACTTTTTGGGGCTGGGCCTCTTGGGGTACCTGGGGATGGACCCAGATGCCCTCAAGCTGTCCGTAGGGGTACTCCTCCTTAGGGCGGTCGCAGAGATGGCCTTCGCCTACCGGAAGTGGGAAGCGGAGGATTGGAAAGCAGACGAGGAGGCCTTGGCCTGGGAGAATGCCCCCGTGTTTCTCTTGGCCATCCTCCTCGTCGTAGGCCCGGGGCCTTTGGCCGGCCTCCTTATCCTTGGGGCCGAGGCCCAAAGGGTCGCCTACGGGACCCAGTTGGTCCTGGCCGCCGCCTTTTTGGTGCTCCTCATCGCCTATCTTCTCCTTAGGGCTGGGGACTGGGTGAGCCAGGCCCTTGGGCCAAAGGGGAGCACTGCCCTGACCTGGATCCTGGGGATTCTCTTGGCCGCTTTGGCCGTGAAGTACGTGGCCGATGGGGTTAGGGCCCTACTCTAACCCAATTTGCCCCTGGTTTTTCCAAAAAACTCCACCGGGGCCCCGTGCCTCAAGCTGTGTTCTGGCGTGAGCCTGCAGGGGGTGGTGCGGAGGCCCCCTCCGGGAGGGGGAGGCTCTCATCCGCAAAGGGGAAGGGCCGGCGGTCCAGCATCGGGCCATCGTGGGGCGAAGGGTGGGAAATGGGCTCCATCCCCCCTGCGCTAACCCAGAGGGGCTTCGTGAGGCTCCTCCCCTTCATCTTGGCCCAAAACCGTAGCCTTTTGGCCAGCAGACCCTCGGGCAGCGACTCGGGTTACACCACGCCTTGCCTTAAGGCCCTCCTTCCCGTTATCCTGCCCTAGGTGAGGGCATGGGCCATCTTTTCGTCCTGACTGGGGCGAGCGGGGTGGGGAAGGGGACGGTGCGGGCCAAGGTCTTGGAACGCACCCGCCTTTTCTACTCCGTTTCCATGACCACCCGCCCCCCAAGGCCCGGGGAGCGGCACGGGGTGGACTACTACTTCGTGGACCGGCCGACCTTCGAGGCCCTCCTGCGGGAGGGGGGGTTTTTGGAGCACGCGGAGTACGTGGGCCACCTCTACGGTACCCCGCGGGCCCCGGTGGAGCGGGCTTTGGCCCGGGGGGAGGATGTGCTTTTGGAGATCGAGGTCCAAGGGGCCTTACAGGTTAAGGCCAAGATCCCCGAAGCGGTGCTCATTTTCCTCCTTCCCCCTTCCCTTTCGGAACTCAAAAGGCGCCTCGTCTACCGGGGCCAGGATCCGCCCGAGAAGATCGCCAAACGCCTCGAGCAGGCGGAATGGGAGATCCGAAACGCCCACCTTTTCGACTATGCGGTGGTGAACGAGGTGCTGGAGGAGGCCGTGGCCGATTTCCTGGCCATCGTGCGGGCGGAAAGGCTTAAGGCCAGCAAGGAGGTCCGCCTCGAGGCGGCCTTGAGGCGGGATCCCCATCTGGAATCGGAACTGGAGGAGATCCTAAGGGGGAGGTATGGCGGAACCGGGCATTGACACCCTGCTTTCCATGGTGGATTCCAAGTATCGGCTTACGGTGATCGTGGCCAAGAGGGCGCAGCAGCTCCTTCGCTACCGGTTTAAAAACACGGTTTTGCCCCCAGAGAAGAGGCCGAAGATGCGCCTTCTGGAGGGGGTTTACGACGATCCCAATCCTGTCACTTGGGCCATGCGGGAGCTCTTTACGGGGCAACTTGTTTTCGGGGAGAACCTGGTGCCCGAGGATCGGTTGGACAAGGAGATGGAAAGGCTTTACCTGGAGGAGGAGGAGTAGGTGGCCCGGATTTTGGTGGCGGTGACGGGGGGGGTGGCGGCCATCAAAGCCCCCCACCTCCTCCGCCTCCTCCGCCGGGCGGGGCATGAGGTGCGGGTCTTGGCTACGGGAAGGGCCCTGGACTTCGTCACCCCGCTCTCCTTGGCTGTGGCCGCAGGAGGAGAGGTGGCCACGGAGGAGGCTTGGTTTCATCCCCATGGCCGGGCCCTGCACGTGGAGCTTGCCCGTTTTGCCGATCTTCTCCTCGTGGCCCCGGCCACCGCGGAGGCCTTGGCCAAGGGGGCCTTGGGCCTGGCGGATGACCTCCTTTCCGCCACCCTCCTCATGGGCCCTCCCCGGGTGGCTTGGGCCCCAGCCATGAACGAGGCCATGTGGCTTGCTCCCCAGACCCAAGCCCACGTGGCCCGCCTCAAGGAACTGGGCCACGCCTTCTTTGGTCCTGCCTATGGGCCCCTGGCTGCGGCTGGGGAGGGGGAAGGCTGGGGGCGGATGCTGGAGCCCGAGGAGATCCTAGAACGGGTGGAAAGCCTCCTTACCCCCAAGGACCTGGAGGGCTTCCGCCTTCTCGTTTCCGCAGGGCCCACCCGGGAATACCTGGACCCTGTCCGCTTCCTCTCCAACCCCTCCTCGGGCCTCATGGGCTATGCCCTGGCCGAGGCGGCCCGGGACCGGGGGGCGGAGGTGGTCTTGGTGAGCGGGCCTACGGGCCTCAAGGCCCCTTGGGGGATGGAGGTGGTCCGGGTGGAAAGCGCCTTGGAGATGCGGAAGGCCCTCCTCGAGCGTTACTCCTGGGCCCAGGGGGTCATCATGGCTGCGGCCGTGGCCGATTACCGTCCGGCCCAGCGCCTTGAGGAAAAGGAGGCCAAGGGGGAGGAGGAGCGCCACCTGCGGCTTGTGCGGAATCCGGACATCTTGGAGGAGCTAGGCTGGGAGAAGGGTTCTCGGGTCCTGGTGGGTTTTGCCATGGAAACCCGGGAGGGTTTGGCCAGGGCCAGGGAAAAGCTCTTACGCAAAAACCTCGATCTCGTGGCCCTGAACTATGTGAACCGGGAGGGGGTGGGCTTTGCGAGCCCGGAAAACGAGGTGACCCTGCTCTTCCGGGACGGGCGGGTGGAAAACCTCCCCCGCGCCCCCAAGAAGGCCATCGCCCACCGGATCCTAGACCATGTGGCGGCCCTTCTCCAACGCGCCCCCTCGGGGGGAGGGTATGGCTAAGGGGGCATCCCGGAGATCCCAAGAGGAGCGCCATCGGGCCATCTTGGAGATCGTGGCCCAGGAGGAGGTGGCCACCCAAAGGGAGCTCGTGGAGAAGCTGCGGGCCCGAGGGTTTGCCGTAACCCAGGCTACGGTGAGCCGGGACATTGCCCGTCTCCACCTGGTCCGGGTGGCCTTGGGCAAGGGACGTCACCGCTACGCTTTGGCGATGGGCGGCTTGGCGGAGGACGTTTACGAGGAGCTCAAGCGCCGTTTTAAGGAGCTCGTGCGGGATGTGGACCGGGGGGGGAATATCCTGGTGGTGAAGACCGCGGAGGGGCACGCCTCGGGCATCGCTTACCTCCTAGACCGGCTTAAACGGGACGACCTGGTGGGCACCTTGGCGGGGGACGATACCATCCTCGTGGTGGCCCGGGATGAGGAGGCGGCCAAGGCCCTCGAGGAGGAGCTCGGCGGGCTTTTGGTCTAATACCACCCCATGCAGGCTTGCGCCAAAACGTAGCTTCGCTGACGCATGGGGGCCCCGGTAGAAAGTCCCCATAGGGTTTCTTAGAACTTGGAAGCGCATGAAACAAAAGCAAAGAGTATAAGATGCTGGAGTTTTTCCTAAAGTCCTTCCTTACCCTCTTCGTAGTCATGGACCCCGTGGGCCTGGTCCCCGTGTTTTTGGCCCTGGCGGGGCACCAACCCAAGGGCAGACAGGAGAGGATCGCCCGGAAGGCCGTTTGGATTGCGGGAGGGGTGTTGGTTTTCTTCTACTTCCTAGGGCCAGGCCTTCTGGGGTACCTGGGGATCAGCCTGGAGGCCCTCAAGGTGGCCGGGGGGATCCTCCTTTTCCGGGTGGCTGCGGAGATGGTCTTCGCCCACCACGAACGGGAGACCGCAGAGGAGGCGGAGGAGGCCTTGGCCCGGGAGGATATCTCCGTGTTCCCCTTGGCCATACCCCTTATCGTGGGCCCGGGGGCGTTGGCCAGCCTCCTCATCCTCGCGGCCGAGGCCAAGAGGGTGGCCTATGGGGCCTTTCTGGTCTTGGCCACCGCCTTTTTGGTCCTCGTGGTCGCCTATCTCCTCCTTAGGGCCGCAGGCCGGGTAAGCCGGGCCCTAGGGCGTACGGGGACCAACGTGGTGACCCGGGTCCTAGGGATCCTCTTGGCGGCTTTGGCCGTGGAGTACGTGGCCGATGGGGTAAGGGCCCTACTCTAGGAGGGCCTCGGCGAAGGCCTGGGGATCAAAGGGCTGGAGGTCCTCCGGGCCTTCTCCCACCCCTACGAAACGGATGGGCACCCCAAGGGTGCGGACGATGGGGACCAAAACCCCCCCCTTGGCCGTGCCGTCCAGCTTGGTCACCACCACCCCTGTAAGCCTCAGGGCCTCGTGGAAACGCTTGGCCTGTTCCAGGCCGTTTTGCCCCACCACCGCGTCCAGGACCAGCCAGACCTCCTTGGATTCCCCGGGCTCTGCCTTGTCCAGGGCCCTTTTTACCCTTTTGAGCTCCTCCATAAGGTTTTGCTTGGTGTGGAGCCTGCCCGCAGTGTCCAGGATGAGGAGGTCATACCCCCTGGCCTTCCGGGCCATGGCCGCATCGTAGGCGAAGGCCGCAGGGTCTGCCCCCGGGGAGGCGGGGAGGACGGGGAGGCCAAGTCTCGCCCCCCACTCCGCAAGCTGGGCAGCCCCTGCGGCCCGGAAGGTGTCCGCGGCCCCCAGGAGGACCCTCAGGCCCTCCTTCTGGTACAGCCAGCCCAGCTTGGCCGCGGTGGTGGTCTTGCCGGCCCCGTTTACCCCCACGAGGAGGAGGATGGGGCCTTGGGGTAAGGCCATCCGGGGGGCTTGGGGATGGAAGCCGAGGCGCCGGAGGGTAGCCCGGCGGGGG
Organism: Thermaceae bacterium; assembly: GCA_041641215.1. Classification (GTDB taxonomy): domain Bacteria; phylum Deinococcota; class Deinococci; order Deinococcales; family Thermaceae; genus Thermus. The sequence continues at coordinate 14,643 of JBEPYU010000003.1, forward strand.
TCGGGCTCCAGCATGAGGGCGAGCTTCTCCTTGAGCGTCTCCTTGAGGTTTTTCTGCCCGGAGGCCCTGAGCTCCTCGAGGAGGGCCTCCGTGGCCTCGAGCCCCACGTCCGCGGCGAGGAGGGCGGCTTCGAGTTCCTCTAGGACCTCCTCGGGGGGGGCGGACCAGGGGATGGCCCGGAAGAGGCGTTCCCGGGTCTTGCTGAGCCCAGCCCTTAGCCGCTCGAGGAACCCCATGCCTAGCGGAAGGTGGCCCCGAGGCCCAGCCACCAGGCGTGGGGTAGGCTGGGTAGGGCGTAGAGGTAGCGCCCCTCGAGGAAAAGTCCGGTGGTGAAGTCGATGGGGCCCTCAAAGCCGAGGGCAAAGGTCACCCCTGCGGTGGGTTTGGGGCCCACCATCCCCCCTAGCCCCCCCCCGAGGTAGGGGGCAAGGCCCCTGAGGGAGGGGTCGTACCGGCCGAGGTCGGGCTTGAAGAGGAGGAGGGCTTCCAGGGCCACCCCCGGGGCCCCGGGGGACAGGTCCAGCCCTAGCCGCCCGTTGAGGTTGGTCCGCAAGGAGGTTTCGAGGGAAGCCCCTAAGGTGAGGCCCAGCCCCTCCCCAAACCCGAAGCGGAGGCCGAGGCTTTGGGCCTGGACCAGGCCCACAAGGAGGAGAAGGGCAAGTCCGCGTCTCATCGCTTACGAGTTTACCCCAAGGGCCCGCTCTATCCGGGCTAAGGTCCTCTCCTTGCCCAAAAGGGCCATGATCTCAAAGAGGCCCGGGGTTTCCAAGACCCCGGTGAGGGCCGCCCTTAGGGGTTGGGCCACCTGGCCCAGCTTAAGGCCCTTGGCCTCGGCGAAGCCCCGGATGAGGCCCTCCAGGGCCCCTTCCTGCCAGTCCTCCTGGGCCAGGAGGCGGGGCTTCAGCTCCTCGAGGAGGGCCCTCCCTTCCTCCAGCTTGGCCCGGGCCCTTTCCGTGAAGGGGTAGGCCTCGCTGAAGAGGTAGGGGGCCTTTTCCGGGAGCTCCTTCAGGGTGTCGAACCGGGGGCGCATGAGGGCCAGGGCCTTTAGGAGGTAGGCCTCGTCCGGCCAACTGAGCCCCGCCCTTTCCAAGAAGGGCTTAACCCTTTGGGCCAGCTCCTCGAGGCTAAGGACCTCCCGGATGTATTTCCCGTTCATCCAGCGGAGCTTTTCCAGATCGAAGATGGGCCCTCCCAGGGAAACCCTCTCCCAGGAGAAGGCCTGGATGAATTCCTCCAGGGTGAAGATCTCCCGGCCGTCCGGCATGGAAAAGCCCATAAGGGCGAGGTAGTTGCGCAAGGCCTCTGGGAGAAACCCCTCCTCCTTGTACCAGTCCAAGGAGGTGTGGCCCTTGCGCTTGGAGATCTTGCTCCGGTCGGGGTTTCGGAGGAGGGGCATATGGTAAAAGCGGGGGATGGCCCAGCCGAAGGCCTGGTAGAGGAGGACGTGGATGGGGGTGGAGACCAGCCACTCCTCCGCCCGGATCACGTCCGTCACCCCCATGAGGTGGTCGTCCACCACGTTGGCCAGGTGGTAGGTGGGGTAGCCGTCCGATTTCAGGAGGACCACGTCGGGGATCTCCTCGTTGGGGTAGACCACCACCCCCCTGAGCTCGTCCTTGACCTCCGTCACCCCTGGCCTTGGCACCTTGAGCCGGATCACGTGGGGCTCCCCCCTTTGGGCCCGTTCCTCCGCCTCCTCAGGGGGGATGTTCCGGGCCCGACCGTCGTACCCCCCTTTTTCCTTGCGGATCCTTTCCAGCTCCTCTGGGGTTTCAAAAGCCCGGTAGGCGAAGCCCCGCCTGAGGAGCTCCTCCGCGTACTTCCGGTAGAGGGGAAGCCTTTCCGACTGCCGGTAGGGCCCGTGGGGCCCCCCGATGTCCGGTCCCTCGTCGTAGGTAAGCCCCAGCCAGCGCAAGGCCGCGAGGATCCTCTCCTCCGCCCCCGGGACGTAGCGGGCCCGGTCCGTGTCCTCGATGCGCACGATGAACCGTCCCCCCATCTTGCGGGCCCAGGCCAGGTTGAAAAGGGCGACGTAGGCCGTGCCCACGTGGGGGTCCCCGGTGGGGCTTGGGGCGATGCGGGTGACCACCATACCGGGCCCATTATCTCATCTGGGGCTAAGGGGCCCCCCTTAGGGTAGGAACTAATGGAGGGGCGGCTGAAGGCAGTGGGCCTTAGGCGGCGCTTCGGGCCCAAGGAGGTGGTCCGGGGGGTGGACCTGGAGCTTCGGCGGGGAGAGATCGTGGCCCTCTTTGGGCCCAATGGGGCGGGGAAGACCACCACCTTCTACATGGTGGTGGGCTTTATCCGGCCGAGCGCGGGGAGGATCTTCCTGAATGGCCTCGAGGTCACGGGGCTACCCATGTACAGGAGGGCCCGCCTGGGCCTAGGTTACCTGCCCCAAGAGCCCAGCGCCTTCCGCCGGATGACGGCCTTGGAGAACCTCCTTGCGGTCTTGGAGTTCCAACCCCTTTCCCCCAAGGCCCGCCTGGAGAAGGCCAAGGCCCTTTTGGAGGAGCTCGCCATCTACCACCTTAGGGACCGCTACGCCTACACCCTCTCCGGGGGGGAAAGGCGGAGGCTGGAGATCGCCCGGGCCCTTTGCACCGACCCTAGCTTCATCCTCCTGGATGAACCCTTTACGGGGGTGGACCCCAAGAACGTGCGGGAGATCCAGAGGATCATCGCCGACCTGAGGGACCGGCGGGGGGTGGGGATCTTCATCACCGACCACGCGGTGCGGGAAACCCTGGCCATCACCGACCGGGTCTACCTCATGTACGATGGCCAGATCCTTTTCCACGGGGATCCCAAGACCTTTGCCGAGGACCAGGGGGTGCGGCGCCACTACCTGGGCGAGGACTACGAGCTCTGATACCGCCCCATGCGGGCCCCAAGCCCGCATGGGGGTCCCGGCAGAAAGTCCCCGTGGAGTTTTTTGGGAACCTGGAGGTGCAGGAACCAGAAGTAGAGGGTATGATGGTCTTCTGGGCCTTTTTCTTTCTCATCCTCTTCCTCTCTGCCCTCGTGGCCTACCTGGGGGACCGGGTGGCCAAGTGGGCGGGGAAGCGCCACTTCCGCCTCTTCCGCCTAAGGCCTCGCCAGACCGCTACCCTGGTGGCCGTCCTTACGGGGGTGGGGATTGCCCTCCTCTCCTACCTGGGTTTCCTCCTGGTGGTGGAGGAAGCCCGGACCACCATCCTCGAGGCGGAGTCCGTGCGCAAGGAACGGGATCTCCTCCGCAGGGAGAAGGCGGCCTTGGGGGAGGCCCTTAAGGCCATGAAGAGCGAGGCGGCTAGGGCCCTTGCGGAGCTCAACGAGCTCAGGGAGGGGAGGCAGTTCCTGGCTGCGGCCCTCGAGGCCAGCGAGGGTCGGCGACAGGCCCTGGAGGCGGAGATCCAGGGGTTACGGGTCCGGGCCCAGGACCTGGCCCGCCTTTTGGCCCAAAGGGAGGAGGACCTTAAGGCTAAGGCCGAGGAGGCCCAAGCCCTCGAGGCCCGGCTTGGGGAGCTAAGGCGGGAGGTGGAGAGGCTAGAGGAGGAAAAGGCCCAGGTCCTGGCCGCCTTCCGGGCCGCCCAAACGAACCTCCAAACCCTAAGGGCCCAGGTCCAGGCCCTGGAGGAGGCCCGACGGAGCCTTAGCGCAGAGCTGGCCCGCACCCGGCAGGCCCTAGAGCTGGCCCAGGGCCAGCTTAGCCGCCTGGCCTCGGAGGCTGCGGCCCTTGGAGCCCAGAAGCAGCGCTTGGCGACCAACCTTGCCCTCTTGGCCCGGGCCTTGGACCTGGGGGAGGTAGGGCTTAGGGAAGGGGAGGGGCTTGAGGTGGTGCGGCTAGAGGCGGAAAGGCGGGCCCGCCTCCTGGGCTTCCAGGGGGTGGTCCTGGAGGGGGAGGCCTCGGGGCCTGGGGTGGTTTTCCTCGAGGGGCGGGGGTACGAGGAGGGGCGCTTAAGGGTGGCCCTCCGCTTCTATCCCGCAAGGCGGGTGGCGGGCCTTGGGGAGGTCCTCCTGAGCGCCACTTTTCCCGTGGTCGAGGCCCAAAGAAGGCTGGAGGACCTGGCCAAACGGGTGCGGGCCAAGCTCCTCGAGGCGGGTTTTCCCCCGGCCTACCTGACCTTTCCCTCCAAGGAAGAGCTCGCCCGGGGGCTTGCCCTTCTGGAGGGGAAAGGGGGGGTGGCCCGGGTGGGGGTGGTGGCCCTAGGGGAGCTTTGGACCCACGAGCGGCCCCTCTTGGCCTTTGCCCTCCTTGGGGGGCCTCCGGGCCCGGAGGTACCGGTCCCGACCCGAGAGGTCCGGTAGCACCTCCACCCCCTCCCAGCCCTGGGCCTCGAGCTCCTGGGCCAGGGTGCGGATGTTCCCGGGGTCTAGCTCCAAAAGGAGAAACCCCCCAGGAAGGAGGGCCTCCCAGGCCTCCCGGGCCAAGGGGCGGGCCACGTCCAGCCCCTCAGGGCCCGCGTAGAGGGCCAGGGGGTTTTCGTAGGCGAGCTCCCTAGGGGCCACCTCCCGGTACCCCTCGGGCAGGTAAGGGGGGTTAGAGACCAGGAGGTCTAGCCCCCGAAGCCCCCCCGTAAGGGAGGCCTGGAGGAAGCCCACGGCCAAGCCCAGCCTTTGGGCGTTCCTTTGGGCTAAGGCCAAGGCCTTGGGGTCGATCTCCGTGGCGTAGACTTGGGCCTTGGGCCTCGCCCACTTGAGGGCCAAGGCGATGGCCCCGCTTCCCGTGCCCACGTCCAGGATCCGGGGCCTTTCCGGGAGGGGGAGTTCCAAGGCCAAGGCCACCAGGCCCTCCGTCTCGGGGCGGGGGATGAGGACCCCTTCCTCTACCCCAAGGGGTAGGCCGAAGAACTCCACCTCCCCGATGAGGTACTGGAGGGGATAACCCCCAAGCCGCCTTTGCAGGAGGGCCTCGAGGCGGGCCTCTTCCTCTTCCGTGAGGGTCTTGGGGAAGGAGAGGAGGAGTTCCCGACGGGTTCGGCCTAGGGCCAAGGCCAGGAGGTCCAAGGCCTCCCCCTCGGGAAGCCCTCCTGCCCTAAGCCGGGCCCTTAGCCTCCCGAGCACGGGGGTAGACCACCACGTGGCGGGCTTCCCCTTCCCCTTGGCTTTCCGTGGTCACCTGGGGGTGGTTCTTGAGGAGGAGGTGGACCAGACGCCGTTCCGAGGAGGGCATGGGGGGAAGGGGAAGGGGGCGGCCCGTCCTGGCCACGGTCTGGGCGGCTTCCTCCGCCAAGCGCCTAAGCCTTTCCTCCTTCCGGCGCCGGTAGCCCGCGGCGTCCAGCTCCACCCGGTAAGCCCCCCCAAAGGCCTTGGCCAGGACGATCCCCGCCAGGTAGGCCAAGGCCCTCAGGGTCCTCCCCTCCTTCCCGATGAGGCGGCCTAGGTCCCCGCCCTTGACCTCGGCCTTGAGAAGGTGGCCCTCCTGATGGATCTCCACAAAATAGGCGGGGTCCAGTCGGGCCAAAAGCCCCCCCAGGAACTCCTCCAGGACTGCCTTGGGCCCCTGCCCCTTTTCTCCAGGTTCCCCTTCCCTCTCCGGGACCTCCCTTAGGGAGGGGCTAGGGGGGGTTTCCTCCAGGAGGCCAAGGCCCTTGAGGATCTCGTCGATGTCCTTCTTGCGTCCCTCCATACCCCTAGTCTAGGCCTTTAAGGGGGTTAAGCCCTTGTTGATCAACCATTGTTGGAAAAGACCGATCAGGGTGGAGAAAATCCAGTACAGGGTGACGCCGGAAGGGAACTGCAGGACCAGGAAGAGGAAGATAAGGTTCATGAAAAGGGATTGCCGGATAACGTCCTTGTTCCCGTGGGCGCTCATCCAGGTGGAAAGGAAGGTTACCGCCATGTAGAGGATGGGGAGGATGTAAAGGGGGTCCGGCAGGGCCAGGTCGGGGATCCACAGGAAGCCTTGCCCGAACTCGTACCCCGAGATTACCTTCCACAGGAGGAAGAGGATGGGCATCTGGATGAGGAGGGGGAGGCAGCCAGCCATGGGATTGACCCCGTGTTCTTGGTAGAGCTTCATGGTGGCCTGGGCCCGCTTTTCCGGGTCGTCCTTGTACTTCTCGTTGATCTTTTGGAGGAGGGGCTGGAGGCGTTGGAGCTCGGCCATGCTCTTCAGCTGGTGGTGCATGAGGGGCCAAAGGAGGAGGCGCACCAGAAGGGTGAGGAGGAGGAGAGCCAAGCCCCAGTGCCCCGTGAGCCCGTAGGCCCACTCCATAGTGTAGATCAGGCCCAAGGAGAGGTAGCCCCAAAGGTTGGGCTGGAAAAGCCCAGGTAGGCCGAGGAGTCCCTCCACGTGGAGGCGCACAAGCTCGTTGGGTCCCCCGTACACCCTAAGGGTTTCCCCACCCCCTAGGGCCACCTCCCCGGTCCGGCCGATGAGCCTTCCCTCCAGGCCCTGGGGCCCATAGGCCACCAGGGCGTAGCCGGCCTTGGGCTGGGTCTGCCAGGCCAGGTACCGGATCCGCCCCTCCCCGCTTGGGGCTGGGGCATCCTGCCCCTCGAGGAGGGCCTTGGGGGTTCCCTGGGCGCCCAGGCGGAGCCGTAAGGGCACATCCGCCTGGATCTCCAGGGTGTGGCGTCCCTTGTGGAGGGTGTAGGTGAGCGCGCCCTCCTGGCCTAGGAAGCGGGCGATAAGCCTGTCCCCCTCCTCGAGGAACTCCGCCTTCAGGGGAGTGAACCCCACCGGGCTGACGGCCGGAGCCCCTTGGGCCAGGTTGGGGGCCCGGGTGTAGTCCCCGATGGCCGTGCCCTTGTAGAGCTTGACATACCAGCCCACGATCTCGCCCTTCTCGTTGAAGGCCAAATCGGCGAGCTTGCCCACGGCCACCCGCTCGGGGGTGCCGTCCCCGTTCGTATCCACCTCCTTCCACCCGACCTCCAAGGCCAAGGCGGTTCCCAAGAAGACGAGCAAAAGCCAGGGTCCTTTCATCGGTCCAACTCCTTCCTAGGGAGGAAGACCAAGGGTACGGGGTCGAACCCCCCGGGGTGGAGGGGGTGGCAGCGGAGGAGGCGCCTTATGGCCAGGTAGCTGCCCCAAAAGGCCCCGTGGCGCTCGAGGGCCTCCAGGGCGTAGGCGGAGCAGGTGGGGTGGAAGCGGCAGGTAGGGGGCTTAAGGGGGGAGATGTACCGCCTGTAGCCCTTAACCAAAAGGATCAACAATCCACGCACGCCGCCTATTGTATCAGCTTGCTCCGTTTGAGGGTCCGCACCAGATCCTGGAAAAGCTCCTGGTAGGTGGCCCCCCGGGCCTCGGGGCTAGCCACCACCAGGAGGTGGGCCTCAGGAAGGTGGAGTCGCCTAAGGATCTCCCTTAGGCGCCGGCGCACCCGGTTGCGCACCACGGCCTTGCCCACCTTTTTGGAGACCACGAGGCCCACCCTAAGCTCCTGGGCGGGGAGCCACTTTACGCTCACGTACCGCCCCCGGCTTCCCCTGCCCTGCCGGAGCCGGCGGAAGGCCTGCTCCCCCCTTAGGGGGGGGAGGCGGCCGGGCTTTACCGCCTTACCTGGGGCGTGAGCCGCCAGCGCCCCTTCTGGCGGCGGCGCTTGAGGACCCGCCGGCCGCCTGGGGTCCGCATCCGGGCCCGGAAGCCGTGGGTCTTGGCCCTCTTCCTCCGGTTGGGTTGCCAGGTCCTTTTCATCCATCTCCCTCCTTAGGGGCTGGGCCCCGTACCTAGGGCAGTGTACCACAGGGGGCAGGGGTGGCTGACACTTGGGGTGTGACGTTTTTCCGCAGGTAGCCGTGAGGTTGGCATTCACCTACGGGGCTTTCCGGTATAGTCTATCCCCAAACGGGGCCGGGGATAGGTATGGCGCAACTCGAGGTACAAGACCTAACCCTCACCTTCGGAGCCCTGGCTGCCCTTAGCGGGGTCTCCCTTACGGTAAACCCGGGGGAAATCGTGGCCATCATCGGCCCGAATGGGGCGGGGAAGACCAGCCTTTTGAATTGCATTTCCGGCTTTTACCACCCGAGGCGGGGACGGATCCTCTTCGAGGGCCACGACCTCACCCGGGCTACCCCCCACGAGGTCACCCGGCGGGGCATCGCCCGGGCTTTCCAGAACATCGAGCTCTTCTCGGGCCTCACCGTTTTGGAAAACCTCCTCTTGGCCCGGCATACCCGCCTCCGCTATGGCCTCCTTTCGGCGGGGCTTTTCTATGGGCGGGCCCTTAAGGAGGAGGCGGAAAACCGCAAGGCGGTGGAGGCGGTTATCGACTTCATGGAGCTCGAGCCTTACCGCAAGGCCCTGGTGGGCAGCCTTCCCTATGGGGTCCGGAAACGGGTGGAGGTGGCCCGGGCCTTGGCCCTGGCCCCTAAGCTTCTCCTCCTGGATGAACCCATGGCGGGGATGACCCTGGAGGAAAAGGAGGACATGGTGCGCTTCATCCTGGAGATCCGGGCCCAGGGGATCACCGTGGTCCTCATCGAGCACGACCTCGGGGTGGTGATGGATATCTCCGACCGGGTCTACGTCCTGGACTTCGGCCAGGTTATCGCCGAGGGGCCACCCCAGGAGGTGGCCCGGAACCCCCGGGTTCAGGAGGCCTACCTGGGGGTGGGAGTATGACGGCCCTTTCCCCTTCCTTTGGGCTTAAGCGCTACACCCTCCCCCAGCTCCTGAGGCTTCGGGCGGAGAAGGAGGGGGAGCGGGTGGCCTTGCGGTTCAAGGAGTTCGGGATTTGGAACGAGGTCACCTACGCGGAGTATTACGAAAAGGTCCTCCTATTTGCCCATGGCCTCCTCGCCTTGGGCTTTGCCCCCGGGGAGCGGCTGGCCATCCTTGCGGACAACATCCCCGAGTGGCTTTACGCGGAGCTTGGGGCCCAGGCCGTGCGGGGGATTAGCGTGGGGGTTTACCCGTCCGGCTTGCCCTCCGAGATCGCCTACATGCTGGCCTATACCGGGGCCAGCGTGGTCCTGGCGGAGGACCAGGAGCAGGTGGATAAGCTCTACGAGGTCCGCAAGGAGATCCCAGCCGTGCGGTACGTGATCTATGAGGACCCCCGGGGCATGCGGGGCTACCGGGATCCTTGGCTTCTTCCCTTTGAGGAGGTTTTGGAGCGGGGCCGGGAACACCGGCAAAAACACCCTGACGCGGTGGAGAAGCTCCTCCTCGAGGCAAGCCCCGAGGAGGTCTGCCACCTTTCCTCCACCTCGGGGACCACGGGCAAGCCCAAGGCGGCCATGCTCCGCCACCGGAACCTGGTCCACATGGGGGTGGCCCTTCAGCAGGTGGACCCCTTGAGGCCCACGGACGAGTACCTCTCCTTCCTCCCCTTGGCCTGGATCGGGGAGCAGATGATGGCCGTGGGCATGGCCTTGACCGGGGGGTTTGCCGTGAACTTCCCGGAAGAGGTGGAGACCGCCATGCAGGACATCAAGGAGATCGGCCCCCACGTGATGTTTGGCCCCCCCAGGGTATGGGAGGGCCTGCAGAGCCAGGTTTGGGTGCGCATCTCGGAAAGCCCTTGGCCCAACCGTTTCCTCTACGAGAAGGCCCTAGGGGTGGGCTACCGGGCTGCGGCCTACCGGATGAGGGGTAAGCCGTTGCCCTTGGGCCTCCGTCTGGCCTACGCCTTGGCGGAATGGGGGGTTTTCCGCCCCTTGCGGGATCAGCTGGGCCTTTTGCGCCTGCGGCGGGCCTATACCGGGGGCGCGGCCTTAGGGCCCGATACCTTCCGGTTTTTCCACGCCATAGGGGTGAACCTCAAGCAGATCTACGGGCAGACGGAGATCACGGGGATCGCCTTTGTCCACCCCGATGGGGATATCCGGCCTGAGACCGTGGGCAAGCCCATCCCCGGTACCGAGGTGCGGATCAGCGAGGAGGGGGAGATCCTTTGCCGTTCGGACGCGGTGGCCGCGGGGTATTGGGAGAGGCCCGAGGCCACCGCCGAAACCTTTAGGGGGGGGTGGCTCCACACGGGGGATGCAGGTTACCTCACGGAGGACGGCCACCTGGTGGTGATCGACCGGCTTTCCGACGTCATGCGCACCCAAAGCGGGACCCTCTTCAGCCCCCAGTTCGTGGAGAACAAGCTCAAGTTTAGCCCGTACATCAAGGAGGCCGTGGTCTTTGGGGATGGGAAGCCTTTTCTCGCCGCCCTCATCAACATCGACCCGGAGACCGTGGGCAAGTGGGCGGAGGATCGGGGCCTGGCCTACACCACCTACCTGGACCTCACCCTAAAGCCCGAGGTGGCGGAGCTCATCCGCAAGGAGGTGGCCAAGGCCAACGCCAGCCTGCCCGAGGGGCTTAGGATCCGCCGGTTTGTCCTCCTCTACAAGCTTTTGGATGCGGACGACGAGGAGCTTACCCGCACGGGCAAGGTGCGCCGCAAGCTCATCGCCGAGCGCTACGCTCCCCTCCTCGAGGCCCTCTACGGGGGGAAGGAGCGGGTGGAGGTGGAGGCCCTCTACCGCTACCAGGATGGGAGCGTGCAGCGGCTTAGGGTGGGGGTGGCCGTGCACGACCTATTGGAGGTGGTGGCGTGACCTTTTTCCTAGACATCCTGTTTTCGGGGGTGGTCCTGGGCCTTATCTATGCCCTGGTGGCCCTGGGGTTCGTGGTGGTATATAAGGCAAGCCGGGTGGTCAACTTCGCCCAAGGGGAGCTTTTGGCCATAGGGGCCTTTAGCGCCTACTTCTTCCTGGTGGGGCTTAGGCTTCCCCCTTTCCTCGCCTTTTCCCTGGCCCTAGCCTTTACCGCCCTGGTGGGCTTCCTTCTGGAGAGGCTTTTCCTCCACCGGCTGGTGGGCCAGCCCATCATCTCCGTGATCATGGCCACCATCGGCCTGGCCTTTTTCCTGGAGGGGGTTCTCCACCTCACCCCCTTTGGGGCGGGAAGCTACGGTTATCCCCCCTTCCTGCCCCCGGGGGCCCTCGAGGTCTTGGGCTTGCGGCTGGACTACCCTAGGCTTGCGGCCTTGGGCCTGGCCCTCCTCCTTATCCTCCTCTTCACCTGGTTCTTCCAGCGCTCCACCTTGGGCATCGCCATGCGGAGCGTGGCCGACGACCAGATGGCGGCCATGAGCCTGGGGGTTTCCGTGGGCGGCGTGTTCGCCTTAGCCTGGGCGGCCGCAGGGCTCACTGCGGCCGCGGGCGGGGTGATGGTGGGCCTGATCTCGGGCCTGACCCTGGAGGGTCTGGTCCACATCGGCCTTAAGGTGTTCCCCGTGGTCATCCTGGGGGGGTTGGACTCCATCCCGGGTACGGTGGTGGCGGGGATCCTGGTGGGGGTTTTGGAGAACCTGGCCTCGGGCTACCTGGACCCCTATATCCCAGGCGGGGGCATGCGGGAGGTCTTCCCCTTCCTGATGCTCCTCCTGGTCCTCTGGTTTAGGCCGCACGGGCTTTTCGGCACGGAGGAGATCGAGCGGGTATGAAGAACCCTTGGGCCCAGACCGGCAACTACCGGACGCGCTACGCGGAGGACGTTTCCATCCTGGCCAACCGCCGGGAGCTCCTTTCCCTCCTCCTTTTCCTGGGGTTTCTCCTGGTCCTGCCCCAGTTCCTCTCCCGGACCCAGGTCTTCATCCTGGACCAAATCCTCGTCTACAGCCTGGCCGTGTTAGGCCTCAACATCACCACGGGGTACGCGGGCCTCATCCACATCGGCCAGGCGGCCTTTATGGGGGTGGGGGCCTATGCCGCGGCCCTTTTGGCCCCCTACCTCCCCTTTTACCTGGTCCTGCCCCTAGGGGGGCTTGTGGGGGCTTTCTTCGGCTATCTGGTGGGCATCCCTAGCCTTCGGGTCAAGCACCTCTACCTGGCCTTGGCCACCTTGGCCTTCCAGGTGGTCTTCGAGTGGACCGTAGGGCACCTGCCCCTCCTCAAGCAGGGGGGGGCCATGGAGATGCCAAGGGTGGGCCTTCTCGGGTACGAGGTGGGCTTACTCAATCACTACCACTTTTGGTACTACGTGAGCCTGGTGGCCTTGGTCCTCCTGGCCCTTTTCTTCCGGAATCTCCTCAGGACCAAGTACGGCCGGGCCCTGGTGGCCGTGCGGGACAACGACCGGGCTGCGGACGCCATGGGGATCGACCCTGGGCGGACGAAGCTTTTCGCCTTCGCCCTGGGGGCCTTCTATGCGGGGGTGGCGGGGGCCCTTTACGCTTACCTGGCCCGGGCGGTGGTCATCGAGGACTACACCTTCGCCCATTCCGTGAAGTACCTGGCCATGGCCATCGTGGGGGGGCTGGGTACCCTGGTGGGCAGTTTCCTAGGGCCCCTTTTCCTGGTTTTCCTGGACGTGAACATGGAGGCCCTTTCGGGATGGGTCAAGGCCTTGGGTTTCAGCGTAGCCGGGGTGGATGTGGCCTCGGCCCTAAGGCCCCTAGCCTTCGGGCTTATCATCGTCCTTTTCCTCATGTTTGAGCCGAGGGGCCTGGCCAACTGGTGGCGGTTGGTGCGGAGCTACTTCCGCACCTGGCCTTTTAGGTATTAGGAGGTGATGCGGATATGGGGAAGAGGGTCCTTTGGGGTCTTTTGGCGGCCATGGGGCTGGGTTTGGCCCAGCAGCAGGTGACCATCCTGTGGTCGGGGGCCATCACCGGTCCGACCTCGGACGCGGGGGTGCCCTATGGGGCAGGGGTGGAGGACTATTGCCGCTACGCCAATGAGCGGCGGCTCATCCCCGGGGTGGTCCTAAGCTGCCTGGTGCGGGATGACCAGTACAACAACGCCAACACCCAGCGCTTCTTCGAGGAGGCGGTGGACCGGTTCAAGATCCCCCTTTTCCTCTCCTACTCCACCGGGGCCAACCTCCAGCTTAAGCCCCTGATCCAGGAGCTGAAGATCCCCACCATTCCCGCCTCCATGCACATCGAGCTCGTGGATCCCCCCAACAACGACTACCTCTTCCTGCCCACCACCAGCTACTCCGAGCAGGTGGTGGCCCTCCTCGAGTACATCGCCAAGGAGAAGAAGGGGGCCAAGGTGGCCCTGGTCATCCACCCCTCCCCCTTTGGCCGGGCCCCGGTGGAGGACGCGAGGAAGGCGGCCCGGATCCTGGGCCTGGAGATCGTGGACGTGCAGGAGGTGGGCTCGGGCAACCTGGACAACACCGCCCTCCTTCGGCGCTTGGCCCAGGCGGGGGTGGAGTACGTGGTCCACCAGAACGTGGCGGGGCCCGTGGCCAATATCCTTAAGGACAATAGGCGCCTGGGCCTCAAGATCCGCCACCTAGGGGCCCACTACACCGGGGGGCCTGACCTCATCAACCTGGCTGGGGAGGCGGCGGAGGGCTTCCTTTGGGCCACCAGCTTCTACATGTTCCACGAGGATGCCCCCGGCATCCGCCTCCAGAAGGAGCTTGGGGCCAGGTACAACCGGCCCAAGGCGGTGGTGGAGAGCGTGAACTACACCAACGGGATGCTGGCCACGGCCATCGGGGTGGAGGCCATGCGAAGGGCCATGGAGCGCTACAAGCGGGTGACCCATGAGACCGTGTACCAGGCCCTCGTGGGCATGAACGGTCCTAACGCCTTTAAGCCCGGGTTTGCCGTCTCCACCAAGCAGGGCATTGAGATCGACTTCACCAAAAGCGAGCGCACGGGGGCCGAGGGCCTGCGGGTCCTCGAGGCCAAGGGGGGCCGTTTCGTGCCCATCACCGAGCCCTTCACCTCGGCCCTCTTCCGCCGGGTGCACTACGGGAAGTAAGGGGGTCCTATGGGTCTTCTCCGCCCCGAGGATCTCGGTCCCATCCTCCTTCTCGTCAATAACATCGAGGTGGTCTACCACGACGTGATCCAGGTCCTAAGGGGGGTTTCCCTCAAGGTGCCGGAGGGCCGGATTACCGCCCTCCTCGGCCCCAACGGGGCGGGGAAGACCACCACCCTAAGGGCCATCTCTGGCCTCTTGATCCCCGAGGACGGGAGGGTGGTCCGGGGGGAGATCCTCTACCGGGGGGAGGACCTGGCGGGCCTTCCCCCTGAGAGGATCGTCCGCATGGGGATCGTCCAGGTGTTGGAGGGGCGCCGGGTTTTCAAGCACCTCACGGTGGAGGAGAACCTAAGGGTGGGCACTTTGCGTTCCCGGGCGGGCCGGGAGGAGATGGAACGCATCTACCACTACTTCCCCCGCCTGGCCGAGCTCAAAAACCGCCTGGCGGGCTACCTCTCCGGTGGGGAGCAGCAGATGCTGGCCATTGGCCGGGCCCTCCTCACCAAACCCCGCCTCCTCCTCCTGGACGAGCCCTCCTTAGGGCTTGCTCCCCTCCTCGTGCGGGAGATCTTCGACATCCTGGCCCGGGTCAATGCGGAGGAGGGGGTGACCATCCTCCTCGTGGAGCAAAACGCCCGCATGGCCCTTTCCATAGCCCACTACGGGTACATCATGGAGATGGGCCGGATCGTCCTCGAGGGGGACCAGGCCCACCTCCTAGGGAACCCCGATGTCCAGGAGTTTTACCTAGGGGTCAAGGGGGGTGGGCGGAAGAGCTTCAAGGAGGTCAAGGCCTACCGCAGGCGGAAGCGGTTTATGTAGCCTACTGGATCCTGATCTGCTCCGTGAGCTTGAGCTCCTCTAGGAGGGCCTGAACCTCCCCCCTGAGGCTAGCCCAGAGGTCGGGGCTAACCTCCAGGGAAAACTCAATGCTAAGTCCGCCTGCCGGAGCTTGGGCAAGAGCCTCGTCCCCAGGCGGTTCCAGGCGCAAGCCTGCATGGGGTATCAAGCGATCGGATCCGGGGGGCGGGCTCTGGTGAAAATGGAGTATCATTTAGCCCATGTGGGCCCTCGAGGCCGAAGGCCTTTCCGTCACCCTAGGGGACCACCGGGCCCTGGAGGGGGTTAGCCTCCGGTTGCCCGAGGGGGCTTTCCTGGCCGTGGTGGGGCCCAATGGGGGGGGAAAGACCACCTTCATCCAGGCCCTTTTGGGCCTGGTTCCCTATAGGGGGCGCCTTCGGGTCCTGGGCCATCCCCCAGAGGCCTTGGACCCCCGGCTTGTGGGCTATGTTCCCCAGCTCAAGGCCTTCGACCGTTCCTTTCCCGCCTTGGCCCTGGAGCTCGTGGTGACCGGGTTGAGGCGGAGCTGGCCCCTTAGGATTTCCAAGGGGGAGCGGGCATTGGCCCTGGCTGCCCTTTCCCAGGTGGGGGCGGAGGCCTTGGCCCGTAGGCCCCTGGGGCGGCTTTCGGGAGGGGAGTTACAGCGGGTTTACCTGGCCCGGGCCTTTGTCCGGAGGCCCCGCCTTCTCCTTTTGGACGAGCCGGCTACCGGGGTGGACCGGGTGGGGGAGGTGGACCTCTACCACTACCTCGAGGCCTACCAGGCCGAGACCGGGGCCACCTTGGTCATGGTGACCCACGACTGGGAGGCGGCCCACCACGCAAGCCATGTCCTGGTCCTTAACCGAAGGCCCATCGGCTTTGGTCCCCCGGAAAGGGCCCTTTCCGAGGAGTGTCTGCGGAAGGCCTTTGGCCACCTGGGCCACGCCCATGGCCTTTACCTTGGGGGTAGGGATGTGGGAAGCCCTTAGCTATCCCTTTTTCCAGCGGGCCCTCCTTGCGGGCCTTTTCGTGGCCCTTCTGGGTGGCCTCTTAAGCCCCTTGGTGGTGCAAAGGCGGCTCTCCTTCCTGGGGGATGGGCTTTCCCACTCGGTTTTTGCGGGGATTGCCCTGGGGCTTTTCCTGCGCCAAGAGCCCCTCCTTTTCGCCTTGCCCTTTGCCCTTTTGGTGGCTATGGCCATCACCTACCTCAGCGCCCGCACCGACCTTTCCCAGGACACGGCCATTGGGATCTTTTTCGCCCTATCCGTGGCCTTGGGAGGGGTCTTCCTCTCCCAGGCCCGGGGCTTTGTGGCCGACCCTTTGGCCTACCTCTTTGGTTCCCTCCTTGCCGTAGCCCCTCAGGACCTTTGGGCCCTTGGGGTTCTCCTGGCCTTGGCCTCGGCCTTGGCCCTCCGCCTCCTCGGGCCTTGGGCCTACGCCACCTTTGACCGGACCTTGGCCCAGGCCGACCGCCTCCCGGTGGGGAGGCACGATTACCTCTTCGCGGGCCTTTTGGCCGTGGCCTTGGTGGTGGCGGCCAAGGTGGTGGGCCTCCTCCTCCTTGCGGCCTTTCTGGTGATACCGGGGGCCACCGCCCGGCTTTTGGCCTCCACCTTTTCCGGCATGGTCCTGGCCTCCCTTCTCCTCGCCCTACTTGCCACGGGCTTGGGGCTTTTTCTAGCCTTCCTCCTGGACTGGCCTAGCGGCCCCAGCATCGTCCTCACCCAGGCCGCCCTTTTCGCCCTAGCCTTCGCCAAATCCATAATTTCCATACGGTGAAGGGGGGTTTGTGGTAGCCTAGGGGCATGTGGGTGTCCACGAAGGCCCAGTACGGCCTAAGGGCCCTGGTGGAGATTGGCCTAAGGGCCCCAGGGGCCATTCCCCTCAAGGAGGTGGCCGAGGCCCAGGGGATCAGCCTGCCCTATCTGGAGCAGATCGCGGCCCAGCTCCGGAGGGCGGGGTTTGTCCGCTCCGTGCGGGGGGCCAAAGGGGGGTACCGCCTGGCCCGTCCCCCGGAGGAGGTCACCGCCCTCGCGGTGGTGGAGGCCCTGGAGGGAAGCCTGGCTCCTGTGCCTTGCCTGGAGGGGCCGGACGCTTGCCTTAAGGTAGGCCAGTGCTCCACGGAAGCCCTCTGGCGCCGGGTGGACCTCGCGGTGCGGTCCGTGCTTGGGGGGACTACCCTTAAGGACCTCATCGAGGAGCGCAAGCGCCTCGAGGCCCGTAGGCCCCTTCCCCTTCGGGTCCCTTAGGTGTACCTGGACTACGCGGCCACTACCCCCCTGGACCCCGAGGTGGAGGAGGGCATGCGGGCCCTCCGGGGGATTTTCGGCCATCCGGGAAGCGTGCACCAGGAGGGCCAGCGGGCCCGGCGGGCCTTGGAGGAGGCCCGGGAACGGGCAGCCCACCTCCTTGGGGTGGAGCCCCGGACCCTCCTTTTTACCTCGGGGGGGGCGGAGGCCAACCTTTGGGCCCTCCTCGGGGTGGCCTTGGCCCGGGGGCGGGGCCACGTGGTGGCGAGCGCAGTGGAGCACGCCTCCCTCCTCCAGGCCCTTAGGGTCCTGGAAAGGCTGGGCTTTGGGGTGACCCGCCTTCCCCCGGACCCCGAGGGGAGGATCCACCCCGAGGCCCTGGCCCGGGCCTTGAGGCCCGACACCTTCCTGGTGAGCGTCATGGCCGCAAACCACGAGGTGGGGACCCTTTACCCCTTGGGGGAGCTTGCGGAGGTGGCCCACGCCCACGGGGCCCTTTTCCACACGGATGCGGCCATGCTCCCAGGCCGCCTCCCCTTCCGCCCGGAGGAAGAGGGGGTGGACCTGGCCTCCCTTAGCGCCCACAAGTTCTACGGGCCCAAAGGGGTAGGCCTCCTTTGGGTAAGGCGGGGGGTAAGCTTCTTCCCCCGGGCCGAGGGCACCCTAGACCCCGTCTTGGCCCAGGGGCTGGCCCTCGCTTTGGAGAAGGCCTTTCGCCTCCTTCCCGAGGAGGGCCCGCGGCTTTTGGCCCTTACCCGGCGCCTCGAGGAAGGCCTCCTTGGGGTGGAGGGGGTTTGGCGCCAGGGCCCCAAGGAGGGCCTGCCCGGCCTGATCAACGTGGGCGTGGCCGGGGTGGAGGGGGAGACCCTTTTCCTGGCCCTGGACCTCCTGGGGCTTAGGGTTTCCGTGGGCTCGGCCTGCCCCTCAGGGGGCCTCGAGCCCTCCCACGTCCTCCTGGCCATGGGCAAAAGCCCCAAGGAGGCCCTAGCCTCCGTGCGCTTTTCCTTGGGCCGCTTTACCACCGAGGAGGAGGTGGAAGGGGCGGTGGCCGCCTTCCGGGAGGCGGTAGCCCGGGCCCGGGCTTGACCCCTGGGGCCTTTTTCGCCAGGCTATAGGGCATGGACCGGCCCTATCTGGACCTGGGTCCCCGGGGGCCCCTAAGGGGCACCTTACGGGTGCCTGGGGACAAGTCCATCACCCACCGGGGGCTTATGCTCCTGGCCCTGGCCCGGGGGGAAGGCCGGCTTTACCACCCCCTTAAGGCCGGGGATACCTTGGCCACCCTTCGGGCCATGAGGGCCCTTGGGGCGGAGGTCCTCGAGGAAGGCCCCCATCTTCGGGTCCGGGGGGTGGGCCTCCGCTTCCGGGAGCCCGAGGCCCCCTTGGACTGCGAGAACGCGGGGACCCTCATGCGCCTCCTCCTAGGCCTCCTTGCGGGCCAGGAGGGGCTTTTTGCGGTGCTCACCGGGGATGTGTCCTTGCGGCGGAGGCCCATGGGCCGGGTGGTGGAGCCCCTAAGGGCCATGGGGGCGAGGATCCTAGGGCGGCAAGGGGGGGCTAGGGCTCCCCTGGCCGTGGAGGGGGCGGCCCTAAGGGGCCTCTCCTATACCCTTCCCGTCCCTAGCGCCCAGGTGAAAAGCGCCCTCCTCCTTGCGGGGCTTTTCGCAGAAGGGGTCACGGAGGTGGTGGAGCCCACCCCCACCCGGGACCATACGGAAAGGCTTTTCCGCCACTTTGGCCTGCCCCTTGCCCAGGAGGGCCCCCGGATCCGGACCCACCGGACGGAACCCTTTCCCGCCAAGGACCTCACCGTGCCTGGGGACTTTTCCAGCGCGGCCTTCCTCCTGGTGGCCGCCCTCCTCGTGCCCGGCTCGGAGGTCACCGTGGAGGGGGTGGGCCTCAACCCTACCCGTACGGGCCTCCTTACCGTGCTTCAGGCCATGGGGGCGGATCTCGCTTGGGAGGTCCTGGAGGGGGAAGGAGGGGAGCCTTTGGGCCTCCTCCGGGCCCGGTATAGCCCCCTCAAGGGGGTACGGGTAGACCCTGGGCTCATTCCCCTCATGGTGGACGAGATCCCCATCCTCGCGGTGGCCGCGGCCTTTGCGGAGGGGGAGACCTATATCCCTAACCTAGGGGAGCTTCGGGTGAAGGAGTCCGACCGGGTGCGGGCCATCGCCCATAACCTCCGGGCCCTAGGCGTGGAGGTGGAGGAAGGCCCCGATTGGCTCCGCATCCTGGGGGGTGGGGCCCGGTCCGGGGCCGTGGAGCCCTTCGGGGACCACCGGATCGCCATGGCCTTTGCGGTGGCCGGCCTAAGGGTGGGGGTACGGCTTTACGAGCCCCATTGGGCGGGGATCTCCTACCCGGGCTTTTTCGGGGACCTGGAGCGCCTATGCGCGGGGTCGTGACCATTGACGGTCCTGCGGCCTCGGGGAAGACCTCCGTGGCCAAACGCCTCGCGGAGCGCCTCGGGGTGCCCTACCTCTCCAGCGGCCTCCTCTACCGGGCTGCGGCCCTTTGGGCCCTAAGGGAGGGCCTTTGGGAGGAGCCAGCCCTCCTAGAGGCCTTGGAGGGGGCAGGGCTTCGCCTGCTCCTGCCGGAAAACCGGGTCCTTACGGGAAAGGGGGAAGACCTCACCCCCTTCCTCCACACGGAGGCCGTGGACCGGGTGGTCTCCGAGGTGGCCCGGATGGGGGGGGTGAGGGCTTGGGTGAACGCCCGCCTCAAGGAGGTCCCCCCGCCCTTCGTGGCCGAGGGGCGGGACATGGGCCGGGCGGTCTTCCCCGAGGCGCCCCACAAGTTCTACCTCACGGCCCCCCTCGAGGTGCGGGCGAGGCGGCGCCTTGGGGAACGGGGCCTCCCCTTGGAGGCGGTCCTCGAGGAGCTAAGGGCCCGGGACGCCAAGGACCAGGCCAATAGCCTCCCCGCCCCCGATGCCCTCCTCATCGATACCGGGGATTTGGACCTAGAGGGCGTGGTGGACCGGATCCTCGCCCACCTTAAGGACTAGCCGTGCTACTCCCAACCCCCATCCGTCCTCCCCACCTGGTCCTCCTCCACACCCTTTTGGCCCTCCTCGCCGCCTGGGGGATCTCCCTTGGGAGGGATCTCCTCCTCGGCAGCCTGGCCCTTTTCCTGGCCCTGGGGGCCCGGGTGGGGGAGTGGGGGCTGGCCCTTTCCGCCTTTTTGGCCTTCACCCTGGTCCAGGCTTAACCTCGAGTTCCTCTACCGCAAGGCCCGGGGCCTCCCCCCGAGCCTCAACCCCCTCCTTGGGCCTGGCCCGGGGGTTTTATGCTTTTCTACCGGGGCCCCCATGCAGGCGCAGGCCTGCATGGGGTGGTATTACGCCCTCCCGTATGCCCCCCAGGACCGGCTTCCGGGCCCTCGAGGGAGGGCTTCTTCGCCTTTTCCGGCTCGAGGGGGCCTTGGCCCTCACGGTTAACCTGGGCCTCACCACCCAGCTCTTTTTCCTAGGGGTTTTCCTGGCCTTCCACCAGCCTGGGGCCTACCTCACCTTTGTCCTCCTCCAAGGGGTGTATGTTGCCTTGGGGCTTGTATGGATACGCCGTGCCCGGTCCTGACCGTGGGGGCCTTGGTGGAGAAGGAGGGCAAGGTCCTCCTCGTCCTCACCCCCAAGTGGCGGGGGCTTTGGGGGGTACCGGGGGGCAAGGTGGCCTTAGGGGAGGGGCTAGAGGAGGCCTTAAGGCGGGAGATCCGGGAGGAGGTGGGCTTGGGCCTTGAGGCCATCCGTTTTGCCCTCCTCCAGGAGGCCATCTTTTCCCCAGAGTTCCACCGTCCCCTTCACATGGTCCTGGTGAACTACTTCGCCCGGGGCCTGGGGGAGGTCCGGCCCAACGAGGAGATCCTGGCCTGGGCCTGGGTGTCCCCAGAGGAAGCCCTGGCCTACCCCCTCAACGCCTTCACCCGGGCCCTCGTGCGGCGGTACCTGGAGAGGGGATGAGGGGGGCGTTGGTCACGGGAAGCGCCCGGGGGATCGGCCGGGCCATCCTCCTGGCCCTCGCCCGGGAGGGGTACGACGTGGCCGTGCACTACCGCACCTCGGAGGCCGAGGCCGAGGCCACCCGGAAGAGCGCAGAGGCCCTAGGGGTGCGGGCGGTGGCCCTCCGGGCCGACCTCACCCAGCCCGAGGAGGCCCAGGCCCTGGTGGAGCGGGCGGAGGAGGCCCTAGGGGGGCTTGGGATCCTGGTGAACAACGTGGGGGACTACCTCCGTAAGCCCGTGGAGGCCCTCACCTTCGAGGAGTGGCGCTGGATCCTGGACACCAACCTCACGGCCACCTTCCTCGTCACCCAGGCCGCCTTGCCCTTCCTCATGGGAAGGCGCTTCGGCCGGATCGTGAACCTGGGCTATGCGGGGGCGGGCCAGCTTTTGGCCCGGCCCCACATCACCCCTTACGTCATCGCCAAGACCGGGGTGATCCTCTACACCAAGGCCCTGGCCAAGCGCCTTGCCCCCTATGGGATCACGGCCAACGTGGTGGCCCCAGGGGTGGCGGAAAACTCCCTGTCCAAGCCCCTTGGGGAGATCCCCATGGGGCGGCTTGCCCTCCTTGAAGAGGTGGCCCGGGCGGTCCTCTTTTTCGTACGGGAACCCTACCTCACGGGCCAGGTCCTGGAGGTGGCCGGGGGGTGGAACCTGTAGTAGGCTAGCCCCTATGGAGGGACCCTCCTACCTCCCGCGCCTAAGGCTGGTGGCCGAGGTCCTCAAGGCCGTAGAGGGGCCCATCTACGTGGCCACCCACGTGGACCCCGATGGGGACGCGGTGGGAAGTTCCTTGGGCCTTTACCGGGCCCTTAAGGCCTTGGGGAAGCCCGTCCACCTGGTCCTTAACCCCCCCCGTTACCTGGGCTTCCTCCTCCAGGAGGGGGAGGCCACCCCCGCCCTCGAGGCCCTCCCCCAGGGGGCCACCCTGGTGGTCCTGGATAGCGCGGACCCCTCCCGGGTAGCAGGGGTGCCCCTTGGGGGCTTCATCGTGAACATCGACCACCACGGGACCAATGCCCACTTCGGCCATCTCGCCGTGGTGGTGCCCGAGAAGGCGGCCACGGCCCAGCTCGTGAAGGAGCTTTTGGACCTCCTCGGGGTGGAGTGGACGGTGGAGATCGCTACCCCCATCCTCACGGGGATCCTCACGGATACGGGCAATTTCCGTTTTTCCAACACCACCCCGGAGGTCCTAAGGGTGGCCGCGGACCTCCTGGAACGGGGGGTCCCCCTTGCCGAGATCACGGATCGGCTCCAGTTCCACCCCCTCCCCTACTACCGGGTCTTGGCCCAGGTGCTCCAGACCCTAACCCCCCATTTCGGGGGGCTCCTCGTCACCGCCCACCTCCCCGAGGGGGTGGAGCTTGCGGAGGAGGATTCGGACGCCTTCGTGGGGGCGATCCGCTACGTGGAAGGGAGCGTGGTGGCCGTCTACCTGCGGCGCAGGGCCCAAGGGGTCAAGGTTTCCATCCGCTCCCGGGGAGGGGTTTCCGCCCAGAACATCGCCTTGGCCCTCGGGGGCGGGGGGCATTTTGCCGCAGCCGGGGCCAATCTGGAGGGGCTGGGCCTAGAGGGGGCCTATCCCTTGGTCCTTAGGGCCGTGGAGGAGGAGCTTCGCCGGGCAGGCTACCTCTAGGGGCACTCGGGGCAGCGGCCATAAACCGTGACCTCGTGCCCCTCGGGCCGGAAGCCCGGGGGAAGATACCTTTCCACCTCGGCGGGGCACCCCGGAAGCTCGTAGGCCCGCCCGCAGATCCGGCAGAGGAAGTGGTGGTGGTGGTCCAGGCCCTTGAGCTCGTACCGGGGGGGTTCCCCAGGGAGGTACACGGCCACGAGAAAGCCCTCCTCCTGAAGGGCCCGCAAGGTCCGGTAAACCGTGGCCAGGCCCAGGGAGGGCACCTTGTTCCGGGCGAGCTCCAAGACCTCCTTGGGGGCTAGGGGCCTTCCCGCCTCGAGGAAGACCTCCCGGATGGCCTGGCGCTGCCGGGTGGTGCGTTCCATCCCCTGGAGTATACCGATAAGCCTTTCCCAAATAAAGTGGGGACATGCGGTGGATCCTCCTGGTCTCCTTCGGCTTTTGGATGGGGGCTTGGGCCCAGTATGGGGTGGGGCGGGTCCTGGAGGTGGATCCCCTGAGGGGCTTGGCCCGGGTCCAGGTGGCGGGGGAGGTGCGGGAGGCCCTCCTCCCCGTGGACGGGGGAGGGGTAGTGCCGGGGGCCCGGGTGGTCCTCTACGAGGAGGGGGGAAGGCTTTACGTGGCCGAGCCCTACCGCCTACCCCACCTGGCCTTCCTCTTCCTCCTCTTTGCCTTGGGGGCTGGGGTTTTGGGCCGGGCCCGGGGCCTAAGGGGGCTTTTGGGCACCCTTTTGAGCCTCCTCCTTTTGGTCTTCCTGGTGATCCCCAAGGTGGCCCAAGGGGGTAACCCCCTCCTTTACGCCTTTCTCGGGAGCCTAGGCATCCTCCTCCTTACCCTTTACCTGGTCCATGGGGTGAACCGGAAGACCACCGCGGCCCTCCTCGGCACCTTGGGGGCGGTGGGGGTGATCTTCCTCCTGGCCCTGGCCTTTACCCGGGCCATGGGCTTCACTGGCCTCGCCTCGGAGGAGGCCCTTCTCCTTAGGCAGTGGGGGGAGGTGGACCTCCTGGCCCTTTACCTGGCGGGGGTGGGGGTAGGGGCCTTAGGGGCCCTTTCCGACGTGACGGTCACCCAGGCCGCGGTGGTCCAGGCCCTCCGCCGGGCCAACCCGGGCCTTGGCCCTTGGGCCCTATACCGCCGGGGGATGGAGGTGGGCTACGAGCACATCGGGAGCCTGGTGAACACCCTGGTCCTGGCCTACATGGCCTCCGCCTTGCCCCTTTTCCTCCTCCTCACCAAGGACCCCACCCCCTTGCCCTTTCTCCTCAACAGCGAACCCTTGGCCGCGGAGCTTGCCGCCATGATCCTCGGCTCCTTGGGCCTCCTCCTCGCCGTGCCCCTCACCACCTTTCTGGCCGCCTGGCTCGTCCCCCCGGGGGAGGAGGGGCACCCCCACTGATACCGCCCCATGCGGGCTTGCGCCTGCATGGGGAAGAGTCCTTTTTGGGGAACCTAGAGGGGAGGGAAGCCTAAGGGGACTAGGCCTTCCCCGGGGGGTCTTGGCCCTCGTATAGGAGCTCCAAGAGCTCCGCGAGGTGGAGGATGGGCCGGTCCAGGTAAGCCGCAAGCTGGGTCTGGCAGCCGATGTTGGCCGTGACCACCAGCTCGGCCCCCGTGGCCTCCAGGTTTTCCGCCTTCCTTCGGCCTAGGGCCTCCGCGATCTCCGGCTGGAAGAGGTTGTAGGTCCCCGCGCTCCCGCAGCAGAGCTCCCACTCCTTGGGCTCCAGGACCTCCACCCCGCTCGCCCTAAGGAGCCGCCTAGGGGCCTCCCGCACCCCTTGGGCGTGGGCCAGGTGGCAGGCGTCGTGGTAGGCCACCCGGAGGGGCCTTTTAGGGGGAGGTGGGGGGATGAAGCCCAGCTCGTCCAGGAAGACGCTTAGGTCCTTCACCTTCTCCGCGAAGGCCCGGGCCCTTTCCTCCTCCGGGGTACCCAGGAAAAGGAGGGGGTATTCCCGCATCCCCGAGCCGCAGCCTGCTGCGTTCGCCAGGACCACCTCCACCTCCTGGAAGGCCTCCATGGTGGCCCGGGCGAAGCCCTGCGCCCCCTCCTTGTCCCCGGCGTGGAGGCTTAGGGCCCCGCAGCAGCCCTGTCCCTTGGGGATCACCACCTCCACCCCGTTGGCCTGGAGGACCCGGATGGTGGCCCGGTTGATGGAGGGCCTCAGGGCCCTTTGGGCGCAGCCCAGAAGGAGCCCCGCCCGGGCCCGCCGGGGGCCCTTGGGGGGGTAGACCTCGAGGTATTCCCCTTCCCCCTCCAACCCCTGGGGGAGGAGGGCCAGGGGGGCCTTGAGGGCCTTGGGGAGGGGGAGGGCCTGGGCTAGGGGTTTGGCCTTGCTCCCGAGGAGGGCTAAGGGGCGGAGGCGGTGGGGGTAGGGGAGGACCTCGAGGAGGGCCTTCCGGTAGGTGGCCTCCAGGGGAGGGCGGTGCCTCCTCTCCTCGCTCCAAAGCCGGAAGGCCCCGATGAGCTCCCCGTAGGGCACCCCGCTTGGGCAGGCGGTGACGCAGGCCTGGCAGGCCAGGCAGCGGTCCAAATAGGGCAGGGCCTCCTCCAGGGGGAGGCTTCCTTCCAGAACCTCCTTCATGAGGAAGATCCGGCCCCTAGGGGAGTCCATCTCCTCCTTGAGGACCACGTAGGTGGGGCAGGTGGGGAGGCAGAACCCGCAGTGGACGCAAGCCTCCACCGCGTGGGCCATGGTCTCCCCCAGGGGGCCTAGGGTTTCCACTGGGATCTTATGCTGCATGGTTCCACCTTAGGGGAAAGCGGCCCTTGGGGTCTAGGGCCTTTTTGAGCCCGAGGAAAAAGGGATCTTGGGGCCGTGGGAAAAGGGGCTCCCCTTCCCCCCGGAGGAGGAGGTAGGGAAGGCCCAGGGCCTCGAGGCGGGGGAGGTCCTCCACCCCAAGGCCCAGGTAGGCCACCTCCCCCCCGGCGAGGTAGCGCCGGGCCTTAAGGCCCAAGGCCTCCAGCTTGGGGATGAGGCGGGGCTTGAGGGGCACCTTGGCCCAAAGGGGGCTCCCCTCGAGGAAGCGGAGGGCCCGCACCCCCTGCCAGTGGGCCTCGTCCGCCCAAAGGACCTCTCCCCCCCTTCCCAGGAAGCCCTGGACCTTTTCCAGCCGCTTAGGGAGGCTCTTCCCAAGGCCCCCAAGCCGGACCTCTAGCCGGCTTGGGGGCACGAGGTCCAGGGCCAGGAGATCCAAGGGGGCCTGGCGCAACCGCCCTAGGGCCTCCAGGGCTTCCCCCAGGCTTCCATACTCCAAAAGGAGGGTGGCCGTGGCCTCGGGCCAGGGGAAGACCTTAAAGGAGAGCTCCACCATCACCCCAAAGGCCCCCAAGGAGCCCACCATGAGGCGGTGGAAGGGGAAGCCCGCGGCGTTTTTCACCACCTGGCCTCCCCCCCGGACCACCTTCCCCTCCCCGTCCACGAACCGCACCCCGAGGAGGAAGTCCCTCACCCCCCCATACCGGTGGCGCATGGGCCCGGAAAGCCCCGCGGCCACCGTCCCCCCTAGGGTGGCCCCCTCGAGGAGGGGGGGGTCAAAGGGCAGGTACTGGCCATGGGCCCTCAAGGTGGCCTCCACCTCCTGGAGGGGGGTGCCGGCTAGGGCGGTGAAGACGAACTCCTCGGGCTCGTAGGCCAAAAGGCCCCTAAGCCCGGAAAGCTCGAGGAGGACCTCCCCTTCCTGGGGGCGGGAGAGGGCGGGTTTGCTCCCCCCGCCTCGGGCCCTAAGGCGGGGGTAGGCCCGCACGGCCTCCTGCACCTCCTCGAGGCTTTTCGGCCTCAGGGTCATGGGAGCGCCTCCACCCTGGGGTCGAAGACCTTCCCCCGGTTGGCCAGGCCCTTGGGGTCTAGGGCGGCCTTGACCCGTTCCATGGCCTCCACGTCCTCTTCCGAAAACATCTCCCTGAGGAAGGCCTTTTTCTCCACCCCCACCCCGTGCTCCCCGGTGATGGACCCCCCTAGGCGGAGGCAAAGCCTTAGGATCTCCCCAGCCAAGGCCTCGGCCTTTTCCAGCTCCCCTGGCACCTTGCCGTCGTAGAGGACGAGGGGGTGGAGGTTGCCATCGCCTGCGTGGAAGACGTTGGCCACCCGAAGGCCATAGGCCTCGGAGAGCCTTTGGATCTCCCCTAGGGCCTCCCCCAGCCGGCTTCGGGGCACCACCCCGTCTTGGACCAGGTAGTCCGGGGAAAGCCGGCCCACTGCGCTGAAGGCCGCCTTGCGCCCTTTCCAGATGGCCTGGCGCTCGGCCTCGCTTTGGGCCGTCCGGACCTCCAATGCTCCGCTTTCCCCGATGATGGCCCCAAGCCTTTCCGCCTCGGCCTCCACCTCCTCCCTTACCCCTTCCAGCTCCACGATGAGGAGGGCCTCGGCCTTGGGGTAGCCTGCCCGCACTGCGGCCTCAGCGGCCTCTATGGCTAGGCGGTCCATGATCTCTATGGCCCCGGGGAGGAGGCCCGCTTGGAGGATCCGGCTTACCGCGCGCCCCGCGGCCTCGAGGCTTCCGTAGGCCGCAAGGAGGGTGTGGTAGGCCTCGGGCCTGGGGAGGAGGCGCAGGGTGACCTCGAGGGCCACCCCCAAAAGCCCCTCCGTGCCCACGAAAAACCCCACCAGGTCCGGCCCCACCCCTTCCAGCCCCTCCCCTCCCAGGCGCACCACCTCCCCTTCCGGGGTCACCACCTCGAGGCCCAGGACGTGGTTCGCCGTCATCCCGTACTTGAGGCAGTGGGCCCCCCCCGAGTTGAAGGCCAGGTTCCCCCCTAAGGTGGAGACAGGTTGGCTGGAAGGGTCTGGGGCGTAGTAGAGCCCAAAGGGGCTTGCGGCCTGGGAGACGGCCAGGTTCACCACCCCGGGTTCCACCACCGCAAGGCCCGCCTCGGGGTCTAGGCGTAGGATCCGGTTGAGGCGGTTTAGGGCGATGACCACGCCCCCGGGGACAGGCATGGACCCTCCGGAAAGGCTGGTGCCGCTTCCCCGGGGGAGGAAGGGTACCCCGTACCGGTGGCAAAGGCGCACGGTCTGGACCACCTCCTCCTTGGTCTCGGGGAGGACCACGGCCAAAGGCCGGGCCCGGTAGGCCGTGAGGGCGTCCGACTCGTAGGGCCTAAGCTCCGCTTCCCTAAGGAGGAGCCGCTCGCCGAAAAGGGCCTCGAGTTCCCGGAGAAAACCCTTGGGGGCCATATCTCCAGTTTACAGGTGGCCCCTGGCCCGGGCCATGGCTTCCCTCAGCAGGCCTCCCCCTGCCCACCCGGGGAGGGTCCTCCTTGGGGTTGGGGGGCAGGGCCATGGCAGGGGGCCTCCTCTCATTCCAGGTAGTCGTAGGCCACCAGGGTGAGGAACTCCGCAAACTCCGGGGAGAGCACGAGCCGGTCCAGGATCTCCTCCGCCTCCCGGTAGCGCCCGGCCTCCCGCCCCCCAAGCTTGGCGAGCTCCTCCTCCTTCACCCTTTGGTAAAGCTCCGGGGTGATGGGACGCCCGTCCTCCAGTTTGGCCTCCCGCTGGACCCACTGCCAAAGCTGGGCCCGGGCGATCTCTGCGGTGGCCGCATCCTCCATGAGGTTGAAGATGGCCGCGGCCCCATTTCCAAGAAGCCACTGGTTCAGGTACTGGAGGGCCACGGAGACGTTGTTCCGAAGGCCCCCCTCCGTGATCCTCCCCTCGGGGACCCGGAAGTCCAGGAGGTCCTCGGGGCCTACCTGGACGTCCTCCCGCTTGACGTGCTTCTGGTGGGGCCTATCCCCCAGGTAGCGGTCAAAGACCTCCATGGCCACCGGCACCAGGTCGGGGTGGGCCACCCAGGTGCCGTCGTAGCCTTGGCCCGCCTCCCTTTCCTTGTCCGCCCGCACCTGCCTAAGGGCCCGCTCGTTCACCTCGGGGTCCTTGCGGCTTGGGATGAAGGCGGCCATCCCCCCGATGGCGTGGGCCTCGTGGAGGTGGCAGCTTTTCACCAGGAGCTCCGCGTAGGCCTTCATGAAGGGCACGGTCATGGTCACCTGGGCCCGGTCGGGGAAGAGGGGGGCTACGGGGCCAAACTTCTTGATCACGCTGAAGATATAGTCCCAACGCCCCGCGTTGAGCCCGGCCGCGTGCTCCTTGAGTTCATAGAGGATCTCCTCCATCTCAAAGGCCGCCAGGATGGTCTCGATGAGGACCGTGGCCCGGATGGTCCCCCGGGGGAGGCCCAGGTAGTCCTGGGCGAAGTTGAAGACCTCGTTCCAAAGCCGGGCCTCGAGGTGGCTTTCCAGCTTGGGCAGGTAGAAATAGGGGCCAGAGCCCCGCCTTAGGAGCTCGTGGGCGTTGTGGAAGAAGTAGAGGCCGAAGTCGAAAAGGCTTGCGGAGATGGGTTCCCCGTCCACCAGGACGTGCTTTTCCGGGAGGTGCCAGCCCCTAGGCCGCACCACCAGGGTGGCCGTCTTCTCCTTGAGCCGGTAGGCCTTGCCCTCGGGGGAGACGAAGTCGATCTGGCGGCGGATGGCGTCCATGAGGTTCTTCTGCCCCCGGATGACGTTATCCCAGGTGGGGGAGAGGGCGTCCTCGAAGTCCGCCATGAAGACCTTGGCCCCGGAGTTCAGGGCGTTCACGATCATCTTCCGGTCCACGGGGCCGGTGATCTCCACCCGGCGGTCCAGGAGGTCCGGAGGGGCCTCGGCCACCCGCCAGGACCCCCCCCGGATGGGGGCGGTTTCCTCGAGGAAGGTGGGCTTTTTCCCCTTTTGGTATTCGGCCCAAAGGGCCTGCCGCCTCTCCAAAAGGGCCTTGCGGGTGGGGTTGAACTCCCGGTGGAGGGTGGCCACAAACCGGAGGGCCTCCTCTGTGAGGACCTCCTGGAGGAAGGGGTGGTCCTTGGTCACCTGCACGCCTTCCATGGCGGCTTGAGCCTAAGGCTTCCCTCCCCTCTTGTCAAGGTGCGGAAATGTTTTTTATCCTGTGGAAAACCGGGGAGACCCCCCGGAAGGGAGGCAGGGATGCCCAGGCCTAGGCGTAACCCCCCTGAGGTCCAGACCCTGGCCCGGGGCCTTAGGGTCCTGGAGGCCCTCGCTGGGATGGGGGAGGCGGGGCTTTCCCCCTTGGCGGAGGCCCTGGGCCTCCCCAAGAGCACCCTCTACCGCCTCCTCCAGGCCCTGGTGCGGGAGGGCTTCGTGGAGGAGGGGGAGGGGCTATACCGGGTGGGCCCCAAGGCCTTCCTGGTGGGCCAGGCCTACCTGAGCCGGGGCCTCCTCCAGGCGGCACGGCCCCCCATGGAGGCCCTGGCCGAGGCCTTAGGGGAAAGCGTGAACCTGGCGGTGCGCTTGGGGAACGAGGCCCTCTACCTGGACCAGGTGGAGGGGAGGCGGCTTGTGCGCCTCTTTACCGCCCCGGGCTCCAAGGCCCCCCTCCACGCCACAGGGGTAGGGAAGGTCCTCCTGGCCTATGGGGGGGTGCCGGAGGGGCTACGCCTCGAGGCCTACACCCCGAAGACCCTCACCCGCCTTAAGGACCTCCTTAGGGAGCTTGAGGGGGTCAGGGCCCGAGGCTATGCGGTGGACGATGAGGAACGGGAGATGGGGGTGCGCTGCGTGGCTGCCCCCATCTTCGGGCCTAGGGGGGAGGTGGTGGCCGCCCTTTCCCTCTCCGCCCCCGCAAGCCGCCTGCCCCTGGAGCGGGTGGCCGAGCTTGCGCCCAAGGTGGTGGAGGCCGCCCGGCGCGCTTCCTTGCGCTTGGGCTATAACGGGGCCCTATAATGGCTAGGGTTAGGAGGGTTTAGCCGGAGGGGCTAAAGCCATGGACAAGGACCGTCCGGTCTATGTGATTTCGGTGGCTGCGGAGCTTGTGGAGATGCACCCGCAGACCCTGAGGCTTTACGAGCGGAAGGGGCTCATCAAGCCCAAGCGGTCTTCGGGGCGGACCCGGCTTTACTCGGAGCGGGACATCGAGCGCCTGAGGGAGATCCGGCGCCTCACCCAGGA
Organism: Thermaceae bacterium; assembly: GCA_041641215.1. Lineage (GTDB taxonomy): Bacteria > Deinococcota > Deinococci > Deinococcales > Thermaceae > Thermus. Next base: position 44,947 of record JBEPYU010000003.1, read on the forward strand.
GCTTGGGGTGAACCTGGCGGGGGTGGAGGAGATCATGCGCCTTAGGGAGGAGCTAGAGGCCCTCCAAGCCCGCTTCCAGGCCGAGGTGGAAGCCCTTAAGGCCCAGCTTGGGGAGCGCTTCCGGGAGCTCGAGCTTAAGGCCCTGCCCCCCCCTAAGGGGGAGGCTTCCCCTAAGGACCGTCCGGTCTATGTGATTTCGGTGGCTGCGGAGCTTGTGGAGATGCACCCGCAGACCCTGAGGCTTTACGAGCGGAAGGGGCTCATCAAGCCCAAGCGGTCTTCGGGGCGGACCCGGCTTTACTCGGAGCGGGACATCGAGCGCCTGAGGGAGATCCGGCGCCTCACCCAGGAGCTTGGGGTGAACCTGGCGGGGGTGGAGGAGATCATGCGCCTTAGGGAGGAGCTAGAGGCCCTCCAAGCCCGCTTCCAGGCCGAGGTGGAAAGGCTACGCAGCCTCCTCCTAGGGGAGATGGCCCAGGAGGGTAGGATGGAGGGGTGAGGCCCGAGCTTTTGGATCCCCTTTTGGAGTTTTTGGCCATCCCCTCGGTTTCCACGGACCCCGCCCACAAGGAGGACGTGCGCCGGGCGGCCCATTGGCTGAGGGACCGCCTTTTGGCCTTGGGCTTCCGGGTGGAGCTCCACGAGACCCCCCTCCACCCCATCCTCTATGCGGAGCGCCTGGTAGACGAGAAGGCCCCTACGGTCCTCGTTTACGGCCACTACGACGTCCAGCCCCCCGATCCCTTGTCCCTTTGGGCCACCCCGCCCTTTAGCCCCACCCTCAAGGAGGGCCGCCTCTACGCCCGGGGGGCCTCGGACGACAAGGGCCAGCTTTGGGCCCACGTGGCCGCCCTTTGGGACTACGCCCCCCGGGTCAACGTGAAGTTCCTGGTGGAGGGGGAGGAGGAGATCGGAAGCCCCCACCTCCTTCCCTTCGTCCGGGCCGAGCAGGAGAGGCTCCGGGCGGATCTCGTCCTCATCTCCGACGGGGCCATGTTCGCCCCCAAGACCCCGACCCTCACCTACGGCCTGAGGGGGCTCGCCTACTTGGAGATCCGTCTGGAAGGCCCCCGGCGGGACCTCCACTCGGGGGCCTTTGGGGGGGTGGCCCCTAACCCCATCCAGGCCCTGGGCTTCCTCCTTTCCCGGCTGAAGGACCTGGGGACGGGCCGGATCCTCATCCCCGGCTTCTACGACCGGGTGCGCCCGGTGCCCGAGGGGGAGAGGGCCCTTTGGCCCTCCCTGGACGAGGAGGCCCTCAAGGCCGAGCTCGGGGTGGACTTCCTGCCCGGGGAGGAGGGGTATAGCCCCCTGGAGAGGCTTTGGGCTAGGCCCACCTTGGACCCCAACGGGATCTACGGGGGCTACCAAGGGGAGGGCTCCAAGACGGTGATCCCCAAGGAGGCTACCCTTAAGCTCTCCATGCGCCTCGTCCCCGACCAGGACCCTGAGGAGATCGCAGGCCTCACGGAGGCCTACCTGAGGGCCATCCTCCCCCCAGGGTACCGCCTCGAGGTGCGGCGGCTTTCTGGGGGTCGTCCTGTCCTCACGGACCCCCATAGCCCGCCCATGCGCCTCATGGCCCAGGCCCTGGAGGAGGTTTGGGGCCGCCCCCCCGTCTACACCCGGGAGGGCGGGACCATCCCCGTGGTGGCCGAGCTCGTGGAGGCCTTAGGGGCCCCAGTGGTCCTCCTGGGCCTAGGCCTACCGGACGACAACCTCCACGCCCCCAATGAGAAGATGGATCTCCTCAACCTGGAAAAGGGCGTGGAGGTCTTAAGGCGCTTCTACGCCCTCCTCGAGGCTAGGCCCCTTTGAAGCGGGGGGAGCGCTTTTCCAAAAAGGCCCGTACCCCCTCCTTCATGTCCTCCGTGGAGGCCGCGTAGCCGAAGAGGTCGGCCTCGATCTCCAAGGCCTCGGCCAGGTCCAGCCCCTCCCCCCGCACCAGGCTCTCCTTGGCCAGGGCGAGGGCCAGGGGGGCGTTTTTGAGGATCTGCTTGGCGAGCCTTTTGGCCTCCTCCAGGGCGTCCTCGCCCACCCGGTTGACCAGGCCCATGGCGAGGGCCTCCTCCGCGGGCACGTGCCGGCCGGTGAGGATGAGGTCCAGGGCCCGCCCCCTGCCGATGAGCCGGGGGAGGCGCTGGGTGCCCCCGAAGCCCGGGATCAGGCCTAGCCCCACCTCGGGCAGGCCCAGCTTGGCCCCCTTTTCCGCCACCCTCAGGTCGCAGGCCAGGGCGAGCTCTAACCCCCCGCCCAGGGCGTAGCCGTGGATGGCGGCGATGGTGGGGATGGGCAAGGCGGCGATCTCCCCAAAGACCTGCTGGCCCAAAAGGGCGTACTCCCGGGCGGCGAAGGGGTCTTGGAGGGCGGCGATCTCCTTGAGGTCGGCCCCCGCGGCGAAGGCCCGTCCCTCCCCGTGGAAGATGGCCGCTTGGGCCTCGGGGTCTTCGGCCAGGACCTGGGCCACCTCCGCGAGCTCCATGAGGAGGTCCTGGGAGAGGGCGTTTAGGGCCTCGGGCCTTTTCAGGGTCACGAAGGCGATCCCCTCCTCTACCCGGTAGGAGAGGTGCTGGAACTCGGGGACCTCGAGCTCGAAGCGTTCGTGTTCCATGGCTAAACCTCCAAAAGGGCCTCCAGGGCCACCTCCACCATGCGCCTTACCCCCTCCTTGAGCAAAGGTTCAGGGGCCAAGGCCTGGTCCCCGATGCGGTTGGATACCGTGAGGATGGCCCCGGCCTTGACCCCACGCATCTTACCCAGGAGGAAGAGGACGCTCGCCTCCATCTCGAAGGCCAAGACCCCATAGGCCCGCCACCTTTGGGCCTCCAGGGGGGTGGTGGCGTAGAAGGCGTCCTCCGTGGCGATGAGGCCCACCTGGTGGGGATAGCCCAAGGCCTGGGCCTTCCGCCAAAGGGCCAGGAAAAGCCCGGGGTCGGGGAGGGGGGCGTAGGGGCGGCCCTCGAGGTACTGGCGGGTGGTCCCCTCCAGGGGCACGGCCCCTTGGGCGATGACCAGGTCCCCCGGGTTTAGCCCCTCGTCCACCGCCCCCGCGGTGCCCACCCGGAGGAGGACCTTGGCCCCTAGGGCGATGAGCTCCTCGACCACGATGGCCGCGGAGGGCGCCCCCATCCCCGTGGTCTGGACGGAGATGGGCACCCCCCGGTAGCGGCCCGTAAAGCCCAAAAGCCCTCGGTTATCCGTGTAGCGCACGGGGTTTTCCAGAAAGGTCTCCGCGATCCAGGCCGCCCGCCCTGGGTCCCCGGGGAGGAGGACCCTTTCCGCAAGGTCTTCTGGCTTGGCCCTCAGGTGGATGGGGCTCATACCCGCATACTATAGCCGGAGGGTGGGTAGCCCCTCCACCAGGGCCTCGTCGTGGGTGGCGAGGAGGAGAGCCGTGCCCACCTCCTGGGCTAAGGCCTTAAGGAGGCCCAGGACCTCCCGGGCTTGGCGCCGGTCTAGGCTTGCGGTGGGCTCGTCCGCAAGGAGGAGGCGGGGCCTTAGGTAAAGGGCCCGGGCCACGGCTACCCGCTGCCTTTCCCCCCCGGAAAGCCTTTGGGGGAGGAAGTGGGCCCTTTCCCCTAGGCCCAGGCGTTCGAGGAGGGCCAGGGCCCAGGCCCGGTCCACCCGGCCCGCTAGGTACCCCGGGGTGAGCACGTTCTCCAGGGCGGTCAGTTCGGGGAAGAGGAAATGGTGCTGGAAGACGAGGCCCAGGTAGCGGAGGCGCCTTCTGGCCAAGGCCTCCTCGGAAAGGCCCCGGATGGGCTTCCCCTCCCAAAGGACCTCCCCCTCCTGGAGGGGCAAAAGCCCTGCGAGGAGATGGAGGAGGGTGGTCTTGCCGCTGCCCGAGGGCCCCAAGAGGGCCAGGGCTTCCCCGGGGTAGAGGAGGAGGTCCAGGTGCCGGAAGAGGAAGCCCTGGCCATAGGAAAACCCGAGCCCTTGGGCCTCTAGGACGGGGGTCATCCCTCCATGCTCTTTGCCCAGGATGAGGCCTCGGTTAGACTAGGGGGGTGCGGCTTAGGGTAGATCTCCTCCCGCAGGAGGGCCTCACCTACCCCGACGTCGTCCTGGTGGTGGACGTGATCCGGGCCACCACCACCGCAACTTGCTTTTTGGAGGCGGGGGCGGAGGCCTTGTACCTGGCCCCGAGCCTGGAGGCGGCCCGGGCCTTCAGGGATCGGGATGTGGTCCTTTCCGGGGAAGTGGGGGGGCTTAGGCCCCCGGGGTTTGACCTGGGGAACTCCCCCCAGGAGGCCCTTTCGGCCCCCGTGGGGGGAAAGACCGTGGTCATGGCTACCACCAATGGGACCAAGGCCGCCCACCTTGCGGCTAAGACGGCCAAGCACCTCCTCCTCGCCTCCCTCTACAACGCCCATGCCGCAGCCCGCCTGGCCCGGGAGCTGGCCACGGAGGAGGTGGCCATCCTCTGCGCGGGGAAGGAGGGGAGGGTAGGCCTGGACGACGTGTACACCGCGGGGGTCCTCGCGGAGTACCTGGGGCTTTTGGGCCCCGTGGAGCCCGAAGACGGGGCCCAGATCGCCCTCGCTGTGCGCCGGGCCCATCCCGATCCCCTCGAGGTCCTAAGCCTTTCCGCCGCGGCCAAGGCCTTGGTCTCCGTGGGGCTGGGGGAGGATGTCCCCTTTGCGGCCCAGGTGGCCCGTAGCAGCGCGGTACCCCTTTTTGCGGGCCGGGTGGGGGAGGCCCTCGTGTTCCGCAGGGGTCCCCTTTAGTACCACCCCATGCGGGCCCCAAGCCCGCATGGGGGCCCCGGCAACACCACCCCATGCGGGCCCAAAGCCCGCATGGGGGCCCCGGTAGAAAGTCCCCGTAGAATTTTTTGGGAACCTGGAAGCGCAGGGATTATTAAGATGGGGGGGTGAAGCCCATGACCGGGGCCCGCGTCTTTCACTTGGCAAGCGCCAAGGCCAAGCTCCACGCGGAGGCGGACCAGGCCATCCGCGAGCGCCTCAAGGACTACCCTAAGCCCCTTAGGGCCTACGAGCGCCTGGTCCAAGACCCTGAGGCCAGGGCCGGTTGGAACATGGCCAACTACCTCACCATGCGCAAGCTCGGTTATAACGACCACGGCCGGGTCCACGCCCTCCTCACGGGAGCCGCGGCGGTAGCCATCCTGGAACTCCTCCTCCAGGCCGGGATACGCCCGGACGTGGTGGAGGCGGGGGTGGGGGATATCGAGGACGCCTACCTGGTGGTCCTCCTCGCCACCATGCTCCACGACCTGGGCAACCAGGTGCACCGCTTTGGCCACGAGGCCTTCGGGGTGACCCTGGCCCTTCCCATCCTGGAGCGGATCCTGGGGGAGATTTACCCCGACCTCGAGAAGCGCACGGCCCTCAGGGCCTTTATCCTCCACGGCATCCTCTCCCATGACCTGGACCCCGAGCCCCTGACCCTCGAGGCCGGGGTCACCGCGGTGGCCGACGGGACGGACATCACCAAGGGGCGGGGGCGGAAGGCCTTTGCCCTGGGGAGCATCGATATCCATTCCGTAAGCGCCCTGGCCGTGGAGGAGGTGCGGATCCAGAAGGGGGAGCGCTCCCCCGTGGAAATCCAGGTGCTCCTGAACAACGAGGCGGGGCTCTTTCAGGTGGAGGAAACCCTCACCAAGAAGGTCCTCAAAAGCCCCTTGCGCCCCCATGTCAGCGTGGTGGCCATGACCCAGGAGGGCAACAGCGAAAGGATCGTCAAGAGGGTTCGCCTCCACGATACCGAGCCCCGTTTTGTCCTGGACTAGACCCGGAAATACCGGTAAGGGGGTCCCTCCCGCCCTAGTAGCCCCTCTGCCCTTAGGTACTCCAGGTGGGCTAGGGTTTCCGCAAAGGCAAAGCGGCGCCCCGCGGGGTCCAGCTCCTCTGGGAAAAGGCCTAGGGATAGGCTCCAGGCGTCCTGGGGCGCCTTGAGGAGGGCGAGGATTTCCTCTAGGCGCCTTTCGTGGTGCTCGAGGAGCTCCCGGGCCCGGGCCTGGGGGTTGGGGAGGGGGCCGAAGTGCCCCCCGTAGGCCAGCCGGGCGGGGAGTTCGGCGAGGCGCCGGAGGGTTTGGAGGAAATCCCTTAGGGGGTTTTCCCGGGTGTAGGCCCAAAGGCCGATGTTGGGGGAAACCCTTTCCAAGAGGGTATCCCCCGCAAGGAGGAGGCCTTCTTCCTCCAGGAAAAAGGCCAGGTGCCCGTCCGCATGCCCCGGGGTGTGGAGGGGCTTAAGGCGGTACCCCCCCAGCTCCAAGGGGGTGCCCTCCTCCAAGGGAAGGGGGCGGGCCGGGGGGTGGACCCTCCTCCGGGTTTCGGCCATCACCTCCCGGATCCCCAGGAGGGCCTCCTTGGGGGTGCCGTGTTCCAGGAAAAGCCGCATGGAGGCCTCCTCGTAGGCCTCGGGGTCTTGCCAGAAGCGGTGGCCCCGGCTAAGCTCCTCGGGGTGGAGGTAGACCCGGGCCCCCAGGCCCTCCAAAAAGCCCGCAAGGCCATAGTGGTCCGGGTGGTGGTGGGTGAGGAGGACGGTTTTGACATCCGAAAAGCAAAGGCCGAGCTCGGAGAGGAAAAGCTCGAGGCTTCCCCGGGCGGCCCGGGTGTCCAGGCCGGTGTCCACAAGGGCCACCTCCCCGTCCTTGCGGAAGAGGTAGAGGTTTACGGCCTTGAGGGGGAAAGGGATGGGGATGGGGAGGAGGAAAAGCCCGGGGAGGATGGCCCTCATAGGAGGAGCCCCTTGGCCTCTTCCAGCATCTTTCGGACGAGCTCAGGGCTTGTGGCCTCCGCGTACACCCTCAGGAGGGGCTCCGTGCCCGAGGGCCGGAAGAGGATCCAACCCTCGTCGTAGATCCACTTCACCCCATCCAGGGTGTCCACCCCCTTAGGGGTGAGGCCCGCTAGGGGCCTTGGCTCCTTTAGCCTTTCCAGGAGGCCTTCCGTGGGGATCTTGAGGTCTAAACGGTCGTAAGCGTGGGTCATCCCGGCCAGGGCCTCGAGGCCGCGGAACTGGGTGAGGAGGTCCTCCCCGCTCCGGCCTATGCTCTCTAGGAGGAGGAGGGCGTTGAGGATCCCGTCCCGTTCGGGGAGGTGCCCCTGGACCCCGATGCCCCCCGATTCCTCCCCCCCAAGGAGGACCTCCTCCTCGAGGAAGGCCTCCGTGATGTACTTGAAGCCCACGGGGGTGGTCCGCACCGGGAGGCCAAGCCGCTCCCCTAGCCGGTCGATGAGCCAGGAGAGGGCCACGTTTTTGACCACCAGGCCCCGCCGGCCCTTGGCGTAGAGGTGGTGGAGGAGCACGGCGAAGACCTGGTGGGGGTTGAAAAACACACCCCCAGGCAGGACCGCGGCGATGCGGTCCGCGTCCCCATCCGTCACCGCGGCGAGGGTGGGGGGAGTTTCGGGGCCCATGACCGCCAGAAGGGTCTTCAGGTTTTGGGGTAGGGGCTCGGGGTTGACCCCGTAGAAGAGGGGGTGGGGGACGTTGTGGAGTTCCCGCACCTCGAGGCCCAGCCCCACGTGGCGCAAAAACCCGCTGATCCAGCCGCCTCCAGCCCCCCCCATGGCGTCGTGGTAGAGGACCCCGGGGAAGCGGGCGAGGAGGTCTAGGTCCAGGAGGGTCTTGAGGTGCTCGTAGTAGGCGGTGCGCACGGAGAGGGTCTCGTAGGGCCCCTTGGCCTCCGCGGGCCTTTCCGGGATGAGGGCCTCCACCTGCCGGATCTCCTGGGGCAGGGCGCTTCCCCCGTAGGGCCCCTTGAGCTTGATCCCCAGGTACTCCGGGGGGTTGTGGCTTGCGGTGAGCATCACCCCCCCATCGGCCCCCAGGTGGCGCACGGCGAAGGAGAGGACCGGGGTGGGGTTGGGCCCTTCCAGGAGGTAGACCTTTAGGCCAAACCCCCCAAGGAGGCCCGCTACCTCCTCCGCGAAGGCCTGGGCTAGGAAACGGGTGTCGTGGCCCACCACCACGGCCTTGGCCCCCTTTTCCGTGAGGTAGCGGCCGTAGGCCGTGGCCACCCGGGCCACGTTGAAAAAGGTAAAGTCCCGGGCGATGATCCCCCGCCAACCGTCTGTGCCGAAGCGGATCTCCATGCCCTAAGTCTAATACCACCCCATGCAGGCTTACGCCTGCATGGGGGCCCCGGTAGAAAAGTCCTCGTAGAGTTTTTTGGGAACCTGGAAGCGCAGGAACCAAGAGCAAAGGGTATAAGGCGCCTCCGGGTGGTAGACTACCCCTTTGTGGATCTCCTTGCAGGCCTAAGTGAAGCCCAGCGCCAGGTGGTCCTCCACTTCCGAGGGCCGGCCCTCGTGGTGGCGGGGGCAGGGAGCGGCAAGACCCGGACCGTCGTCCACCGGGTAGCCTACCTCATCGCCCACCGCGGGGTTTTCCCCGGGGAGATCCTGGCCGTGACCTTTACCAACAAGGCCGCGGAGGAGATGCGGGCCCGCCTCAAGGCCCTCCTCCCCCCTGCGGCCGAGGTGTGGGTCTCCACCTTCCACGCTGCGGCCCTGAGGATCCTCCGGGCCTATGGGGAGGCGGTGGGGTTGCCCCCGGGGTTTGTGGTCTTCGACGAGGAGGACCAAAACGCCCTCCTGCGGGAAGTGCTCAAGGAACTCGGCCTTCAGGCCAAGCCTGGTCCCTTAAGGGCCCTTTTGGACCGGGCCAAGAACCGGGGGGAGGACCTGGAGAAGGCCATTGGGGAGCTTCCGGAGTTCTACGCCGGGCTTCGGAAGGGCCAGGTTTTGGACGTCCTCCTCCGGTACGAGCGGGCCCTCAGGGCCCAAGGGGCCTTGGACTTTGGGGACCTCCTCCTTTTCGCCCTCAGGCTTTTGCGCCGGGAGCCAGAGGTTTTGGCCAAGGTGCGCCGGCGGGCCCGGTTCATCCACGTGGACGAGTACCAGGACACCAACCCCGTCCAGTACGCCTTTACCCGGCTCCTTGCCGGGGAGGAGGCCAACCTCATGGCCGTGGGGGACCCGGACCAGAGCATCTACGCCTTCCGGGCGGCGGATATCCGCAACATCCTGGACTTTACCCAGGACTACCCTGGGGCCCGGGTCTACCGCCTGGAGGAGAACTACCGCTCCACGGAGGCCATCTTGCGCCTTGCCGACGCGGTTATCCAAAAGAACACCTTGCGCCTGGAGAAGACCCTAAGGCCCATCAAGAAAGGGGGGGAGCCCGTGCGCCTTTTCCGGGCTCCGGATGCCCGGGGGGAGGCCCGCTTCGTGGCCGAGGAGATCGCCCGCCTAGGACCGCCCTATGGCCGGTATGCGGTGCTCTACCGGACGAATGCCCAAAGCCGTCCCCTGGAGCAGGCCCTGGCGGAAAAGGGGATCCCCTTCCGGGTGGTGGGGGGGGTGGGGTTTTTCGAGCGGGCGGAGGTGAAGGACCTCCTGGCCTACGCCCGGCTTTCCCTAAACCCCAAGGACGAGATCAGCCTAAAGCGGGTCCTCAACGTTCCCCCAAGGGGCATTGGACCGGCTACCCTGGCCCGCCTCGAGGCCTTGGCCCGGGAAAGGGGCGTGGGGCTTGGGGAGGCCCTCCGCCTGGGGGCGGAGCTCCTTCCCAAACCTGAGCCCTTGCGCCGCTTCCTCCTCCTCCTCGAGGAGCTTAGGGCGCGAGCCCTAGGCCCCGCGGAGGCCTTTTTCCGCTACCTCCTCCAGGCCACGGACTACCCCACCTACCTGAAGGCGAGCGACCCCGAAAGGGCGGAGGAGCGGCTTGAGAACGTGGAGGAGCTCCTAAGGGCCGCCCGGGAGGCCGAAAGCCTCGAGGCCTTCCTAGACCGGGTGGCCCTCACCACCCGGGCCGACCTCGGGAGGGTAGGGGAGGGAGAAGTGGCCCTCATGACCCTCCACAACGCCAAGGGGCTGGAGTTTCCCGTGGTTTTCCTCGTGGGGGTGGAGGAGGGGCTTTTGCCCCACCGCTCGGCCTTGGCCTCCCTGGAGGAGCTCGAGGAGGAACGCCGCCTCCTCTACGTGGGCCTGACCCGGGCCCAGGAGCGGCTTTACCTAAGCTATGCCCAGGAGCGGGAGGTCTTCGGGCGCTGGGAGATGGCCCGGATGAGCCGCTTTTTGGAGGAGGTGCCCCCGGGGCTTTATGAGCCCTATAGCCTTTGGAAGGCCCTGCTCCCAGGAACACCTCCCCAAGGCCCTTTCCCCCAAGCAGGCCAGCGGGTCCTCCACCCTAGGTTCGGGCCGGGAACGGTGGTTTTGGCCCTAGGGGATGAGGTCACGGTGCATTTTGACGGCTTGGGCCTAAAGCGCCTTTCCCTGCGGTACGCGGGGCTTAAGCCCTTATGAAGCCCTTTGCTTTTGGTCCCTGCGCTTCCAGGTTCCAAAAAAACTCCACGGTCTACCGGGGTCCCCATGCGGGCGCAAGCCCGCATGGGGTGGTATGAAGCCCCTGGCCTTTCTCCACCGGGGGCCAAGCCCCCTCTACGACCGGCTTCTGGCCGAGGTGACCCGAAGGCGCCTGCCCCTTTTCCCTTACCCCGTGCCCATGGAGAGGGCCCTCCCCGCCCTCGAGGCCCTGGGGCCCTTGGGCCTTGCGGGGGCGGTCCTCGCAGAGGCCATCCCCCCTCCCCCCAGGGTGGCCCTCGAGGCGGAGGCCCAGCTCGCGGGGGAGGTGGACTTCCTTTACCCCGCCTTAGGGGGCTTAAGGGGGCAGAGGGCGGAAGGGGTGGCCTTGGAGCGCTTCCTAAGGGGGCACTTTGCCGGGGCCCGGGCCCTTCTCCTCGGCCGCTTGTCCCCTTCCTTGGCCCCCTTCTTCCGTCCCCTAGAGCGCCTGGCCTACCTAGCCCCAAGCCCTGCGGAAGGGGCGGCGTTTTTGGCCCGCCTGCCTGGAAGGGCCCGGGGTCCTGTCCTCCTCCGCGCAGAGGAGGCCTTGGCCCTCGCTCCCCAGGTGGACCTCGTGGTGGTGGCCGGAAGGGTGGCCGAGGGCCTTCTTCAGCCGTACCACGCCCTTTTGGCCCTGGTTCCCCTGGAGCCTGCCCTCTTGGGGCAGGTCCATGCAGCCCACGACCGGGAGGCCCTTTGGGCCCTGCAGGTGGAGGTTATCCTCGAGGCCTTGGCCTGAGGCTCATCCCAAGGGCCACCATGCTCAAGGCGATGAGGAGGAAGGCGATGAGGGCCTGAAGGGGGATGGGGAAGCTTGGGAGGTACTCCGCGGTGCAGGGCACCGGGGGTTTGCAGGCCGAGGGGAAGAGGTGGGGGAGGCGCTGGGTGAGGAGGTGGTAGGTGCTCGTCCCTGCCCCTAGGAGGGCCAGGGCTAGGCTATAGGGCCAGATCCCCGGGTCATTCCGCCAAAGGGCCAGGAAGAGGAGGACGGCCTGGGGGTACATGAAGATCCGTTGGTACCAGCAAAGCTCGCAAGGCAGAAAGAGCCGGACCTCGGAGTAGTAGAGGCTACCCAGGGTAGCCACCAGGGCCACGATCCAGGCAAAGAGGAGAAGGGTTTCCCGTCGCACGCTTCTCATCCTATTGAGGCAAACGCAGGCGGGGGCGGCTTGGGCCTTTCATACCACCCCATGGAGGCCCAAGCCCGCATGGGGGCCCCGGTAGAAGGTCCCCGTGGAGTTCTTGGGAGCCTGGAAGCGCAGGGACCAGAAGCAAAGGGTATCACACCTGGAAAACCCCCACCTTAAACTCCGGCATCTCCGGGTTGAGGGCTGCGACCTCGAGGCTTTTGATGAGCCATTTCCGGGTCTCGTGGGGGAAGAGGATCCCGTCCACCCAAAGGCGGGCCGCGGCGTAACGGGGGTCCAGGGCCTCCTCGTAGCGGCCCTTGATCCTCTCGTAAAGGGCTTTGAGCTCCTCGTCTTGGGGTTCTTGGCCTTGGCGACGGAGCTTTTCCACCTCGAGCTCCAGGAGGGTTTTGGCCGCTTGGGCGCTCCCCATCACCGCGTATTTGGCGCTCGGCCAAGCGTAGATGAAGCGGGGCCCATAGGCCTTGCCCGCAAGGGCGTAGTTCCCCGCCCCAAAGGAGCCCCCGAGGATCAGGGTGATCTTGGGGACCACGGAGTTGGAGACCGCGTTGACGAGCTTGGCTCCCCGGCGGATGATCCCCTTCTGTTCGCTTTCCTTCCCCACCATGAAGCCCGTTACGTCCTGGAGGAAAAGGAGGGGGATGCCCATCTGGTTGACGTCCAGGATGAAGCGGGCCGCCTTGTCCGCGGCCTCCGCATAGATCACCCCCCCCACCTCGATCCGTCCCCCCTTCTTGAGGATGAGGCGCTGGTTGCCCACGATCCCCACGGGGAAGCCCCCGAGGCGGGCGAAGCCCGTGACCAGGGTGTCCCCGTAGCCTCCCTTGTACTCCAAGAACTCCGAGCCGTCCACCAGCCGGGCGATGACCTCCCTCAGGTCGTAGGGGCGGCTGCCGTCGGGGGCCACCAGGCCGTAGAGGTCCTCCGCGGGGTAGAGGGGTTCCCTGGGGGGCTTGCGGTCTTGGGCCCAAGGGGCCAGGGCCCTTTGGGGGTAGAGGCTGGCGATTTTCCGGACCCTTTCCAAGGCGGCCTCGTCCGTGGGCTCGTAGAAGTCCACGGTGCCCGAAACCTCGAGGTGCATCCGGGCCCCGCCCAGCTCCTCGCCCGTCGCCTCCTGGCCGATGGCCGCCTTGACCAGGGCCGGGCCCGCGAGGTAAAGCCCTGAGCCTTCCGTCATGATGAGGATATCCGTCATCACGGGAAGGTAGGCGCCCCCGGCCACGCAGTTGCCCATGATGGCCGCGATCTGGGGGATCCCCAGGGCGGACATGCGGGCGTTGAGGTAGAAGATCCTCCCAAAGTCGTCCTGGTCGGGGAAGACCTCGTCTTGGAGGGGGAGGAAGACCCCGGCGGAGTCCACGAGGTAGAGGGTGGGGAGGCGGTTTTCCAGGGCGATGGTCTGGGCCCGGATGACCTTTTTGGCCGTGATGGGGAAAAAGGCCCCGGCCTTTACCGTGGCGTCGTTGGCGATGATCATCCAGTCCCGGCCCGCGATGCGGCCCACCCCCGTGATCACCCCCCCCGCGGGGGCCCCGCCCCACTCCTCGTACATCCCGTAGCCCGCAAAGGCCATGAGCTCGTAGAACTCCGTGCCGGGGTCGATGACCCTTTGGATCCGTTCCCGGGCGGTGAGGCGGCCTTTTCGGTGTTGGCGCTCGATGGCCTTCTGGCCTCCCCCTTGGCGCACCCTTTCCAGGCTTTCCATGAAGGTGCGCAAGAGGTTCACCCAGGCCTCCTTGTTGGCCTTGAAGCTTGGGCTTTCCCGATCCTCGGGGCGGAGCCTTTCCAGCATGGCCTAAGTATACTTCCCCTTCAGGACGGGAAAACCTCTACCTTCTGCCCTATCCCTAGGGCCTGGGCCTTTTCGTAGGCCAAGGCCGCAAGGGCTAGGTCCCATAGCCCGATCCCCACGGACTTGAAAAGGGTGATGGCCTTGGGGGAGGGCCGGCCCACCCCTCCCGTGACCAGGTCCTTGAGGGGCCGCACCTTCGGCCAAACCTCCACCCCTTCCCCCTCCGCCAGGATGAGGTCCCCGGCCTCCAGGCGGGCTTGGGCCTCGAGGTCCACGAGGATGAGCTCCGCCTTGCGGATGGCCTCCGCGTCCAGCTCCCGCCGGTGGGCCCAGTTGGACCCCACCGCGTTCACGTGCACCCCTTCTTCCAGCCAGGCCCCCTTAAGGAAGGGTTCCTTGGCCGTGGTCACGGTGACCACCACCTGGGCCCCTTCCAGGGCCGCTTCGGGGCGGTCCACCGCCTGGACCTCAAGGCCGAGTTCCTCCGCCATCCGCTGGGCGAAGGCCTCCCGGTGGGCGGGGGTAGGGCTATAGACCTGGACCCTCTTCAGGGGACAGGCCCCAAGGACCCCAAGGAGCTGGGTCCTCGCCTGGTGGCCGCTTCCCAGGAGGGCCAGGGTGTGGGCCTTTGGGCTAAGGTAGCGGGTGGCCAGCCCCGTGGCCGCCCCCGTGCGGATCCGGCCCAGGGCGTCCGCCTCCATGAGGGCTAGGGGCTTCCCCTCCTCATCGTAGAGGAGGTAGTGAAAGCGGGCCCCAAAGGGCCCGGTCACGTAGGTCTTGACCCCGAGGTACCCCGGCATGGCCGCAGGCAGGGCGTGGAGGATGGTCTTGCCGCTTCGGGGCCGGGCCCGGGGCTTGGCCTCGGCTAGGCCCGAGGCCTCTAGGCGGTGGACCCTTTCTAGGGCCTCGATGGCCTCCTCCACGGAGAGGAGGGCCTCCACCTCCTTTTCCCTTAAGAAAAGCATCCTCCTTAGGCTCCTTGGGCCCGCTGGAGCTTCGCGGCCTTACGGGCGGCCTGGTCCACCCGTTCGTTCTCCGGGTGGCCATCGTGGCCTTTGACCCAGTGCCAACTTAGGGTATGGGGGGCCATGGCCTTAAGGAGGGCTTGCCAGAGGTCCTGGTTCTTTACGGGGCTCCCCTCCGCGGTCTTCCAACCCTTGGCCTGCCAGCGGGCCAGCCAGCCTTCCGTGAAGGCCTTCTTGAGGTATTCGCTATCCGTGTAAACCTCCACCTCACAGGGTTCCTTAAGGGCTTTTAGGCCCATGAGGAGGGCGGTGAGCTCCATGCGGTTGTTGGTGGTGTAGGGTTCACCCCCCGTGAGGAGCTTCTCCTTCCCCCTATAGCGGAGGAGGGCCGCCCACCCCCCGGGCCCTGGGTTGCCCAGGCAGGACCCGTCGATGAAGAGCTGGACCCTTTTCACTTGAGCCGGGCGATGAGGTCAGCCACGGGGATGGCCTCCAGGGTGGTGGTCTTTACGCTTCCCCGGGAGGCCAGGTGGAGCATGGCCCGGGCCACGCTGGCCGCGTCCTCCGCCTCCACGATGTTGACGAAGTCGTAGGGCCCGAGGACCGCGTACTGGGCCACCACCTTGACCCCGAAGTCCCGCTCCAACTCCTGGTTGACCTCCTTGATCCTCTCCGGGTTTTTCACCAGGGTCTCCGCGCCGCCATCCGTCAGGGTGCTGAGGACGATAAAGGTCGGCATCTTGACCTCCCTTACTCCCATTCTATCGTGGCCGGGGGTTTAGAGGTGAGGTCGTAGACCACCCGGCCGATCTCGGGCAGGGCCCGGGTGATCCGCCGCATGGCCTCGTCCAGGACCTCAAGGGGTAGCCGGGCCCAGTCCGCGGTCATGAAGTCCTCCGTGGTCACCGCCCTCAGGGCGAGGACGTACCCATAGCGCCTTTCGTCCCCCGCAACCCCCACGCTCCTTACGGGCAGGAGGACGGCGAAGGCCTGGTCCACCGCCCCATATAGGCCGTTTTCCCGGAGGACCTCCAGGAAGATCGCGTCCGCCCGCCGGAGGAGTTCAAGGCGTTCCCGCGTGACCTCCCCAAGGACCCGCACCGCAAGCCCAGGCCCCGGGAAGGGGTGCCTAAGGCGCAGGGCCTCAGGGAGGCCGAGGAGGCGGGCCAGGGCCCGCACCTCGTCCTTGAAGAGGAGGCGGAAGGGCTCCAAAAGCTCAAAGCCCAGGGCCTCGGGCAGGCCCCCCACGTTGTGGTGGCTTTTGATCTTGGCCGCGCCCCCTTCCCCTGCGGACTCGATGACGTCGGGGTAGAGGGTGCCTTGGGCCAGGAAGCGGAAGGGGCCCTCCTCCCTGGCCACCTCCCGGAAAACTTCGATGAAGGTATGGCCGATGATCCGGCGTTTCTCCTCGGGGTCCACCACCCCCCTTAGGGCCTCGAGGAAGGGGCCTTGGGCCTCCACCACCCGGAGGTTGACCCCTAGCCCCTTGAGGGCACCCTCCACCTCCTCCCTTTCCCCTAGGCGGAGGAGGCCGTGGTCCACGAAGACCGCAAGGTGGTCCACCCCCGCCCGGGCGAGGAGGAGGGCCAGGGTGCTGGAGTCCACCCCCCCGGAGACGGCGAGGAGGACCCTTTCCCCCCCTACCCGGCCCCGCACCTCCTCCACCAACTCCTCCAGGATCCGCCCCGGGGACCAGTACCGGGCGACCCCGGCTAGCTCCAGGAAGTTCTCCAGGATCTTGAGGCCCTTAGGGGTGTGGGCCACCTCGGGGTGGAACTGGACCCCAAAGAGGCCCTTTGCGGGGTTCTCCATGGCCGCAATGGGGTTTTCCTCCGTGGCCGCGGCCACCCGCCACCCCGGGGGGAGGGCGGTTACCGCGTCCTGGTGGCTCATCCAGACCTGGACCTCCCCCTCAAGCCCCCGGAAGAGGGGGCCCCCGTAGGCGGTGAGGCGGGCCCTCCCGTACTCCCCCCGCCCGGCCCGTTCCACCCGTCCCCCCTCGAGGACCGCCAAAAGCTGCATCCCGTAGCAGATCCCCAGGATGGGAAGCCCTAGCTCCAGGATCCGGGGGTCGGGCCTTGGGGCCTGGGGGTCAAAGACGCTGGCTGGCCCCCCGGAGAGGATGAGGGCCTGGGGGCGGTGGCCTTGGATCTCCCCTAAGGGAGCGTCCCCGGGGAGGATAAGGCTAAAGGCCCCAAGCTCCCTAAGCCGCCGGGCGATGAGCCGGGTGTACTGGGAGCCGTAGTCCAGGACCAAGACCATGGGGGCTAGTCTACTATGGTCCTATGCCCGAGGTGGAAAGCTTCAACCTGGACCACACCAAGGTGCAGGCCCCCTACGTGCGCCTTGCGGGGAGGTATCCCCTGGAGGGGGGCGTGGTGGAGAAGTACGACCTCCGCTTGGCCCAGCCCAACCGGGAGGCCCTCCCCACCGGGGCCCTCCATACCTTGGAGCACCTCCTTGCGGGCTACCTGAGGGACCACCTCCCGGGGGTCATCGACCTTTCCCCCATGGGTTGCCGCACGGGTTTCTACCTGGTGGCCTCCGGTCCCCTAGGGGAGACGAGGGTCCTCGAGGCCTTTAGGAGGGCCCTCGAGGACGTTTTGGCCCACGAGGGGCCCGTCCCTGGGGCAAGCCCCAGGGCCTGCGGGAACTACCGGGACCATGACCTAAGGGGGGCCAAGGCCTGGGCCAGGCGGGTCTTGGAGAGGGGCCTTAGGGTCCAGTCCACCCCCTGATGCGGGCCTTTTTCGCCGCGGAAGGGGAGGAGGCCAGGGCCCTCCGGGAGGCTTTGGGGGCGCGGGAGGCCCTAAAGGCCCCCTTTCCCCTCCACCAGGCCCCCGGGGTCCTGGTGGCCGAGACGGGGGTGGGCAAGGTGGCCGCAGCCTCCGCGGTGGCCTACCTCTTGGCCCGGTACCCCGTGGAGGAGGCCTACTTCCTGGGGGTGGCTGGGGCTTTGGACCCGGGCCTTAGGGCCCTGGACCTCCTCCTTGCCGAGGGGGCGGTCCAGTGGGATGTGGACCTCACCCCCTTTGGCCGCGAGCCTGGGGAGACGGCCTTTGGGAGGCGGTTTTTCCCCTCGGACCCCCTTCTCCTCGCCAAGGCCCAGGGGGCGGCCCAGGCCTTGGGCTACCGGGTCCACCGGGGGGTGGTGGCCACGGGAGACCGTTTCCTTGCGGATCCCAAGGAGGCCTTGCGCCTAAGGGAGGCCTTCGGGGCCCAGGCGGTGGAGATGGAGGGGGCCGCGGCCCTTTTCGTGGCCTGGCGCCTTGGGGTGCCCATGGCCCTTCTCCGGATGGTCACGGACGGGGCCGGGGAGGGGGCTAAGGGGGATTTCCAGGCCCTTTTGGGGGAGGCCTCGAGGCGGCTTGGCCTCCTCGCCCAGGCCCTGATGGGCCTTTAGGTGGTACACTCCTTCGTGCGCCCCGCCGGGAGGCGGGGATGGGGAGGAATCATGGAGTACCGCCTGAAGGCCTATTACCGGGAAGGGGAGAAGCCCGCCCTCCTGCGCCGGCAGGGCAAGCTCCCTGGGGTGATGTACAACCGGCACCTCAACCGCAAGATCTACCTCGACCTTGGGGAGTTCGACCGGGTCTTCCGCCAGGCCTCCATCCACCACGTCATCATCCTGGAGCTTCCCGATGGGGAGGTGCCCACCCTGGTGCGCCAGGTGAACATGGACAAGCGCAAGCGCCGGCCCGAACACGTGGACTTCTTCGTCCTATCCGAGGAGCCCGTGGAGATGTACGTGCCCCTGCGCTTCGTGGGTACCCCCATAGGGGTGCGGGAAGGAGGGGTCCTCCAGGAGCTCCACCGGGACGTTTTGGTCCGGGTTTCCCCCCGGAACATCCCCGAGGCCATCGAGGTGGACGTTTCGGGCCTAGGGATTGGGGATAGCCTCCACGCCCAAGACCTCAAGCTCCCCGAGGGGGTGGTCCTGGCCATGAGCCCCGAGGAGACCCTGGTGGCCGTGGTGCCTCCGGAGGACGTGGAGCGGCTAGCCCAGGAGGCGGCCGAGGCCCCGGCCGAGCCCGAGGTGATCCGGAAGGGGAAGAAGGAAGAGGAGGAAGCCTAGATCCCCGTGCGCTTGGTGGTGGGCCTTGGGAACCCGGGGCCGGCCTACGAGAGGACCCGGCATAACCTAGGCTTCCGGGTCTTGGACCTTTTGGGCCTTCCCTTTAGGCGGGAAGGCCCAGCCCTCCTGGCCCGGGCCCTTTTCCCCAAGGGGGAGGCCCTTTTGGTGAAACCCCTTACCTACTACAACCTTGCGGGCCAGGCCGTGGCCCCCTTGGCCCGTTCCTTAGGGGTTCCCCCTGAGGGCCTCCTGGTGGTCCACGACGAGATGGACCTCCCCCTAGGCCGCCTCCGCCTCAAGGCCGGGGGGCGGCCCGCGGGGAACCGCGGGGTAGCCTCCATCGCGGAGGCCCTGGGGACCACGGCCTTCCACCGGCTCCGCATCGGCATCGGCAAGCCCAAAGACCCCCACCTGGGGGCGGCCTACGTCCTAAGCCCCTTCCTCCCGGAGGAGGAGCCCTTGGTGGAGAGGGTCTTGGAGGTGGCCAAGGCTGCCCTCCTTTGCTGGCTTGGGGAGGGCCTCATCCCCTGCATGGGGCGCTTTAATGGCCTAGACCTGCGCCTAGGGTAAGCTTCTCCCATGCGGGTGCTTTTGCTTGCGGGGGGGCGGGGCCCTGAGCATGAGGTCTCCCTGCTTTCCGCGAAGGGGGTCCTGGAGCGGATGCCCTTCCCTACGGATCTTGCGGTGATTGCCCGGGACGGGCGCTGGCTCCTTGCCGAGGAGGCCCGAAGGGCCCTCGAGGAGGGCCAGGCCCCCCAAGGGGTCCATCCCTTTCCGCCCCCTTTGGACTGGGGGGCCTATGGGGTGGTCTTTCCCCTCCTCCACGGGGTCTACGGGGAGGACGGCACGGTCCAGGGCTTTCTCGAGCTTTTGGGCAAGCCCTACGTGGGGGCCAAGGTGGCGGCAAGCGCCCTGTGCCTGGACAAGGACCTCTCCAAGCGGGTTCTCGCCCAGGCGGGGATCCCCGTGGTCCCCTTCGTGGCCCTTTACCGGGGGGAGGAGGCCTACCTTCCCTTCGAGCCCCCCTTTTTCGTGAAGCCGGCCAATACGGGCTCCAGCATCGGCATCCGGCGGGTGGAGGATTACGCCTCCCTCGAGAAGGCCTTGGAGGAGGCCTTCCGCCATGACCCCAAGGTCGTGGTGGAAAAGGCCCTTTTGGGGGTGCGGGAGCTCGAGGTGGGGATTTTGGGAAACGCCTACCCTCCTAAGGAGCCCCTCCTCGTAAGCCCCGTGGGGGAGGTCCGCTACCAGGCCCCCTTTTACGACTACGAGACCAAGTACACCCCGGGGCGGGCGGAGCTCCTTATCCCCGCCCCTTTGGACCCTGGGACCGCGGAGACGGTCCAGGAGCTCGCCCTCAAGGCCTACCGCCTCCTTGGCCTTAGGGGCATGGCCCGGGTGGACTTCTTCCTGGCGGAAGGGGAGGTCTACCTGAACGAGATCAACACCATCCCCGGCTTCACCCCTACGAGCATGTACCCTAGGCTCATGGAAGCCGCAGGGGTCTCCTACCGGGCCCTCCTCCAGAGGCTCGTGGAATTGGCCTTGGCCTGATATGGTGGCCATCCATAAGCGGGTGCACCGCAAGGGGGACGGGCGGGAGCTCATCCTCTATAGCCTGGACCCCCTCGAGGAAGCACCCCTGCCCGAGCCCCAAGGGGAGGCCTGGGCCCCTGCCCCCCACCTCCGCTACCACCCCTTGCGGGGGGAGTGGGTGGTCTACACCCCTCACCGCCAGGGGCGGACCTTCCTGCCCCCTAAGGCCCTTTGCCCCCTTTGTCCGAGCGCCCCAGGGAGGCCCACGGAGATCCCCTTTGCCCGCTTCCAGGTGGCCGTCTTTGAAAACCGCTTTCCCGCCCTGGTCCCCGGGCCTCCTTCCCCTCCCCAGGGTTTGCCCGTGCCTGCGGCTCCCGCGGAAGGGCGGGCGGAGGTGGTGGTCTACACCCCGAGGCACGAGGGTAGCCTGGCCACCTTAGGGGAGGAGGAGAGGCTTCTCCTCCTTTGGGCCCTAAGGGACCGGTACGAGGCCCTTTTGGCCCTTCCTCAGGTGCGCTTCGTCATGCCCTTTGAGAACCGGGGGGAGGCCATGGGGGTGACCCTCCACCACCCCCATGGCCAGATCTACGCCTACCCCTTCCTTCCCCCGGCCTTGGCCCGGGAGGCCCAGGCTTTTCGGGAGGGCCCCGTCCTCTTGGACCTCCTCCCCCACCTCGCCCCCTACCAGGTGGACAGGGAGGAGGGTTTCCTGGCCTTCGTGCCCCCCTTCGCCCGATTCCCCTATGAGCTCTGGTTAGCCCCCACGGGGTTTCACCCCGGGCTTTGGACCCTTTCCGAGGAGGAGATGGCCGCCTTGGCCCGGCTTCTGGGCCGGGCCGTGGCCCGGCTGGACGCCCTTTTCGGGGAGCCCATGCCCTATACCATGGTCTTTCACGCGGCCCCCAAAGGGGAGGAGGCCACCTTCCACTTCCACGTGGAGTTTTACCCCATCCGCCGGGCGCGGGATCGGCTTAAGTACCTGGCGGGTACGGAGCTTGGGGCCGAGGCCTACACCGTGGACGTCCTGCCCGAGGAGGCGGCCCAGGCCCTCAAGGCGGCCCTTTAGGCCTCCCCGCTCCTCTCCACCCGGGCCTTATCCTCCTCGAGGATGGCCCTTACCCGCTCCCCGGGAAGGGTCTCCTTCTGCAGGAGCTCCTCCACCAGGCGATGCACCGCCTCCTTGTGGGCCTTTAGGACTTCCGTGGCCCGGCCATAGGCCTCCTCCAGGATCTCCCGGATGTCCTCGTCGATGAGGCGGGCCGTCTCCTCGGAGTGGTCCTTCTTCCGGGCAAGCTCCTCCCCAAGGAAGATGGGCCCCGTGTCCGAGCCCCAGGCCACGTGGCGGAAGCGGCGGCCCATCCCCCAGTCCAGGACCATGCGCTTGGCGATTTCCATGGCCCGCTTGAAATCGTCCTGGGCCCCACTCGTCACGGTGCCGGCGAAAAGCTCCTCCGCAGCCCGCCCGGCCATGAGGACCGCGAGCTGGTCCAGGAGGTGCTCCTTGGGGATGAGGACCCTTTCCTCGGGCTTGCTCCAGCGCACCCCTAGGGCCATCCCCCGGGGGACGATGGAGACCTTTTCCGTTTTGTCCGCGTGGGGCAGGACCTCCCCTACCACCGCGTGCCCCGCCTCGTGGTAGGCCACGATGCGCCTTTCCTTTTCCGAAAGCTTAAGGGCCGGGCGCTCCAGGCCCAGGACCACCTTGTCCAGGGCCTTGAGGAAGTGGTCCTTGGTGATCCTTTGCGCCCCCTCCCGGGCCGCAAGGAGGGCGGCCTCGTTCACCAGGTTCTTGAGGTCCGCCCCCGAAAACCCCGGGGTGAGGCGGGCGAGCTCCAGGGGGTCTACCCCTTCCGCGATGGGCTTATTCCTCATGTGGACCTCGAGGATGGCCTTCCTTTCCTCCAAGGCAGGGAGCCCCACCACCACCTGGCGGTCGAAGCGGCCCGGGCGGAGGAGGGCGGGGTCCAGGATGTCGGGGCGGTTGGTGGCCGCGAGGACGATGACCGAGGTGTCCTTCTCAAAGCCGTCCATCTCCGAAAGGATCTGGTTCAGGGTTTGCTCCCGCTCGTCGTGCCCGCCCCCAATCCCTGCCCCCCGCTTCCTGCCGATGGAGTCCAGCTCGTCGATGAAGATGATGGACGGTGCGTTGCGCCGGGCCTCCTCGAAGAGGCTCCGCACCCGGCTGGCCCCTACCCCCACGAACATCTCCATGAACTCGCTGGCGGAGACGGAGAAGAAGGGCACCCCAGCCTCCCCGGCCACCGCCCGGGCGAGGAGGGTCTTCCCCGTGCCCGGAGGGCCTACCAGGAGGATGCCCTTGGGGATCTCGGCCCCGATGGAAAGGTACTTCTTGGGGTTTTTGAGGTAGTCCACCACCTCCACAAGCTCCCGCTTGGCCTCCTCGTGGCCGGCCACGTCCTTGAAGGTGGTGGCCACCCGTTTTTCCCTCCCGTAGAGCCGGGCCCGGCTTTGCCCGAACTGCATGACCTGGCCTGCCCCCCCTTGGGCCCGCATGAAGAAAAACCAGAAGAAGAGGATGAGGAGGAGGGTGGGCCCTACGTAGAAGAGGAGCTGGGGCCAAAGGGAGGGGGGACGGGTGACCACCCGCACCCCTTGGGCCTCGAGGAACTCCAAGAGCTTGGGATCGGCCACCTGGACCGGGGGCAGGGGTACTTGGAAGCGGCTCGCTACCCTTTCCCCTTGGGGGGTGGGGAAGCGCTCGGGGGCTTTGAGGGTTCCGAGGATCCGGTTGTCCTCTAAGGTCACCTCCAGCACCTTACCCTCCCGTACCAAGGCCCGGAATTCCGTGTAGGAGAGGGTAGGGGGATGGGGACCGGTAAAGGCCGTGTAGAGCACGTACCCGAGAAGGAGCAGGAAAAAGAGGCCGAGGAAGTTTATCCTGGGCGTTTGCGTCAAGACCTACCTCCCTTGTTCCATGGTAACCTTGCCGCCCCAAAGGAGCGTGGCCCGTGTGGTATTCTCTAGCCCGATGGCCATGCGGCCTGTCCTAGAGGCCCTCCACCAAGGGGATTACGACACCGCCATCGAGCTCCTTACCCGTAAGGCCCTTTTCGGTCGGAAGGAGGAGGCCAAGGAGGCCTACCTCCTCCTGGCCGAAGTCTATACCCTCTACGGGGAGGAAGGCCGGGAACAGGCCCATCGGGCCCTGGAGGAGGCCTATGACCTCGGGGGGCTGGAGCATAACCCCTTGTACCGGGCCCTCCTTGCGGAGCTTTTGGCCTTGGAAGGCCGCTTGGAGCGGGAGGTCCTGCCCCTTTTCCTCCCCACGGAAGACCCCCGGGCCCGTTACCACCAGGCCCAGGCCCTCTTCTACCTGGGCCGCCTCGAGGAGGCCTTGGGGCTTCTTGCCCCCCTCGGCCCCGGCCTACCCCCCTTCTTGGCCTGGCGGGCCCTGGCCTTGAGGGGCCGGGTTCTGGAGCGGCTTGGCCGCCATGGGGAGGCGGCCTTGGCCTATGAGGAGGCTGCGGGGATAGCCCTAGGCCTTGAGCGCTACTGGAACCTCCTGGACGCCGGGGCCATGTGGGTGGAGGCGGGGGAGGGGCAGAGGGCCTTAAGGGCCCTCGAGGAGGCGGAAAGGGCCATAGGGGAGGAGGACCCTGAGGACGGGGCCACCCGCGCCTACCTCAAGGCCCGGGCCCAGCTCCTCCTCGGTAACCCGAGCCTAGCCCTCGAGGAGGCGGAACGGGCCCTGGCCCTGGAGGAGGCGGGGGGCCGGCCGGCCTACGGCACCCCCATGGTGAAGGCCCAGGCCCTTTTGCAGCTCGGGCGCTATGGGGAGGCCATGGCCGCCTACCGGGAGGCCCTGGCCCGGGCAGGCCCCGAGGAGAGGCCCTACGTCCTCCACGAGATGGCCGTGGCCGCCTTGGACCACGGGGCCTACCTCGAGGCCGAGGAACACCTAAGGGCCCTCCTCCGGGAGGAGGGTTACCCCTACCTAGCCGAGGCCCATGCGGACCTGGCCGAGGCCCTCTACCGCCAGGGGCGCTACCAGGAGGCGGAGGCCTGGGCGAGGAAGGCCCAGGACCTTGGGGCCAAGGCCCAGGGGGCCCTGATCCTCGGGCATATCGCCTATGACCTCCTGCACCTGGAGGAGGCCTTGGAGCACTACCGGGAGGCCGCAGAGCTTTCGGAGCGGGGGAGCCGGGAATGGGTGGGCGCTCAAGAGATGGTGGTGGACACCCTGGCCCAGCTCGGCTACCGGGCCCCGGAGGAGATGGTGGCCCGGGGGGAGGAGGTCTTGCCCTACCTGGCCCCCACGGACGAGTGGCATGCGGCCCTTATGGCCTACCTGGAGAGGGCCCGGGACCTGGTCCAAAAGGGCCGGGGGCGGCCCAACTGATGCCACCCCATGCGGGCCCCAAGCCCGCAGGGGGGCCCCGGTAGAGAGTCCCCCTGGAGTTTTTTTGGAACCTGGAGCAAAGGGTATGGCCTAGGGCTCCGGGAGGGGGCCGGCTGGGGGTGGGTAGCCCAGGTGGCGGTAGGCCCTCTCCGTGGCCACCCGGCCCCGGGGGGTACGCTTGAGGAGGCCCAGGCGGATGAGGAAGGGTTCGTAGACCTCCTCCAGGGTGCCTGGGTCCTCAGAGAGGGCGGTGGCCAGGGTATTGAGGCCCACCGGGCCACCCGAGAAGCGCTCGATGAGGACCTTTAGGATCTCCCGGTCCCGCCTTTCCAGCCCAAGCTCGTCCACCCCCAAGGCCTCGAGGGCCTCCCGGGCCCGCCCCAGGCTGATGGTCCTTTCCCCCGCCACCTGGGCGAAGTCCCGCACCCGCCGGAAGAGGCGTTTGGCCACCCGCATGGTCCCTCGGCTCCTTCGGCCGATCTCCAGGGCCGCTTCCCACTCTAGCCCTATGCCCAATAGGCGGGCATCCCGCAGGATCCCTTGGGCCAGCTCCTCCTCCGTGTAATAGTCCAGGTGCTCCACGATCCCGAAGCGGCTTAGGAGGGGAGGGGTGATGAGCCCCGGGCGGGTGGTGGCCCCGATCAGGGTGAAGCGGGGGAGGTCCAGGCGCACGCTCCTCGCTGCTGGCCCTTGGCCGATCACGATGTCCATGCGGAATTCCTCCAAAGCGGGGTAAAGGTGTTCCTCCGCCTGACGGGAGAGGCGGTGGATCTCGTCGATGAAGAGGATATCCCCCTCCTCGAGGGAGTTGGCCAGGATGGCCGCAAGGTCCCCGGGCTTCTCGATGGCCGGCCCCGAGGTGATGCGGAGGTTTACCCCAAGCTCATGGGCGATGACGTGGGCCAAGGTGGTCTTACCCACCCCTGGGGGGCCGAAGAGGAGGAGGTGCTCCAGGGGCTCTTTGCGGGCTTTGGCCGCCTCGAGGTAGACCCGGAGCTTGGCCTTAAGCCGGGACTGGCCCACGTACTCCTCGAGGGTTTGGGGCCTTAGGGCCAGGTCCTCCACGCCCCCTCATGATAGCCTGTGGCCGTGCGTACGGTAAGGGATTTCCGGGAGGCCAAGGGGAGGCGGCTCGTCTACCTTACGGCCTACGACTACCCCACGGCCCGCTTGGCCGAGGCTGCGGGGGTGGACGCCATCTTGGTGGGGGATTCCCTGGGGATGGTGGTCCTGGGCTACCCTTCCACCCTGCCCGTGACCCTGGAGGAGATCCTCCACCACACCAAGGCTGCCCGCCGGGGGGCCCCGAACACCTTCCTGGTGGCCGACCTGCCCTACCTCTCCTACGCCACCTTGGACCGGGCCCTAGGGGCTGCGGAGCGCCTCCTCAAGGAGGGGGGAGCCGACGCGGTGAAGCTCGAGGGTGGGGAGGAGGTGGTGGAGATCGTCTCGGGGCTTACTCGGGCCGGGGTGCCGGTCTTGGGCCATGTGGGCCTAACCCCCCAGACGGCCAGCCAGCTTGGGGGCTACCGCCTCCAGGGCCGCCACCCGGAGGAGGCCGCGCGCATCCTCAAGGGGGCCCTGGCCCTCGAGGCCGCGGGGGCCTACGGGGTGGTCCTGGAGATGGTGCCCGCCCTCCTGGCCAAGGAGATCACGGAGAGGCTCCGCATCCACACCGTGGGGATCGGGGCGGGTCCCCACACGGACGCCCAGGTCCTCGTCTTCCACGACGTGGTGGGGCTTTATGGGGAGTTCAAGCCCCGCTTCGTCAAGCGCTACCTCGAGGGGGGGAAGCTCATCGGGGAGGCCCTCTCGGCCTATGTGCGGGAGGTAAGGGAAGGGGTTTTCCCGGGGGAGGAGCACAGCTTCTAGGCTAAAGATGGCCTTGGGGGCTTTTGGGTAAAATCTACCCTCGTGGTGCGCTTCCGTAAGGAGGGAGTGCGTCTAGACCAGGCGGTGGCCGAGGCCTGCGCGGTAAGCCGGGCCCAGGCCCAGGCCTGGATCCAGGGGGGACGGGTGCGGGTGGGGGACCGGGTGGTCCTCAAGCCCGCCTACCGCCTTAAGGGGGAGGAGGTGGCCGTGGAGCCCCTCCTGGAGAAGCCCCTGGTCCTTCCGGAAGACCTCCCCTTGGCCGTGCTCTACGAGGATGAGGACCTCTTGGTCCTGAACAAGCCCCCGGGCCTCCTCACCCACCCTGCCCCTGGGGTGTACAGCGGGACCGTGGTGAATGCCCTCCTTGGCCGCCTAGGGTGGGAGGTCCCTGAGGGCCCCCCCGAGCTCGTTCGGCCCGGCATCGTCCACCGTTTGGACAAGGACACGAGCGGGGTGCTGGTGGTGGCCAAGCACCGGGGGGCCCACGAGGCCCTGGCCCGGGCCTTCCGGGACCGCTTTGTCTTCAAGCGCTACCTGGCCCTAACGGAGGGCCACCCCAGGGAGGGTACCCTCATCGCCCCCATTGGCCGCCACCCTGTGGACCGGCACCGGATGCACGTGGGGGGGGTGGCCCCCCGGTATGCGGAGACGGATTTCCGGATCCTGGCCACCCAAGGCCCCTACGCCTTGGTGGAGGCCCGGCCCCACACGGGCCGGACCCACCAGATCCGGGTGCACCTCAGGTACCTCGGAGCCCCCATCCTGGGGGATACCCTTTACGGCCGGCCCTCACCCCACATCCCCCGCCAGGCCCTCCACGCCTACGAGCTGAGGATCCCCCACCCCAGGACCGGGCGGATCCTGGAGTTCCTGGCCCCCGTGCCCTCCGACCTGGTCCGGGCCTGGGAGGCCCTGGGGGGAGGGTGGCCCGAGGGGATTACGTTGGAAGGCCCCGTATAATCGCCCTTAATGAGGCGTTTTCCGGTTTTCTCGGGGGAAGGTCTGGCCGATGGTCAGCCCCGAAGGCGTTTCCCCACGGGAGCAGCCTACACGCTCCACGTGGGAGACGCCCGGAAGGTGCTCGCCGAGTTTCCTGAGGCTTCCGTCCATCTGGTCTTAACCTCTCCGCCCTACTGGACCCTCAAGCGGTACGAGGACGTGCCCGGGCAGATGGGGAACATCGAGGACTACGAGGCCTTCCTGGATGAGCTGGACCGGGTATGGCGGGAGGCCTTTCGCCTCCTCGTGCCTGGGGGGAGGCTAGTGATCGTGGTGGGGGATGTGGCCGTGGCCCGCAGGCGGTTTGGGCGGCACCTGGTCTTTCCCCTCCACGCGGACATCCAGGTCCGCTGCCGCAGGATCGGGACAACCTGAACCCCATCATCTGGCACAAGCGGACCATGCAGCGGAAGCCCGGAGGCTACCGCAAGCCCACCCCTGAGGGACGGGAGAAAAGCCGCCTCTCCAAGGAGGACTTCGGGCGCTTCTTCCGCCAGATCTGGGACGACATCCCTGGGCTATCTCGCCTTTATCCTTAGGGAATGGCTGCGGCCTTTTGGGCCGCCTCTTCCTTGGGGAAAAGCTCTGGGGCCGGAAGCCCTCCCGCAAAGCTCAGGATGCCGGGCCTTTGGGTGAGCTTGAGGAGCTCCCGATGATGGAGGCCTGGATCCGGTCCGCCCGCTACCCAAATAGGCCGTCCCACTCTAGGTTCGCGGGGATATTCTACTACCGAAGAGGCCCCAAAACCCCTAGGCCTGCGAAAAGGGGCCCGGAGGAGGCGAACCATGCCTATCCCCGACTACCAAACCCTCATGCTTCCCCTGTTGCGGGCTTTGGCCAGGGACGGAAGCCCCAAGGAGTATAGGTTGAAGGACCTGGTCCTCCTTTTGGCGGAGACCTTTGGGCTTACGGAGGAAGAACGCAATGCCCTCTTGCCAAGCGGTTCCCCCGTCTTCGCCGACCGTGTGGGCTGGGCCAGGACCTACCTGAAGAAGGCAGGGCTTTTGGAGAGCCCGCGCCCGGGTTGGGTGCGCATCACCCCTTTGGGCCTCGAGGTCCTAAGGGAAAACCCGAAGGGCATAGACAACGCTTTCCTCATGCGTTTTGAGGGTTTCCGTGCCTTTTGGGAGGGGAGCCGGCGCCCTAGGACCCCAAGGACCCGTGGGTGGCCCGAGGAGCAAGGGGCCCTCCTGTCTCCGGAAGAGGCTTTGGAAAGGGCCTACGCTGCCCTCAAGGAAAAGGTGCTGGAAGACCTGCTCGAACGGGTGAAGGAGGCCTCGCCGGCCTTCTTCGAGCGGCTTGTGGTGGAGCTCTTGGTGCGGATGGGCTATGGGGGTTCCTTCCCAGAGGCGGCCCAGGCCACCAGGCCAAGCGGGGATGGAGGCATCGACGGGATCATCAAGGAAGACCGGCTAGGCCTCGAGGCCATCTACATCCAAGCCAAGCGTTGGGATAGGCCTGTGGGAAGGCCCGAGGTGCAAAGCTTTGTGGGGGCTCTTCAGGCCTACCGGGCCCGCAAGGGGGTTTTCATGACCACCTCCACGTTTACCCGGGAGGCCAAGGAGTATGCGGAAAGGGTGGACGGGCGCATCGTCCTCGTGGATGGGAGACAGCTTGCCGAGCTTATGTTTGAGCATAACGTGGGCGTTTCCGTGGCCGCCACCTATTGCGTGAAGAGGGTGGACGGCGACTTTTTCCTCGAGGAGTGATACCACCCCATGCGGGCTTGCGCCCGCATGGGGGCCCCGGTAGAAAAGTCCCCATGGAGTTTTTTTGGAACCTGGAGGCGCAGGAACCAAAAGTAAAGGGTATGAGGAGGTGGCCTCCCCCTTGGGGATTCCCTCCAAAAGGGGGTCGGGCGTTCATTTCCTTGGCTTTTGGGAAGCCTTCCACCTAGCCCAAAGGAAATGCCCTAGGACCACCCCCCCAAGGCCCATCCAGACCAGCCAAGGGGGTACCCCAGGAGGACCAGGCCTGGCTGGCCAGGGGGCTATGGGGGATGTAGGCCTTAAGGGGAAAGGCCATGGCCCCAAGGAGGAGGGGCATGGCCGTGCGTATCCCGGGGAGGAAGGGCGCAAGGAGGAGGGCCCAAGGGCCATTCAGGTCCTCCCCCCTTTCGGGGACCCTGGCCTTGAGCAGGGCAAGCCCCACCCGGTAGCCGAGGAGGTGGCCCCAAAAGGCCCCGAGGAAGAGGCTAAGCCCTCCTTCCCCTGCGAGGACCCCTAAGGCCGTATCACCCCCAGGCACGAAGAGGCCGATGGGTAGGCCTACCTCTAGGAAGACCACCAGGCCAGGGATTAGGTAGGCCATTATGCGGCCTTCTCCGCAGGTTTCCTTAGGGCCCAGACGCTACCCAGGATGAGGACCAGGAGGATGAAGAGGCTGAAGGCTTCCTTGTCCAGGCCAAGGGCCAGCTCGGGGCGGCCGAGGGTTTCCTTGGAAAGCTTATCCCAAGCCCCCACGGCCAGCTTAAGCCCCGCAAGCCCCACCACCACATAGGCCAAGGTCCCGAAACGGGGGTAACGGTCCAGGAGGCTTACCACAAGGGTGGCCAAGGCCCTTAGGGCCAGGATCCCCAGGAAAACCCCGGTGATGATGACCCATAGCTTGTCCGAGAGGGCCACGGCCACCAGCACGGAGTCCACGGCAAAGGCTAGGTCCATGAGCTCGATCTTGGCCACCACCTTCCAGAACTCCCCCGCGCTGACCGTAGCCGGGGGCGGGGTGTGGCCCTTTCGCCCAAGGAAGTGGCGCAGGGCCACCCAGAGGAGGTAGGCCGCCCCTAGGGCCTGGATCCACCAGAACTTGATCACCCAGACGGCGAAGACCAGGGCCAAGCCCCGCAGGATATAGGCCCCGAGGATGCCATAGAAAAGCGCCTTGGCCCGGAGGTGCTTGGGTAACCCTTGCACGAGGAGGCCTAGGACCAGGGCGTTGTCCGCTGAGAGGATGACCTCTAGGGCCGCCAGGATGAGGATGACCGAAAGGACGCTCCACTCCATACCTACCTCCAAACAAAAAGGCCACCGCCCCCTGCGGTGGTCTTGCCCGGGGCTTTCTACCCCCCAGGCCCCCGGGGCCTCCCCGCCCGTCCTGACGGGGACCTGGCCTTGGGGCTACTCCCCAACCAGGGGCATTATATTCCGAACCCGACTATAGTGGGAGGTATGGAGGAAGCGCCTGCGGCCAGGTTGCCTACAAAGGAAGAGGTCCTCGAGGCCCTGAAGGTGGTCTACGACCCCGAGATCCCGGTGAACATCGTGGATCTAGGCCTAGTCTACGGGGTGGAGATCCACGAAAACGGCCTCGTGGACATCACCATGACCCTCACCGCCATCGGCTGCCCAGCCCAGGACGTGGTGAAGGCGGACGCGGAGATGGCGGTGATGCGCCTCCCTGGGGTCCAGGGGGTGAACGTGGAGTTCGTCTGGACCCCACCCTGGACCCCAGAACGGATGACGGAGGAGGGCAAACGGATGATGCGGATGTTCGGCTTCAACGTGTAGCCATGCCCGTTAGCCGCTATTACGACGTCAAGCGGGACGAAAGGGGGGAGCGCTACCTGGAGCCCTTCGTGCGGGGCTTCCTCCTCCTCCGCCTCCCCCTTCTCAACAAGGGCACGGCCTTTACCGAGGAGGAGCGCCGCCTCCTTGGCCTGGAGGGCCTTCTTCCTCCCCATGTCTCCACCCTCGAGGAGCAAAAGGAGCGGGTTTACCGCCGCTACCGGCTCATCGACGATCCCCTGGAAAAGCACATCTACCTCCGCCACC
Organism: Thermaceae bacterium; assembly: GCA_041641215.1. GTDB lineage: Bacteria > Deinococcota > Deinococci > Deinococcales > Thermaceae > Thermus. The sequence continues at coordinate 75,777 of JBEPYU010000003.1, forward strand.
TCCAAGACCGCAACGAGGTCCTCTTCTATGCCCTTTTGGTGGACCACCTGGAGGAGATGCTCCCCATCCTCTACACCCCTACGGTGGGGGAGGCGGTGCGGGAGTTTTCCCGCATCTACCGTTATCCCCGGGGTTTCACCGCAAGCACCAAAAACATCGACCGAATCGAGGAGGCCTTGGCCAACGTCCCCCTGGAGGAGGTCCGGCTTATCGTGGCCACGGATTCCTCGGCCATTTTGGGCATCGGGGACCAGGGCTATGGGGGAATGGCCATCAGCATCGGCAAGCTCACCCTCTACACCGCGGTGGGGGGGGTAGGCCCTGACAAGACCCTTCCCGTGGAGCTGGACGTGGGCACGGACCGGGAGGACCTCCTGAACGATCCCCTCTACCTAGGGGTCCGGCACAAGCGCCTCAAGGGGCAGGCCTACTTCGACTTCCTGGACCGCTTTGTAGAGGCGGTGAGGCGGCGCTACCCCAAGGCCCTGATCCAGTGGGAGGACTTTGCCAAGGACACGGCCTTTGCCGTTTTGGCGCGTTACCGGAAGGTGATCCCCTCCTTCAACGACGACATCCAGGGCACGGGGGCGGTGGCCTTGGCGGGGGTCCTTTCCGCCTGCCGGCTCAAAGGGGAACGGCTTGCCGACCAGGTGATCGTGGTCTATGGGGCGGGGGCGGGGGGAATCGGGGTGGCCTGGGCCCTCCTCGAGGGCCTCAAGCGGGAGGGCCTTCCGGAGGAGGAGGCCCGGGCCCGGGTTTTGGTCCTGGACTCCAAGGGGCTTCTCGTGGAGGGCCGCTCCATGGAGGCCTACAAGCGGCCCTTCGCCCAAAGGGCGGAGAGGCTCCAGGGGTGGCGCTTTGCGGGGCCTTACCCCGGCCTCCTGGAGACCATCGAAAACGCCAAGGCCACGGTTCTCCTTGGGCTTTCGGGGCAGGCGGGAAGCTTCACCGAGCCCGTGGTGCGGGCCATGCTGGCCAACACCTCGAGGCCCATCATCTTCCCCCTTTCCAACCCTACCTCGGCCACGGAGGCCCTGCCCGAAGACCTCATCTATTGGACGGATGGCCGCGCCCTAGTGGCCGCAGGAAGCCCCTTCCCCCCGGTGGGCTTCAAGGGGAGGCTCGTTCCCATCGGCCAGGGGAATAACGCCTTTATCTTTCCGGGCCTGGGCCTGGGGTCGGTTTTGGCCCGGGTTAGGGAGGTTACGGACGGGATGGTCCTGGAGGCGGCCTATGCCCTCTACGAGTGGACCAAGGCCCATTTCCCCCACCTCCTTTACCCGCCGGTGGCGGCCCTAAGGGAGGTTTCCCCCTACATCGCGGCCCGGGTGATGGCCAGGGCCTTGGCGGAGGGCGTTGCGGAGGAGGAGCGGGTTTTGGGGCTTGGCCTGGAAGGTCTTTTGGCCTTTGTCCAAAGCCGCTTCTGGAAACCCCATTACCTGCCCTACCGGGTGCCGGGTTAGCCATGGCCTACCGGATCCTGCCCTGGCCAACGGCCTACGAGCCCCCCGAGGCCTTAGGGGGGGAGGAGCTTGGCCCTTGGGAGCCCTTGGAGGAGCCCTGGAAGGCCAGGGGGGGCCGGGAGGTGGCCTGGCCCACCCTCTACTTCGTGGACGGAAAGGAGCGGGTGGAGGCCCTGCTTTTTGACGGCCGGCGCTATGCCCTCCTCGGGGCCCTCGCTGTGGGGGCCCTCCTTTGGAAGGAGGGGACCTTGCGCCTCCTTGAGGAAAGGGTGTGGGTCCGGCGCTACGCGGTGGGCCTCGAGGCCCCCTTGGAGGTGGGGGGGCTCCGCTATGAGCCCCTAGAGGGGGAGGGGGATCCCATGGCCCTCCTCCAGGCCCTCCAAGGGGAGAGGGCCCGCCTCGAGGCGGCCTTGGCCCAGGGGCTGGAGGGGGGGGTGGTGGTGATGGATGGGCCCTTGCCCTTCGATAACCGTCCCGCCTTGGGCCTCATCAAGCGCCACTGGGCCCGTTACCTGCCCGAGGACAAGGAGGGTCTCCTCGTGGCCCTCCGCCCTGGAGAGCGGACCCCAGCCTTTAGGAAAAGGCGGAGGGTGGGGGGGGTGACCCTGTGCCTTGCGAGCTGGTACCTGGCCCTACCCTTGCCGGGAGGCTACCCCCCGGGGGCGGGGCTTTTGCGGGTGGAGGCCCCCGAGGCAGGTTTTGAGGCCTTGGCCGAGCTTTCCTTGAGCCTAGGCCAGGCCCTGGCCTCCCACCCGGCGAAAGACCCCCGGGCCCCCCAAAACCTCCTGCCCATCGGGGGGTTGGAGCGGGTTTTGGGCCGCTGGCTCGGGGATCGGAGGGTGGTGGTCCGGATTTTGGCCCGCCACCTTGGAGGTGTGCGGTGAAGGTAGGGGTGGTCCTAGGGAGCCGAGAGGCCACCCCCTTGGAGTTTTGGGTGGGGGTGCGGGAGGGGGTGGCCTTGCGCTTGGACGACGTGGTGGTGGCCGAGTCCCCTCATCCTGGGGGGGGAGGGGTGCGCTTCTATGGTTTGGTGGACCACGTGGCCAAACTCCACGAGGGGGAGGGGTTTGACACGGACGCCTTTTTGGCCGCGGAGGGTAGGATTCCCTTTTCCTTGGCCTATGTGGCCCACGTGCGGGTGACCCGGATCGACCCCGAGGAGTACCTCCCCCCAGACCCGGGGGCCCCCGTGCGCTTGGCCCAAGGGGAGGACCTGGAGAAGGCCCTCTACTACGACGGCATGCGGAACCCCAGGGGGAGCACCAAGCTCCCTGCAGGCCTCCTGGCGAGCGGGGAGGTGGCCTACCTGAACGTGGAGTTCCTGAACGGGGTCAAGGGGGGACACGTGAACATCTCCGGGATCAGCGGGGTAGCGGCCAAGACGAGCTACGCCCTTTTCCTGGTCAAAAGCCTCCTCGAGGCCAAGGACCCCTCGGACCCTAGGCGCATGGTCCTGGAGAACGCCCACCTGGCCAAGGTCCTCATCTTCAACGCCAAGGGGGAGGACCTCTTCTTCCTGGATAAGCCCAACCACCGCCTAAGGCCCGAGGACCAGGCGGCCTACCGCCGCTTGGGCCTCGAGCCCACCCCTTTCCGCAGCGTGGCCTTCCGGGCCCCACCCAAAAAGGAGAGCCTGATCCCCGATGTGGATACCCGCCTAGAAGGGGTGGAGGCCTACCATTGGGACCTGGTCCAGTTCAGCCAGGGGGGCCTTTTGCCCTTCCTCTTCGCCGACCGGGAGGCGGGGAACCTCGGGCTTCTCGTGGCCCAGGTGACGGAGAGGCTTAGGGCCTTGGCCCAGGGTCAGAAGGGCCCCTTCCTCAGGGTGGAGGATTGGGCGGGGAGCCCGGAAGGGGAGGGTCTGGCCTTTCAGGACCTGGGGGGGTCTAGGCTTAGGCGCTTTGGGGACCTGGTGCGCTACCTGGAGTTCAAGCTCCTGGGCCCCGAGGAGGAGGGCAAGGGGGACCCCGCCTGGACCACCCGGCAGGCCCGGAGCACCCTCGAGGCCTTCGTCCGCCGGCTTCGGGCCATGGAGGGGCACGTGGGGCACCTCATCCGCGGGGACCAACCGGGGAATCCCCCTAACCCCCTCGCAGGCCCCCAGGTGCACGTGGTGGACATCGCCAAGCTCCACCCCAGGGCCCAGGCCTTCGTGGTGGGGGCTCTCCTTAAGGACCTCTTCGAGCGCAAGGAGCGGGGGGGCTACGGGGGGCGGGTCTTCGTCGTTTTGGACGAGCTCAACAAGTACGCCCCCCGGGAGGGGGAAAGCCCCATCCGGGAGATCCTCCTGGACATCGCGGAAAGGGGCCGCTCCTTGGGGGTGATCCTCATCGGGGCCCAGCAGACGGCAAGCGAGGTGGAGCGCCGGGTGGTGGGCAACGCGGCCATCCGGGTCGTGGGCCGCCTGGACGCGGCCGAAGCCGAGCGGCCGGAGTACGGTTACCTACCCCAAAGCTTCCGCAAGCGGGCCCTTATCCTCCCCCCAGGGAGGGTGGTCCTCCACCAGCCGGAGATCCCCGTGCCCCTCCTCCTGCACTTCCCTTTTCCCGCCTGGGCCACCAAGCGGGAGGAGGTCCTGGAGGACAATAGCGACGAGGCCCTCAGGCGGGACCTTGGCCTATGATACCACCCCATGCAGGCTTACGCCTGCATGGGGACCCCGGTAGAAAAGTCCCTATGGAGCCTTCTGGGAACCTGAGAGCGCAGGAACCAGAAGTAAAGGGTATGATACCACCCCACGCGGGCCCCAAGCCCGCATGGGGACCCCGGTGGAAAGTCCCCGTGGAGTTTTTGGGAGCCTGGAAGCGCAGGAAGGGTATGATGGGGGCGTGGACGGCTTAAAGACCCCCCTTTATCCGGCCCATCTCCGGCACGGGGCCCGGATGACCCTTTTCGCGGGGTACCTTCTTCCCCTCCAGTACACCTCCATCAAGGAGGAACACCTGGCGGTGAGGCGGCGTGCGGGCCTATTCGACGTAAGCCACATGGGGGAGTTCCATATCCGGGGCCCTGAGGCCCTGGCCTTCCTCCAGTGGGCCACGGCCAACGACGCCTCCCGGCTTAGGGTGGGCCGGGCCCAGTACACCCTCCTCCCGAACGAGGAGGGGGGGGTGGTGGACGACGCCTACCTCTACCGCCTGGAGGAGGAGGCCTACCTCCTGGTGGTGAACGCGGCCAACATCGCCAAGGACCTGGCCCACCTTCGGGCCTTGGCCAGGGGTTTTCGGGTGGACCTTTTGGACCGGTCGGAGGAGACCGCCCTCCTCGCCCTCCAGGGGCCTAAGGCCCAAGACCTCCTCCAGGGCCTGGTGGACGTTCCCCTAGGGGAGAGGCGCAAGAACGAGGTGTTCTGGGCACGGGTGGCGGGGAGGAGGGCCCTTTTGGCCCGCACGGGGTATACGGGGGAGGATGGGTTTGAGCTCTTCTTAGCCCCTGAGGACGCGGAGGCGGTGTTCGAGGCCCTGGTGGCCGCGGGGGCCACCCCAGCTGGCCTTGGGGCCCGGGATAGCCTCCGCCTGGAGGCGGGTTTTCCCCTTTATGGCCACGAGCTCACGGAGGCTACCAACCCCCTTTGCACCCCTTGGGCCTGGGTGGTGAAGCGGGAAAAGGCCTTTTTCGGCCGGGAGGCCATGCTCCGAAGCCCCTGCCGGGTGCGGCTCCTGGGCCTGGTCCTGGAGGTAGGTATCCCCAGGGAGGGGTACAAGGTCCTCTCGGGGGATAGGCCGGTGGGCCAGGTGACGAGCGGGGGCTATTCCCCCCTTCTGGAAAGGGGTATCGCCTTGGCCTATGTGGAGGAGGAGGCGGAGGAGCCCTTTTTCGTGGAGGTCCGGGGTAAGCCCATTCCCGCCCACCCAAGCCCCTTGCCCTTTGTGCCGCTAAAATAGGCCAGGGTTGGAGGTAGAGCCATGGATATACCCAAGGACCGCTTTTACACCAAGGACCACGAGTGGGCCCTCCCCGAGGGGGACACGGTGCTTGTGGGCATCACGGACTACGCCCAAGACGCCTTGGGGGACATCGTGTACGTGGAGCTTCCCGAGGTGGGCCGGGTGGTGGCCAGGGGGGAGGCGGTGGCTGCGGTGGAGAGCGTCAAAACCGCCTCGGACATCTACGCCCCTGTTTCGGGAGAGGTGGTGGAGGTGAACGCCGCCCTGGGGAAAAACCCGGATCTCATCAACCAGGACCCTTACGGGGAGGGGTGGATCTTCCGCATCCGGCCCAAGGATATGGCCGAGCTGGACGAGCTTTTGGATGCGGAAGGGTACCAGGAGGTCCTGGAGTCCCAGGCCTAGGGCCTTTTGTGAGTTGAGGCCTGGTGGCCGGGTCCCTTTTTGCGAAGAATATCCCCGTGGACTACACCCCCCATACTCCTGAAGAGATCCAGGCCATGCTGGCCCGCCTGGGGAAGGCCTCCTTGGAGGAGCTTTACGAGGACCTGCCCAAGGAGATCCTCAAGCCCCCCATTCTCCTCCCCGAGCCCTTACCCGAGTGGAAGGTCCTCGAGGCCCTAAGGGCTCTTGCCCGGAGAAACCTGCCCGCCCACAAGGCCTTCCTGGGGGGTGGGGTACGGAGCCACCATGTGCCCCCGGTGGTCCAGGCCTTGGGGGGGCGGGGGGAGTTCCTCACCGCCTACACCCCCTACCAGCCCGAGGTGAGCCAGGGGGTTCTTCAGGCCATCTTCGAGTACCAGTCCATGATCGCGGAGCTCACGGGCCTCGAGGTGGCCAACGCCTCCCTCTACGACGGGTCCACGGCCTTGGCGGAAGGGGTCCTGATGGCCCTAAGGGCCACGGGGCGCATGGGGGTCCTGGTCTCCCAAGGGGTTCACCCCGAGTACCGGATGGTCCTCAAGACCTACCTCGAAGCCGTGGGGGGGGAGGTGGCCGTCCTCCCCCTCGAGGGGGGAAGGACCCCTGCCCCTTCCGTGGGGGAGGGGGTAGGGGCAGTGGTGGCCCAAAACCCCAACTTCCTCGGGGCCCTAGAGGACCTTGGCCCCCTGGCGGAGGCCGCCCACGGGGCAGGGGCCCTTTTGGTGGTGGTGGCCGACCCCCTAAGCCTTGGGGTCCTGAAGCCCCCCGGGGCCTACGGGGCGGACATTGCGGTGGGGGATGGCCAGGGCCTGGGCCTACCCATGGGGTTTGGGGGGCCTCACTTTGGCTACCTGGCGGCCCGGCAGGACCTCGTGCGCCAGATGCCGGGCCGTTTGGTGGCCGAGACCCTGGACGTGGAGGGGCGCCGGGGTTTCCTCCTGGCCCTCCAGGCCCGGGAGCAGTACATCCGGCGGGGGAAGGCCAAGAGCAACATCACCACCAACGCCCAGCTCACGGCCCTCATGGGGGCCATTTACCTCGCGGGCCTGGGCCCCGAGGGGCTTAAGGAGGTGGCCATGAAGGGGGTGGCCATGGCCCACCGCCTGCGGGACCTTCTCCTCGAGCTCCCCGGGGTGGAGGCCCATACCCCAGAGCCCTTTTTCAACGAGTTCGTCCTCCGGCTTCCCCGAAGCCCCCTGGAGGTGCGGAAGGCCCTGGCCCAGAGGGGCCTCCATGCTGCGGTCCCGGTGCCCGAGGAGTATGGGGAGGCCCTTGCCCTCTTTGCGGCCACGGAGCTCCATGAGGAGGAGGACCTCCTCGCCTTGCGGGAGGCTTTGCGGGAGGTGCTCGCGTGAACTACCCCTTGATCTTCGAAAGGAGCCGGAAGGGGCGGCGGGGGCTTAGGCTCGTGCGGGAGGCTCCGGAACCGGAAGCCTACATCCCCAAGGCCTACCTCCGGGAAACCCCCCCTAGGCTACCCGAGGTGGACGAGCTCACCCTGGTGCGGCACTACACGGGGCTTTCCCGGCGCCAGGTGGGGGTGGACACCACCTTCTACCCCTTGGGGAGCTGCACCATGAAGTACAACCCCAAGCTCCACGAGGAGGCGGTCCGCCTTTTCCAGGACCTCCACCCCTACCAGGACCCGGCCACGGTCCAAGGGGCCCTGGCCCTCATGTGGGAGCTTGGGGAGTACCTCAAGGCCCTAACCGGCATGGAGGCCATCACCCTGGAGCCTGCGGCCGGGGCCCACGGGGAGCTTACGGGGATCCTCATCATCCGGGCCTACCACGAGGACCGGGGGGAGGGGAGGAGGCGGCGGGTGGTCCTGGTCCCCGACTCCGCCCACGGGTCCAACCCCGCCACGGCCAGCATGGCGGGGTACGAGGTGCGGGAGATCCCCTCGGGGCCGGATGGGGAGGTGGACCTCGAGGCCCTAAAGCGCGAGCTTGGGCCCCACGTGGCCGCCCTCATGCTCACCAACCCCAACACCTTAGGGCTCTTTGAGCGGAAGATCCTGGAGATCGCCCGCCTGTGCCACGAGGCCGGGGTCCAGCTCTACTACGATGGGGCCAACCTCAACGCCATCATGGGCTGGGCCCGGCCTGGGGACATGGGCTTCGACGTGGTCCACCTCAACCTCCACAAGACCTTCACCGTGCCCCACGGGGGCGGGGGGCCGGGCTCGGGTCCCGTGGCCGTGAAGGCCCACCTCGCCCCCTACCTCCCGGTTCCCCTGGTGGCCCGGGGGGAGGAGGGCTTTTACCTGGACCACGACCGTCCCAAGAGCATCGGCCGGGTGCGGAGCTTCTATGGGAACTTTCTGGCCTTGGTGCGAGCCTGGGCCTATATCCGCACCTTGGGCCTAGAGGGCCTTAAGAGGGCTGCCGCCCTGGCCGTTCTCAATGCCCGTTACCTCAAGGAGCTCCTCAAGGAGAAGGGTTACCGCATCCCTTACGACGGGCCCACCATGCACGAGTTCGTGGCCCAGCCTCCCCCGGGCTTCCGGGCCTTGGACCTGGCCAAGGGGCTTTTGGAGTACGGCTTCCACCCCCCTACGGTCTACTTCCCCCTCATCGTCAAGGAGGCCCTCATGGTGGAGCCCACGGAGACGGAGTCCAAGGAAACCTTGGAGGCCTTTGCCGAGGCCATGGGGGAGCTCCTGACGAAGCCCAAGGAGTGGCTGGAAGGGGCTCCCTACACCACCCCCGTGCGGCGGCTCGACGAGGTGCGGGCCAACCGGGCCCCCAAGCTCACCTACTTCCAGGAGGGCTAAAGGCCGAAGTAGGCCCGGGTGGCCTCGAGGTCCTTTTGGAGCTGGGCCCTTAGGGCCTCGAGGGTCGGAAACCGGGCCTCCTCCCGCAGGCGCTTGAGGAAGGTGACCCGGACCTCCTCCCCATAGAGGTCCCCCGCAAAGCCCAGGAGGTGGACCTCAAGCCGCATCTCCCCACCCCCTAGGGTGGGCCTCCTCCCCACGTTGGCCATCCCCTTCCTCCGGCCGAACCGCCCCTCGGCCTCCACCGCAAAGACCCCTGGGGGGAGGATCTTCAGGGGATGGACGGCCAGGTTGGCTGTGGGAAAGCCCAAGGCCCGTCCCAACCTATCCCCCCGGACCACCACCCCCCTAGCCCCGTAGGGGCGGCCCAGGAGGTGGCGGGCCTCCTCGGCCTTCCCCTCCTTGAGGAGGGCCCGGATCCGGCTGGACTTGACCGGCTCCCCCCCGAGCTCCAGAAGGGGGGTCACCCGGACCGGGGCCACCTCCTCGAGGTCCTCAGGCCCTCCCCCTTGCCCCCGGCCAAACCGGAAGTCCGCCCCCACGTGGATGGCCTGGGCCTCGAGGGCCCGGAGGTCCCCCAGGAACTCCCCTGCGCTCCTTTGGGCGAAGGCCTCGTTGAAGGGTACCGCGAGGATCACTTCCGCCCCGGCCTCCTTGAGGGCCTCCACCTTTTCCTCGAGGTCCATCAAAAGCCCCTCCCCCCGGGTGAAGACCTTGGTGGGGGGATCGAAGGTGTAGACGAGAAGGGGAAGGCCTAGGGCCTGGGCTTCGGCCCGGGCCCGGTGGAGGAGGTGGCGGTGGCCCAGGTGGACCCCGTCGAAGGAGCCCACGGCCACCACCTTGGGCCCCTTAGGGACGTCCCCTACCTCGGAGAAAAGCATGGCCGTAGAGCACCCCCACGAGCCCCGTGGCCGAAAACTCCGCCTCCCCCCTTTGGTGGAGGGCCAAGGCCTCCTCGGGGGAAAGCCAGAGGACCTCTAGGTCCTCCCCCTCGTCGGGCTTAGCCTTTGCGGGCCTGAGGTTCTCGGCCAGGAAGACATAGGTCTTCTCGTCCGTAAACCCCGGGGAGACGAAGAAGCTAAAGAGGAGGGTGAGGTCCCCGCCAAGCCCCGTTTCCTCCGCAAGCTCCCGCTGGGCGGCCGTTAGGGGATCTTCCCCAGGCTCGATGAGCCCCGCGGGGATCTCCAAGGGCCTAAGCCCCACTGCGGGGCGGGTTTGCCGCACGAAGAGGATCTTGCCCTGCTCGAGGGCGATCACCGCCACCGCCGGCCGATGCTCCACGATCTCGTAGGGCCCCTGGAGGGCCAGGTTGAGGATCCGGCCCCGGTAAAGGTAGGTCCGCTCCACGCCCCCATGCTAAGGGATAGGGGCCTTGGGGTATACTGCCCGCGTGTACGGGGTCCTGGTCTGGCCCCCTGGGGACCTCCGGGCTTTCATGGAAGAGATCCAAAAAGCTTACGCGGTCAAGGGCTTCGGCCCGCCCCACATGAACCTGCGTCAGCCCTTCGCCTGGCCCTACGGGGAAGGGGCCCTGCGCCTTGCCCTAGAGGGGATCCTCAGGGGCCATGGGCCCTTTCGGGTCCGCCTGGGGGGCTGGGGTTATTTTCCCCAAGGGGTGGTCTACCTCAGGGCCTATGGGGGTACCCCCTTCTGCCGCCTCCACCGGGCCTTGGAGGTCCTGGCCCCGCCCCTTAAGGAGCTCGAGGGGCCAGGCTATATCCCCCACCTCACCCTGGCCCTGGGCCTTTCCGAGGGGGAGGCCCGGGACCTGGCCCAGGGGCTTCCCCCCCCTCCCAGGCGCTCCTTTACCGTGAGGGAGGTGGCCCTGGTGCGGGACGAGGGGGAGGCCCCCGGGGAGACGGCCCTTTGGGAGGTGGCCCGCTTCATACCACCCCATGCGGGCCCCAAGCCCGCATGGGGGCCCCGGTAGAAAGTCCCCGCGGAGTTTTTTTGGAACCTGGAAGCGCAGGAACCAAAAGTAAAGGGTATCAGTCTAGGAAGTCCCTGAGCTTCCGGGTCCGGGACTCGTGGTACTTGAGCTTGCGCAGGGCCTTGTTCTCGATCTGGCGGATCCTCTCCCGGGTCACCCCGAAGTAGGCCCCTACCTCCTCCAAG